>JAZQPR010000162.1:0-10677 GCA_045628605.1 Oscillospiraceae bacterium
ATTGCCTCTGCTTGTTAAAAGCAGAGCTTGGAACAACACATAAAATATTCCCCGCCCCTGCTTGTTAAAAGTAGTGGCGGGGAAATAATATAAAACTTAAAAAAATAAACATCCGTTATGATGGATGTTTATTTTTTTAATATTTAAATTTAATCATTTTCAGGATCTTCAATATCAGATTCATCATCGGAATCTTCATCTTCAGGAACATCAGTAACATACGGAGATTCTATTGTCTGTCCAAGTCCCATCTTCGGATATTTTCCCTCGTCATCCTTGCACCAGCTCTCAACAGCATCAGCAATTGCTTTGGCATACTGTTCGTAATAAAGGTCAAAAATTCGATTGTCCTTGTCATTTGAAATAAAACCAAGCTCAACAATGATAGCTGTCATATTTGTGAAAGAAATGATCTCAAAATTGTTCTGCTTGTCGCTTGTATATCCCTGCTGCGTTGGTCTGATGGTAAAACCTCCGGAAGATTTGCCCGAATTTTTAATATCAGCATTCACTTCCTTGAATTTTTGTTCTATATTAAATGCAAGAACCTGTTCAGGGATCTGACTGTCTTTCTGTATCCACAGTTCAACACCATTTGCATCAGAATCAACACTGAAATTTCTGTGAAGAGCAAGATGGAGTGAGGCACCGAGATTATTTGAAAAATTCGCTCTTTCTTTATTAGACAGATCAGCATCGTTATCCTCTCTCGTCATTACAGCTTTGATGCCTTTTCGTTTATTCAGTTCATCGCAGACGATCTGTGCATAGTTGAGATTATCGATTCTCTCATAACGCAATCCGGTATGTGTAACAGGATCCTCTCCAAGGACACTGCCGTTATCATCTCCGCCGTGTCCCGGATCTACTACTATAATAATTTCATCATTTTTTTTCTCTTGACTTTGAGTAGTTACTTCCGTCACTTCAGCAAGTTTCTTTGAGTCGTCTTCTTTTCCGGCTTTTAATTTTTTTACACATCCGGATATTCCACATATTATAAAAACAAAAATAAAAATAAGAATGAGACATCCGCAGACTCTTCCACGGTGAACACGCCTTCTCTTTACAACAGGTATTTTGTTTTCCAAGTTTCAAACTCCTTTAACAAGCAATATCAATTTATATTATATCATGAAAAATCGGGATTGTCACTGTTATTTTTTCCCTTAAATAAATATATTTTTGTTTGGAACCAAAGTTTTACATCTGTTTTGTTATTGACATTGATTCTGCAAAACAGATATATATTCTGAAAGCTGTAACTCATATAACAACACAGAGGATATCCCCCGCCTCTGCTTGTTAAAAGCGGGGCTTTGAAATGTACACAAAAGCTCCGAATTATTTGACTTTTATAAAATATATGTTATAATAAATTATGTATTAGTAAAAATAATATTCAACGAATGGGTGTTGTCTTTATGAAAAAAAATATAAAACACAGTATACTCATCGTCGCTGTATTTGTAATAATGTCTGCCGTTATCGGGGATGTTGTGAGTACATTTTTTATATCAGAAAAATATACTTCAGAATCAAGGTACCAGATAATCAACAGAAACAAAAACGAATCGTCAAAAAAAGACTATGCTTCAAATTACATGGAGCTGTTTTCCTGCGATGAATTCATGGAGATATTTTCAAAAAACTGTTCTCTTGACTACACTACGGCACAGCTGAAAAAAATGACTAAAGTCAAACCTGTAAGAAAATCCTGCTGGTTTGATGTTTTAATAACCTGCGAATCAAAGTCGGATGCCTACGTTCTTCAGCAGACATTCGAATATTCAGCAAAGCACTATTCAGCACTTATTGATTTTAATTTTGCGCTTGTATCACCTGCTAAACTCCCGGATGAACCTTCAGTTCCGAATATTCCCTTTAGTATTTTTATTTCATCACTTATCGGACTGGTGACCGGATGCATAGCACTGATTATTACCCCGAAACAGAAGATCCTTCTTGAAAATGAAAAGGACGTAAAAAATGTCACTGACATACCTGTTATAGGGCATATTCCTGTTTTGAACAATATAAGCAAACCGGAAATAAAACTAAATGAGTGTCATAATTTATTTTTTAAAAATTCATTTGACGAACTTTTCAAAAAGTTAAAATATGTATCTGATGATCCGTGCTGTGTTATAACATTGTGCAGTCCTGCCAAAGGTGACGGAAAAACAACTGTTGCAGTAAATCTTGCCATTACAGCAGCTATGAACGGCATGTATGTTCTGCTCCTTGACGGAAACTTCAGAAATAACTCATTTAAACGATATTTCAATATCAACGATGATGATCCCGGATTTGCAGATGTTATATCAGGCAGAACAAAAATAAAAGAAGCCATAAAAACAACAGATCAAAGATCCATGTTTATTCTTCCGTCAGGAAATGCGGGAATAGAACCTGCAGGAACTTTGCTTCTTTCAAAAACAAACAGCATTATAAGCAAGCTTAAGCCGATGTTTGATATGATAATTATTGATACTCCGGCTGTCAGGGACTATTCGGATGCAGTAACATTTAAAGAAATAACTGATGCATTTGTTCTTACTTTTGACAGTACTGAAACATTTGATGAGGATCTCAGACATGCATTGAAAAGTTTTGAGCTTTCTGACACGGCAATTAAAGGAATAGTTTTAAATAAAATACCTGCCAGAATGGCTGCTGAAAAAAATAATATATCACTTCCTGAAACAAAAACGTCAGCACCGGCTCCGAAGATCCAAAAGCAAAAGCAAAAACAAAATAATAAAAACGAATTTATTAACATGAAATTTTAAAAAGGGGCTGTTAAAAAAGTCTCTCATATAAAGAAAGCAGCAAATCAAAGATACGTATTTACGTACTCTAATTTGCTGCTTTTTTCAGCTTTCAGGCAGTTTCTTAACAGCCCCTTTTTTTAATATTTAAATTATTGTATTTATCAGTCTGTCATGAGTTCACAGATAAGATTTGAAAATTCAACCGGATTTTCAATTGACATGCCTTCGATAAGCATTGCCTGATCATACATTAGCTTTGTATATTTTTTGAGCTTTTCCTTGTCTGATGAATACAGGCTCTGAAGCTTTGCGAAAACTGCATGGTCAGGGTTTATTTCAAGAACCTTGTCAGCCTTTACCTTCTGGTCTGTAGGCATTGAATTAAGTACTCTTTCCATGTCAAGTGTAAGATCACCGTCACTTGCAAGGCAGAACGGATGAGATTTGAGTCTCTGTGAAAGTCTTACATCCTTGAGCTTGTCAGCCATTGATTCCTTCATGAAATCAAACATTTCCTTGTTTTCTTCTGATTTTGCCTTGATCTCTTCCTTTTCTTCAGGCGTTTCGAGGTCAAGATCGCCTGCCTGAACTGATTTGAATTCCTTGTCGCTGTAATTTCCTAACATCTTAACAGCAAATTCATCAACGTTTTCTGTGAAGTACAGGATCTCATAGCCCTTTTCAGTAACCATTTCTGTTGAAGGAAGATTCTTGATCCTTTCGATACTCTCGCCGGTTGCATAGTAGATGAACTTCTGATCTTCTCTCATTCTTGAAACATATTCGTCAAGAGTTGTAAGCTTGTCTTCATTTGAAGAAGCGAACATAAGGAGATCCTTGAGAACATCCTTGTTCATGCCGTATGAAGCATAAACGCCTGCTTTGAGCTGAAGTCCGAATATTTTGAAGAACTCTTCATATTTTTCACGCTCGTTTTTGAGCATTTTTGAAAGTTCATTTTTAATGTTCTTTTCAATGCTCTTTGCAATGAGCTTGAGCTGTCTGTCATGCTGAAGCATTTCTCTTGAGATGTTGAGTGAAAGATCTTCTGAATCAACAAGTCCCTTTACAAAGCTGAAATAGTCAGGGAGAAGATCTGCACACTTGTCCATTATAAGAACACCGTTTGCATAGAGCTGAAGTCCCTTTTCGTATTCTCTTGTATAGAAATCGTAAGGTGCTTTGCCCGGAATGTAGAGAAGTGCGTTGTATGTTGCTGTACCCTCTGCTTTGACATGAAGATGTCTCATAGGGTCTGTGTAATCGTAGAACTTGTCCTTGTAGAATGAGTTATAGTCTTCATCCTTAAGTTCATTTTTGTTTTTCTTCCAGATCGGAACCATGCTGTTGATGGTTTCTCTTTCGATGAACTTTTCATATTCATCTTCAGTTCCCTCTTTTTTACGTTCATGTTCAACATCCATTTTTATAGGGAACTTGATATAGTCAGAATATTTTCTGATAAGAGACTGAAGTCTGTACTGTTCAAGGTATTCATCAAACTTCTCGTCTTCTGTGTTATCCTTTATTTTGAGTACGATCTCTGTACCGGCTTTTTCCCTGTCGCATTTGTCAATCGTATAGCCTTCAACGCCTTCAGACTGCCATTCGTAAGCTTCATCAGAACCAAAAGCCTTGCTTCGTACAGTAACGTGCTTTGCTACCATAAATGCAGAATAGAAACCTACACCAAACTGACCGATGATATCAACATCATCACCGAGTTCGTTCTGTCCTTTAAAATCATATGAACCGCTCTTTGCAATAGTACCAAGGTTGTTTTCAAGCTCTTCCCTTGTCATTCCTATGCCGTTGTCAGTGATCGTAATGGTTCTGTTTTCCTTGTCAAAATTGATAAGGATCTCGAAATCATCCTTGTTAAGTCCGACGCTGTTGTCAGTAAGTGATTTGAAGTATAGCTTATCTATAGCATCACTTGCGTTCGAGATCAGTTCTCTTAAAAAAATCTCTTTATGTGTGTAGATCGAGTTGATCATCATCTCAAGAAGTTTTTTTGACTCTGCTTTAAACTGTTTTGTTTCCATTTTCAATTCACTCCATATTGATTTTTTCTGATTAGCACTCTTAGTGTCCGAGTGCTAATTATTAGTATAATACAAATATTTCAAAAAATCAAGTATTTCGCAAAATTTTTAAATATTTATTCTTCAAGTCCCTTGAGAGCTTTTATTTCCTCTTTGTTTACTTTTATTACTGAGTCTTTAATGATCGTTACTTCCGATCTGTCAAGTGCTACGGATACGGCGTTGTCTGTATCAGGGCGAACCTTGAGTTTTCCGGTTATGAGGTTTACTTCCTCAACATAGCCGTTTACGTTGTTAGGCATTTTTACATATGCTCCAACCTTCGGCGTGATCTTTAAGAATTCTTCATAGCAGTTCTGCTCGTATTTTAAGCAGCACATAAGTCTTCCGCAGGTACCGGAGATTTTTGTAGGATTTAGAGAAAGGCCCTGTTCCTTTGCCATCTTGATGGAAACAGGCTGGAATTCACCGAGGCAGCCCTTGCAGCAGAATTCTCTTCCGCAGATACCAAGTCCGCCGAGCAGCTTTGCTTCATCACGGACACCTATCTGTCTTAATTCTATTCTTGTTCTGAAGATAGCAGCCAGATCCTTTACCAGTTCACGGAAATCGACTCTGTTTTCAGCTGTAAAATAAAACAGGATCTTGTTGTTGTCAAAAGTAAATTCAACATCGATAAGATTCATATCGAGTTTACGGTTTTTGATTTTCTGAAGGCAGATCTCAAATGCATCCTTTTCCTTCTTTTCATTTTTCTTTACCTGTTCAAGATCCTGCGGCGTTGCAATTCGGATAACGCTCTTCAGTTCGGAGGTGAGCTCTGAATCCTCGATCATCCTGTTTGCTATAACGACTTCACCGCACTCCACACCGCGAACAGTCTCAACGATCGCCTTATCTCCTACCTCACACTTTAATTCTCCGGGAGCAAAATAATAAATCTTGCCAACTTTTTTAAATCTGATTCCTATTATCTCTGTCATAATAAATTTATCCTCATCGATCTGTAATTATTGTCATTTTGTAAAAAAACTATGTATCTTTTAGAAATACATAGTTTTATTATAACATTTTTATGACTTAAAATCAATTACTGATATAACAGTTTCTTTATTTTCATGATCATAACCTTTAAAAAACAAAACAAAAGGATATCTCCTGAACATGATTTTCAGAGATACCCTTTTTGTTTGATTATGTACTAACAGTATTTTTTATGTTATCCGGTAATTATGCTTTTTTGATAGTCAGACGGTAATAATCTTTATATGCTGAAGCTGCAGGCAGATTAGTTTTTGCATATGTCAGTGTTTCAAAATCCACCTTATACTTCACGCCATTAATGGTAACTGTCTGATTCTTCTCTGTCTTAACTGAAACGCCGCCTATTTTGAGTGAAAGATAGCTGTAGCTTGACACATACAGCGGCAATGAATTTGTGTTTGCAAACTCTGATGTTCTATAAGTATTTCCTGTTACTGTATTTCCGGTTGCAGTATAACTTATAAATTTATTTGCTGCATTATTCGGATCACATATTTCTATCTTTAAAGGAGTTGAAACATCTGACTGAATAGTTACAAATGAATTTCCTTCACAGAAATCTTTGTTAATAAGATTCTTTTTACTGAATGTATAGTCAATTACTGTATCTGATGCAGGTTTATTTCCATACAGATATGCACATTCAATTACAGCATTTGTATTTCTGTCTACTGCTGTCATAAATTTGTGTGCTGAAACATCTACCATATAGTAGCCTTCATTTGATGACATACGAACTGCATTGGCAGCATGTCCCGGCAATCCGATACATACAACTTCTGAATCCTGAATTGTATTGCCTACTTTAAGACCGCTTGCCTTACAAAGCTGTTCAAATGCATGGGCATGTGCACCGCATACTCCTGAATTTAAAGCAAGTGCACTGAGTGATGAGCCCATAATTGACTCCATTACTTCATCTTTTGAAGTTCTCAATGCTGAGTATCTTAAATTAGATACTAAATAGTTATAAATCATTATCAGCTTGTTCTGTTTACTGATTTTCGCAGAATCAAATCCGTTTTCCTTTGCTATTTTCTTTGCAAATTCATATCCAAGATTTTTTACATATGGTGAAGCGTCAACTGCGTTTAAGAAAGTAAGTTCTCCATCATATGCAGAATTTCTGAGTTTAAAGTGATCGCCTGAAATTGCAGTAAATTCCTGTGAATTGAGACCAAAGTATTTATTAAATCCATCAACAGTGTCTAACGAATCATATTTTTGGGTTGAATTGTTATATGAATAAATGTGTGCAAGATAAGTACCGCTGAATGCAGATGAATCACAATATTCAAGCGTATCAAGATGTAAGTACAAATATGTCAGACTACGGACACTTCCTGCATTAAATGCACATGCATTTATTCTTTTAACATTTTTCGGAAGAGTAATTCTGTTGACATATTGACTGTCGATAACTGCTTCTTTATTATTACCAAGTTCTGTTATTTTATAGCTGGTTCCCGGGATAATTTCCGGAATAACCAATTCATTATATTTGTCTACTGTCTTCTTACTGTTATCATAAATTTTGTACAAGGTACAGCAATTTTTGGCAGTTACCACATATTCATAGGTCAATCCGTTGGATGTTACTGTTTTATCTATGCTTGTTGCTGATACACTAAGATTAGACATGTTGAATGCAGGAATAATATTAGCGGTTCCTGAAGCGAGCAGTGCACCACATAAAATAAAAGCTGAAACTCTTTTTGACATTTTTTTGTTCATTTGTAATACCTCCAAAATATTTTTAAAAAAATTTTTTTAAGTACAATTTTTTATATAATAAATTTTTTATTTCTAAAATGTAATTTAATATATTATTGTAAAATTGAACTTTCTATAAACAATACTTTACAGGATATAATTTTGCTACATTATTTCTGATTTTTTTTCTTGCAGTCACTATGTTTAACACATTTGTATATAGTTTTTAGCGATTTGGTTATTTTTTTAAATATTATGTCGTTTTTTTATTTTATTTGTCCTATGATAAATTTAAATGTATAGTTTTGTCCTTTATATGGTGATAAAAAAATATGTATTTTTTATATTTATTAATTTTAATGTAAACAAAACAATTAATAAAATACAAAAAACACATACAAAAAAATATCAAAAGAATCCATTCAGCAAAAATACTTTCAAAATTCTGATCTCGCTGTTTACTTTGCATTCATCAGATGTGCACAGAGGTTAGAGGCTATGAGTTTTATGTTTACGTTTCTGTCCACAAGTGCATACGCTTCGTTGCAGGCTTCGTGCATTTTTCTGCAGGATGCCATCGTCATGTTCATGGAGATCTTTTTTGACAGTTCCCTGCAGCAGCCGATGGCACTGTCCTCCCTGAATTTTATAACAAGAGCATCTCTTATCGCCTTGTCAAGCATTGAAACAACTGTTTTGAACATTGCTTTGTCTGACGATGCTGAAGTTAATGAAAGAAGCATATCATACTCTTTTCCTGACAGTATCGCCTGAACTGTGTCGGTCGTATATTTTACTGCCTGCTTTAATGTGTCGGAGTTCAAGTATTCAAGGCACATTCCGATATTCCCGTTAAAAACGCTGTATGATTTTTCGGCATCTTCTCCGGAAATTCCTTTTGATAAAAGAGCTTCTGTCGCTTCTTCCTTTGAAACTTCGGAAACACTTAATGAAATAATTCTTGAAAGAACTGTTTCAAGAAAAATGTTTTTGGAGGATGCTGTGAAAATAAAATATGCATATGCCGGAGGCTCTTCGATGAGCTTCAGAAGAGAGTTCTGAGCCTGAACGGTGATGTTGTCTGCATCGGTCAGAACATATACCTTGGTTTCTCCGTTGTTTGGCTTGATATATGCATCAGTGCAGATATTTCTGATGGTATCAACTGAAAATCCGCCGAGCTTTCCGGAGTGTTCGGCATAGATGATATCAGGATGGCATTTTTCCAGTGCGTTATTGCAGGAACGGCACTGAAAACACGGCTTGTTTTCTGATTCACATACGAGAAGTGCAGCGAGATAGTCTGCTATAGTCTTTTTGCCAAGACCCTTTTCTCCGTAAATAAGAAACGAATGAGCCATTCTGTTGTTTCTGTTCATATTTTCAAATGTATTTAAAATATGTTTGTTTCCGTATACTTTTATTTCACTCATTTTTTTACCACCTTTACGGTTTCTATTCCGTACTCCTCCATTAATGATGTACATTTTTCCGTTATCATTTCTCCGCTTACTGCTACAGGGATGGCAGGAGGGCATGGAGAATGGACATTTGCACAGATCCTTCCTGCGGCATTTTTCACGGGTATCTCCTCGTGAGGAGAAAGGGCAGCCGAACGAATTGACATACATTTTTCCAAAACAGGGAAATCTATGTTTCTTTCACAATGCGTTTCGGGTGTAAATTTTATTGAATCAAGGACTTTTTCGAGTCGAAGGTATTTTTCCTCTGTGTCAACAGGTGAAAAAAGCATCACAATATGCGTGTCATCCGCATATTCGTATTCAACCTTGTTTTCTCTCAGCTTTTCTGCAAGAACTATGCCGTTTATCCCGCTCTTTGAAGCATTTATCGTAAAATGAAGAGGTTCATGATAAAAAGGACCTTTTTCACAGACAAAACGGTGACTTATATGTTCTCTTAAAGCTTCTGCCAGTTTTACTGATTTTTTAAGATCTGCTCTGATTTTAGTGTCCAGATAATCATTGCACAGATCCATCGAACAGGTTATAAGATATGACGGACTTGTTGTCGCAAACAGCGCACTCATTTCCTTTACCAACGGAAGATAGCGTTCATTTCCGGAATGGATATATGCAGCACCTGTCAGTGCAGGCAGCATCTTGTGGGCTGAATCACAGCAAAGATCAGCACCGTTTGCTATCGGATGCATATTTTTCTCATAAAACGGAAGACATGCACCATGAGCATTGTCAACAACAAGAACTGCATCGTATCTGTGACAGAGCTCTGAAAGCGTGCTTATGTCAGCAACTGAACCGAAATAATCAGGAGAGGTCAGATACAGGCATGAATCCGGATTTTTCTGTAGTTTTTCCTCTATAATGTCATACGGAGCTGTTCCTGATATTATGCTTTCCCTGTATTCCGGATACACCCAGTCAACGTCGATATCAAGAAGGACACATGCACTCAGAAAAGCGTGATGTGCGTTTCTTAGTGCTATAACATGTCTGTTTTCATATTTCATCAGTGCCATCATGGTCTGAATTCCGACCGTTGAACCGCCGGTCGTATAAAATGTTCCCTTCGTTCCGAAGAGCTTTCCGGCATTTTTTTCACTTTCGGCTATTATCCCGGTACCCGAAAAAAGATTTCCGGCGTCTGTTATCTCAGTAATATCATATTTACATACTGAAGAAAGATTTTTCATGCACTCAGTGCCCTTATGTCCGGGCATATGCATCCGTAAAAAGCCGCTGTCGGCATATTTTAAAAGATAGTCATAAACAGGTGTGTTCATTTTTGCTCCGATATATTTATTATTTGTCTTCAAATGATCATTTTTGCAGGATTTTATTCCGGTTCCTGCATACATAATGATATTTTAACATTTATGATATACGATGTCAATAAATCGTGCATTATCAATATAACGGAAACAGAAAACAAATAAATCTGAAGCTGTTAATATATGATCAGAATATTCAAAACTTTTAAAAAAATTTATTTTTACTTAGGACTTTTTATTGATAAAAGCATCTAAATATTGAAAGAACAAATTCAAAGCTCTGCTTTTAACAAGCAGAGGCGATTCGTAGAATCGGTTCCCGCTCAGTCGGAGATTGTACTCCGACTGA
>JAZQPR010000163.1:0-23249 GCA_045628605.1 Oscillospiraceae bacterium
AACATCTAAACGAAATATATGCGAAGGTGCAGGGCGACCGCAAAGCCCTGCAATCACCTAAGCCCTCCCCACCAAATAACATCTAAACGAAATATATGCGAAGGTGCAGGGCGACCGCAAAGCCCTGCAACCCACCTAAGCCCTCCCCATTAACAAATAATAAACCACTAAAAAAGGAATTATATGTATGCTCAGATGTTCATATATTCCTTTTTTTATCACCTCTTGCAATTTTTGAGAATCTATAGTATAATAAAAAAGTTGTGAATTTGATAATAGTTTTTAATTTCGTCTGGAGGATTGTACCATATGAAAAAAGTTTTAGGTTTACTTCTGTCATCTCTGCTGACCATGATAACGATTTGCGGATGCGATATAACCTCTCCGTCAAATAATAATAACGATGATGGAAAAATATCAGTCGTAACCACAATTTTCCCTCAATACGATTTTGTCAGGGAAATAGCCGGAGATAAAGTAAATTTAACCATGCTTTTAAGTCCCGGCGCAGAAAGCCATTCATATGAACCGGCTCCTCAGGATATAATAAAAATACAGAACAGCGATCTGTTCATTTATGTAGGCGGAGAAGGTGATGTCTGGGTTGACACAATATTAAAATCCGACAGCAAAAAAGTAAATTCCCTTACTCTCATGGAATGTGTTGATACCGTCGAAGAAGAAATCGTCGAAGGAATGGAAGAAGAGGAAGAAGAAAAAGATGAAGATGAACCCGAACTTGATGAACATGTCTGGACATCTCTTCCAAATGCCGTAAAAATAACCGAACGAATCTGTGATGAACTTTGTACACTTGATCCTGAAAACGCAGATGAATATAACAAAAGAACATCCGAATATATCGGAAAAATTGAAACCCTTGACAGCAGAATAAGAAAAACAGTATCAGAAGGCAAAAGAAATACTATAATATTTGGCGACAGATTTCCTTTCAGATATTTTGCCGATGAATATGATCTGGAATATTATGCAGCCTTCCCGGGATGCAGTGAAGATACCGAACCAAGTGCACAGACAGTATCATTTCTTATAGATAAAGTAAAAAAAGATGAAATCCCTGTAGTTTTTGGCATTGAATTTTCAAATAAAAAATTATGCAAAACAATAAGTGACGCAACAGGTGCTGAGATCCTGGAAATGCATTCCTGCCACAATATCAGCAATGAAGATCTGAAGAGCGGAACAGTAACATATCTGTCTCTTATGGAACAAAATGCCGAAAACCTTGAAAAAGCACTTCAGTAAACATAAAAAAACGCAGCCTCTTCAAAACGAGGCTGCATTTTTTTACATGATCAGATTACCTGTTCTGTCAGATACACCGATCGAAGCAGTAGTACCTGAATTAAATTCAAGACAGTCATTTTCAATTCCGTCTGAGAAAATAATTCCGTTTTCAGGCATACATGATTCAATTATCATATCAGAGTTTTTATTTATTTTTCCAAATACTATATCTGTCCCTGTTGAAGTACTCGGAAAAGGTTCTCTGACAGTAAAATATAAATAATCTGAATTCCAGCTGAAATCATTTGATATTGAAATTTCCGGTTCTTTTCCGCAGAATCTTCCGATCCCCTGAGCTCCGGCGATGATACTTTTAAGCCATCCTGTTCTTCCAAGTCCGGTTGAAACGATGATTCCGCTTGAAGACTGCATTTCTGTCCTACCTTCAAGTGAAAGCTTGTATCTGGCCGAAGCATGAGTCTTCTGTCCTATGAACAGATCGTTTACTCCGTATATGATCTGACCATCTGATAATTTGCAGTAAGCAAGAGTTACAGATTTTACAGGGCGAATATCTTTGAATGTTTCAGGGACTATTTTATTAAGATCATTACATGAAAACGGAAGAAGAATCCCATCCCATCTTTTTGGGTCAGGGTTTACACCGATAAGCTTCTGTGTTGTAAGATATTTGAGAACATTGACCATTAATCCGTCTCGGCCTATAACAACTACAAGGTCGTTTTCACCGAAGAGAAAGTTTGGAATGTATTCTCTTTCCACAGCAGTAACTCTTCCAAACTGACCGAGAACAGCCAGTGATGCGGATACTGCTTTTTTATAAGTTTCATGTTCTGAAAGGTAATCACTGAAATCACCGCCATGGCTTTCTATATAGAATTTAGCCTGTCCTTGTGTGTTATATCTGGCGATAAGATTTTCAAGTCTTGTTTTTTGTGTTACGGCAATTATTTTATTATCAGATAGTCTTTCCATTTAATATTCCTTCTTTGAAAGTGATTCAAGAAGATCCGGAGTAATATTCAGATTTCCGATCTTCTGGCTGTTGGCTGCAAGTTTTTCGAATGCCTGTGCTATCATTTTTTCAGGTTCCATGTCAAGGGCAGCAAGTGCGATAAGAACGTCTGCGTTCAGCTTTCCGTAAGCCTCCATTACAGCAGATATTCTGTAGGCTTCTGCGTCTGCTTCTTTTTTTGCATTTGCAAGTTTCAGTGCAGCAAGTTCTTCTTTCTTTTTTTCAAGTTCGATAGCTGCATCTATTTGTATTTTTTCTTTCTCAAGTTCATTTTGTATTTTGATCCTGTCAAGCTCTATAGCTGCTTCTGTTTTTTTTCTGCTGCATGCAATTTCATTTTCAGTTTCAATGTTTTTGAGTTCATTGTTCTTTTCGAGAACAAGTCGTTTGGTCTGTATTTCTGTTTCTTTGATTTTCTTTTTCTTTTCTTCAACAGAAATTTCAGTTGACAGTTCGTTTTCTTTGATCTTTCGTTCCTGCTCTATAGATGCATTTCTTCTTTCATAAAGAGCATCATCAGAGTCTTTGAGAATACTTTCTCTGGTTCCTGCTTCAAGCGCTCTGTTGGTTTCAGGATTTGCACTGATTTTCAGAATGGAAAAACCTGTTACTGTAACTCCAAGTCCTGAAATTTCTTCATTGTTTCTAAGTTCACTGACAGCAGAATCTGCAAGCTCTTTGCTGCATACAAGAGCATCTCTGAGATCTTTGCTTCCGATTTTATCCTTGATGAGTACTGCCGCAATATTTATCATTCTTTTTGACAGCTTCTCCTCAGGGGAATCATTATATGTTTTCGTTTTTAAATCTACAGTAAAATCAAGTAATTCTGATATTTTTTTATAATCGCTTATTTTGTATGAGAGCTGTCCCTGTATTGTAACAGTCTGAAAATCATTTGTATTTTCTTCAAAAATAAAATCTGCATCAGTTCCTGTTACACGTACTGCCATAGCTGAAGTGTTTCTCATCAGACAGAAAAATGAAAGTCCTTTTCCCTCAGAAATCAGTTTTCCTTTTCTGAATCTGAAAATGTAGCTGCTGGGTGAAAATTTTAAAAACATGCTGTTTACCTCCTTCTTTGAAGAAAACAAAATATCAGTTTCAGGATTCCGAATACTCTTCTTTGTTCCTTCTAATATGATAATATCATAATGATATTAAGAAGTCAACCCCGTTTTATCAACTTTGTAACTTTTGATATTTATGCCTTTAAAATTGAATTAAATTTGTTGAATAATGCTAATGATATTGCGATTATTATGAAGAATAAGCATACAGTTGGAAGCAAAGAATATAACAACACAGAGGATATCCCCAGCCTCTGCAGGCGGCGGGTTCTATCTGACCAAACAGTCGGAGTACAATCTCCGACTGAGCGGGAACCGATTCTACGAATCGCCTCTGCTTGTTAAAAGCAGAGCTTTGAACAACACAGAGCTTTGAAAATAATTAAAGTGCATAAAAATTGAATCCGCGTTTAAAACATCCGGCGGCAGTTTACACATCACTAAGAAAGTGCTATAATAAATAAAGATTTTATTACTGTTACAGGAGGCACAAATTTGCTGTATATAATGCGTCATGGAAAAACTGACTGGAATGAGATAAGAAAACTTCAGGGAAGGACAGATATTCCTCTCAATGAAGAAGGAAGAAGAATGGCTGAAGAAGTAAGAAAGGAATGTGAAAAGATAGGATTTGATATATGTTATTCATCTCCGCTGACAAGAGCAAGAGAAACTGCTGAAATTGCTTTAAAAGGTCTTGATGTCCCGATTCAGACTGATGACAGACTTATGGAAATGTGTTTTGGAATTTATGAGGGTGCCGTAAATGCGGGCTCGGTAGAAGGAAGTCCGATCCAGAAATTTTTTGATTCTCCGGAACTGTTTATGGGTACAGAAAACGGAGAAACATTTGATGAGCTTTTTAAAAGGACCGGCAGCTTTATTGATGAAATGATCAAACCGGCACTAAAAGAGGGGAAAAAAGTGCTGATAGTCGGACACGGTGCAATGAACTGCAGTATCATTTGCCAGATCAAAAATATTCCGATAAAGGATTTTTGGAAAATGGGTATTCCTAATTGTAAATTAATAAGACTTGACGGCTGATTTTTCAGCAAGTTTATTAAAAAGAATTATTATTTAAATAAAAAAATATTTTTTTATTTTTGTGTCCACTTTTATTTTTATTAAACGAATACTATTATGAAATGTAAAAATTATGTTTATGATTTTCTTAATTGTATTTTTCCGGTTGTCTGCCAGAGATGACCGGTATTTTTTTTGAATTTCAGACAAACTGAAACATCATGGAGGATAGAAAAATAAAAATAATTGAATGATGTTCAATTTTTTTTTGAAAAACTATTGTATTATCTATAATTTATGATATAATAAATAATAACTAATACTCCAGAGGTGTTATTATGAAGGGTGATAAAAGAGAACTAATACTAAATTCGGCTGAAAGACTGATGAAATCTGTATCATGCAGTGAACTTTCAGTAAGTATTCTTGCAAAAGAGGCAGGAATAGCTAAGGGCGGAATATATTATTATTTTGGAAGCAAAGAAGAGATTCTTTATGCTGTAATAGAACGTGCATATAAAAAAGCTGTGTCAGAATACAATGAAGGATGCGATGAAGATATTCCGGCTATAAAAAAAATAAGGAACCTCTTCAGGGCAATTGTAAAACGAGAGTTTAAAAATCGGGAAGATAATATTCTTGCTTCGCTTCATGACAATGACAGTGCTCTTATTCACAATTATCTGAAAAAAGCAGCTATTGAACAGATGTCTCCCGTAGTCAAAAATATACTTGAACAGGGAATGGATGAAAAAAGCATCACTATAAACGAGCCGGCTGATAATGTTGCTGAAACTATGGTTACAGTAATTACTTCCATTATGGATGGAATAGTGTTTTCCGACAAAAAACAGATGCGCAGTAAGCTTAAGCTGATTTCCAAGGTTTTGGATTCTTCTCTTGGTGTCGAATCCGGTACTTTCAAATTTTTTTGTGAAGAAAATATTTTCTGAGAGCTTTGAACAGGAAAAAACAGATTTTGAAAAGGTGTTTTGTGGAAAAAACACCTTTTTTAAGCATGTATTTGCTGCAAAATTAACAAAGAATCCATATATTGTTGTTGCTCTAGGGGAAAATGCACATTTGAGATAGTAAATTTTTTAATATGTTGTATCCTTTTGATATTGAAATTCTCAGACTTCTGTGATAAAATAAAAATATAGCAAAGAGAAAAACAGTAAAATATAATGCCGAAGTGTGTAAATTGTTATCAATTCTTGCGGTTTTTAAAACCGGAGATTTTTGTATAAGATAATTTGATTGAATTAAGGAGTTTTATTTTATGATGAACATTGCTGTGGCACAGTCAGGAGGACCGACATGTGCTATTAATGCATCACTTGTAGGGGTATTCAAAGAATCCCTGAAAGTATCATCCATTGATGCAATTTTTGGATCCGTAAACGGCATTGAAGGAATTATTCAGAATCATCTTATAAACATGAAATCGATAATTCTTACAAATAAAGACATGGAGCTTTTGAAACAGACACCGTCAACTGTTCTTGGTTCATGCAGGTTCAAGCTTCCTGACTGGAATGAGGACGATGAGATCTACAAACAGATCGTTAAAACTCTTAAGCAGAGAAATATCGGTGCTTTTTTCTATATCGGCGGAAATGATTCCATGGATACTGTAAATAAACTTTCACAGTATTTTGCTTTTATTGATTTTGATGTTAAAGTAATCGGAATACCTAAAACAATTGACAACGATCTTTGTGTTACAGATCATACACCGGGTTTTGGCTCAGCTGCCAAGTATGTTGCCTCAACGCTTAATGAAATTACAAGAGACAGCATAGTGTACAGTATTCCGTCTGTTACAATTGTTGAGATAATGGGAAGACATGCAGGATGGCTGACAGCTTCAAGTGCTGTTCTTCATGCTGTTGGTGAGACTGCTCCTCATCTGGTTTATGTTCCTGAGAGCAAGTTTTCACTTGAAAGCTTTTTAAGTGATGTCAGACAGGAGCTTTCAAAGCATAAAGCAGTAATAGTTGCAGTTTCTGAGGGAATTGAAGTACCTGAAGGCGTACAGTCCGGTGTGGTTGATAATTTTGGTCACAAATATCTTTCAGGTATAGGAAAATACCTTGAAGAAATCGTAAGGGCTGAGATTAACTGCAAGGTTCGTTCCATAGAATTAAATGTAATGCAGCGCTGTTCATCTCATATAGCTTCGAGAACTGATATTGATGAAGCTGAGAGCATAGGGGCAGCCGGTGTAAGATGTGCTCTTGAAGGAAATACCGGAAAAGTAATGATCTTTAAGAGAGTATCAGATATGCCGTATACAGTAACAATAGAAGCTGCAGATGCTTCAGAAATAGCAAACAGGGAAAAATTCCTTCCTCCGGAGTTTATTAATTCTGCAGGAAATAATATTTCTGACAATGCACTTCCGTACTTTTTGCCATTGATCCAGGGAGAATTATCTCTTTGTCTTGACAACGGAATTCCAAAACATTTTTCAATTCATGAATCTGTCTTAAAGTAATATATCACCTTTTCAAACTCCGCATTTGCGCCATTTGCAAATGCGGAGTTTAACTCTTTACAGAATATTCTTGACGTCATTATGCTGATGTGTTAAAATATAAATAATCTGAAAAAACAGAAATCGAATACTATAAGAGGTGTTTACTGATGATAACAGTAAAAGAATACAGAGGTCATATCAGAAACTGGGAATCACTTTGCTGTGAACTCGGAATAGATAAAAGTCTCACACGAGAAGAACGGGAAGAAAAAATACTTGTTAAAGCATATGAAAAGTGGAATTCTTCCATGGCTGATCATATGTATGGAATGTTTGCTTTTGCACTTTGGGACGACAGCTGTGACAAGCTTTTCTGCCTGAGAGACCACTTCGGAACAAAGCCGTTTTTTTACGCACAGTCTGATGACGGAAATCTTCTGTTCGGAACATCCATAAGAACTATTCTTGATGCTTCGGGATTTAAAAAGGAAATAAACGCAGATATGCTTCAGATATACATGACTCTGACATATTGTGCAGGAGAAGATACATTTTTCAAAGGAATTAAAAAGTTAATGCCGGGATGTTTCCTTGAATGGCAGAACGGTCAGTACAAGATAACCCGTTACTGGAAACCGGAGTTTAAACCTGACAATGAAAAGTCACTTAACGAATGGGCAGATGAGATACATGAAACCGTAAAGCAGATGATGAGAGAAGTCAAAACTCCGGATGAAAAAGCAGATTCATTTCTTTCAGGCGGTGTTGATTCTTCATATGTGTTTGCAATGTCAGATGCAGAGGTTTCTGATTCCTGCGGATATGAAGATGAGAGATTTGATGAGTCACCTCTTGCAAAACAGACAGCGGATCTGCTCGGAAGAAAGAATTCACGCTGTCTAATAACTCCTGAGGCATATTTTGATATAGTTCCTTATGTTATGTATAACATGGAGCAGCCTCTTGCTGACGCTTCTGCAATAGCTTTTGCACTTGGATGCAGAGAAACTGCAAATCATACAAAGCTCTGTTATTCAGGTGAGGGCGCAGATGAATTTTTCGGCGGCTACAATATGTATAAAAACGCTGAAAGATACGGCGAAAACCTCAAGACATTCTATGTCGGAAATACAAATATCATGAAGGAAGATGAAAAGAAGAAGATCTTAAAAAATTATAATGAAAATATTCTTCCGATCAATCTTGTAAAATATATTTATGATGAGACAGAAGGACTGGATCCGCTGTCAAAAATGTCTGATGTTGATATTCAGATATGGCTTGAGGGTGATATTTACCTCAACGTTGACAAAATGAGTACAGCAGCCGGTCTGGAGATAAGAATGCCTCTTACAGACAGAAGAGTATTTGATATAGCATCAAGACTTCCTTCAAAATATAAAGTCACTGAAGAACAGAACAAGGTTGCATTTCGTACTGCTGCTTCAAAAGTTCTTCCTGAGGAGATCGCATTCAGAAAAAAACTCGGATTTATAGTCCCTATCAGAATATGGCTTGCTGATGACAGATATAATCAGGATGTAAAGAACAAATTCAACAGTGATTATGCATCGCTCTTTTTCAATACAGACGAGATAAAAGCTATATTTGATGAGTATGTCGGTGGAAATTCGGACAACTGGAGAAAAGTATGGACGATCTATACTTTCCTTGTATGGTATGAAGAATATTTTATAAAAAGATAGTATTTTAACCCAATTAAAAAACAGCCATGAATTTTTTCATGGCTGTTTTTTTAATATTCTTTTAAGCTTCGTATGTAGCTGAAAGTTTTTTCTTCGCCTTCATCTTTAAGCATTGTAAGAAGCTTTTCAATAAGTTCTGATGTTTCAGGTGCCATAAATCTGGCTTGTTTTGATGTCAGAAAATACTCAAGAGCAGAAGCGTCAGTATATTTTTCTTTCTGGTATATTTTGCTTGCTGCAACCCTGTCACAAAACATTTCCTTGACATATTTGAGCGGCATTTTTACCGGCTTGAGCTGTTTCGTTTTGTAGTCATAGTCTGTCCAGTATTCATAATGATGCTTGTTTCGTCCCTTATGATGCATCCATGCATATGAAAAACCGTAAGTTTCTCGTTCGTGTTCGTGAGGAGAACGTGTACCCTGAAAATGCTCCACTCCTTTAAAAAACTCTTCGAAACTGTATTTTGAAAGATCATGCAGAAGTCCCTGAATCGGGATACCAACCTTGAAACAATGCTTTAAAACTGCGTTTCTGTGTTTGGTGATAGTGATAAAGTGTCTGATAAGTTTGCTCATGATAAGATCACACTCTTTTCTCTTAATATCATTTTGTTATTATCATAATTTTATTATACAGCATGATTATTAATATGTCAATAACAAAATGAAAAGAACCCGCATTTTTTTTGCGGGTTCTTTTCTAAAAGTGAAAATATGGAGTGTAGGAAATTTTATTTTGAAAGGTATAATTAAAAAGATGTGTTCTGTTCTCTATATATAATATAACATATTAAATGCAAAATGTCAATATTAATCAATGATTTGTGAGATGAATTCTACTATTTAAACAAAAACAGTGCTAAGTTATTTGTTTATACTTATAAAATTTTATTTTTAAACAGTACGTTTTATAATTTTTGAAGAATTTTACAGTACAGAAATCTGAAAGAAAACACATAAATTTTTCAGTTATTTGTATGAAGAAAATATATTAAAAAAAAACATATTGATTTACATATTAGTTTTATGTTATTATATATATTATGGTCATTTTGAGTGAATGTGAAAGCGGCATGCGAATATGTTTGTATATATATTAAGATGCAGAGACGGAACGTTATATACCGGGATAGCGTCTGATGCAGTAAGAAGATTCAGACAGCATCTTGGTGAATTGCCGGGCGGTGCAAAATATACACGTTCACATATTCCTGTATCAATAGAAGCTGTCTGGAATGCCGAATCCGAAACAGCAGCAAGAAAACTTGAATATTATTTAAAAAAATTAAAAAAAGAAAAAAAGGAAATGCTTATAAAATATCCGGAAAGAGTAACTGATAAAGGCTTTTGCAGCAATCTTTCCGAGTATAGTTTTCATCCGGAAAACATTGAACAGTTAATAAACGGGATTAGTAACTGATATTTTTACAGAAAGGTAAATTTACATGACTGAAAAAATTATAATTGCCAGTGACAGTACAACAGATCTTGGACCTGAACTGATAGAACAATACAATATCAGGATTCTGCCTCTTGGGGTTTCACTTGGAGAGCAGTTTTATAAAGATGGAGTAGATATAACATCCGATGATATCTATTCATTTTATGAAAAAAACGGAGTTCTTCCGAAAACATCGGCGCCTAACATAGGTGAACTGACCGATTTCTTTGGAAAACTGGTTTCAGACGGAAGTTCTGTTATTTATTTTACCATCAGCTCTTTAATGTCATCATCATACAGCAACGCATGTATAGCTGCATCAGAATATGACAATATACATGTTGTTGATACAAAAAATCTTACTTCCGGCGGAGGTTTAGCCGTACTTAAAGCCTGTGAAATGGTTAGGGAAGGTACTCTTTCTGCTGACGCCATTGCAGAAAAATGCAGGGAACTTACTGAAAAAACAGAGGCTTCATTTGTTGTTGACAGTCTTGAATTTCTTAAAAAGGGAGGCAGATGTTCTTCTCTGGCGGCACTTGGTGCTAATCTTCTTTCTATAAAGCCGAAAATAGTAGTTAAAGACGGCAAAATGGAAGTCGGAACAAAATACAGAGGAAAATTCCAGGCAGTTCTTTCAAAATATATACATGAACTTCTTGATAACAGAGATGATATTGATTCATCAGCAGCTTTTATTACACACGGCGGTGCAGATGAAGCAGTTGTTGAAGCATGTCTTGAAGAAGTTAAAAGCACAGGAATTTTTGAAAAAATATATATAACTCATGCCGGATGTACAATATGTTCCCACTGCGGAAAAGATACAGTCGGTATCCTGTTTATGAGAAAATAGCATATAAATGACATTTTCTTTGGTTGACAACTTTATCATTATGGTGTATCATTAAATTTGTATGGTTACTATCAGAATGATTTGGAGAATTAATTACTTATGGATAATATTAACAGTAAAACTCTTGAAGAACAATATGAGCACGAAAGTGAAATGTTTGCTATGTGGCTGTTGTTCGAAAATGTTCCTGAAAGACCCTGTACAGAATTTATGTACAAAAAAATAACCGAAAAATTCGGACCCGTTGATATAACAGTTGATACTGAAGATGTATCAGGATTTGGTATAAAAAGATATTCAGGTCACTTTACGGAAGCTTCAGTTCCTTCTCAGGTTATTCTTACCGGGGTTCAGAAATTTGACATGAGCATGGTGTCGGATGAAGAACTGAAGCATGTCAGAAATATTAAAGATCCTGAAGCTTTTTTAAAAAAATGTTCTTACAGGATCGTTGCAGCCGATATGAAGTCAATGATAAGCTCAAAGGAAAGAACATATCTTTTGACAGACTGGCTTGAGACTGCAGTATCTATGATGCCTGAATGTATCGGAGTATGGATACCGACTGCAGGAAAACTTATTCCGGCTGAAACAATACGTTCAGGAGAAACGGACAGAGAAGACAGATTTATCTGCTGGTGTGTAAATGTCAGAAATTTTACCATAAAAAATAAAGATGAAATGCTTTCAGATACTCACGGAATGCACGCACTTGGTCTTCCTGATATTCAGTGTCATTATTTGCCTCCGCTGTCCTCTGAGGATATAACCAATTATCTTTACAACATTTCTTCATTTATAATATATTCCGGAGAAAAGATCAGCGATGGCGATACGATCGACGGTCTGAAGAACGGAATGCCTGATCCGGATGAACAGTGGCAGTGCAGATATGAGGATTCCATGGTAGGCCCGATGAGGGCGGTAGTGGATATTTGTCCCGGTAAATATGCCGCAGGAAAAAGAGAATGATCTGTTATTGATTATTTGTATGAAAGGAAAATTGAATTATGCTTCCAAAAGATCCGTTTATATTATTCAGCCTGATCAACACAAAGTTAAGGGATTTTTATTCTTCACTTGACAGTCTGTGCGAGGATATGGATGTTTCAAGATCTGAAATTGAGAAAACATTATCCGAAGCAGGATTCAGGTATGATCCTGAAAAAAACAGATTTATTTAATTACAAATCGGAATAATTAATTCTGAAATAATAAAGTATTTTTTTATGAAGGGAAAACGCTATGTCAAAATATTTTGGAACTGACGGCTTTCGTGGAGAAGCCAACAAGACACTTACAGTAGACCACGCATTTAAAGTAGGAAGATTTTTGGGATGGTATTATTTACAGCAGAACCCTGAATGCAGGATCGTAATAGGAAAAGATACAAGAAGAAGTTCATATATGTTTGAATATGCACTTGCTGCCGGAATCACAGCTTCAGGTGCAGATGCTTATCTTCTTCATGTAACAACGACACCAAGTGTTGCGTATGTAACAAAAACTGATGGTTTCAGCTGCGGTATCATGATATCTGCAAGCCATAATCCTTATCATGATAACGGAATAAAAGTAATCAACTCAAAAGGTGAAAAGCTTGAAGATGAAACAATTGAAAAAATAGAGGCTTATATTGACAGTGATCCGGATTCAATTCCTCTTGCAACAGATGATAAAATCGGACGTACTGTTGATTACAGTGCCGGAAGAAACAGATATATCGGATTTCTTATCTCTCTGGCAACAAGATCATTTAAAAATGTAAAAGTCGGAATCGACTGCTCTAACGGAAGTGCTTCTTCTATTGCGAAGAGTGTGTTTGATGCTCTCGGTGCTGAAACTCATGTTATCAATAATAATCCTGACGGAACAAATATAAACAACGGATGCGGTTCGACTCATCCTGAAACGATTCAGAAATTTGTAGTTGAAAATAAGCTTGATATCGGCTTTGCTTATGACGGCGATGCTGACAGATGCTTTGCAGTAGCAGATAACGGAAGAATAATAGACGGTGACCTGATCCTTTATGTTTGCGGAAAATATTTAAGAGATAAAGGTCAGCTTGATAAAAATACTGTTGTAACAACGATCATGTCAAATCTCGGTCTGTATAAAGCATTTGACCGCGAGGGAATATCTTACGAAAAAACAGCAGTCGGTGACAAGTATGTTTATGAGAACATGTCCGCAAACGGTTATAAGCTCGGCGGTGAGGAATCAGGACATATTATTTTCGGAAAATATGCTTCAACCGGTGACGGTATCCTGACATCTCTGATGATAATGGAAACTGTTCTTGAAAACAAAACGACACTTGCAAAGCTTGCAGAACCTGTAACGATCTTCCCGCAGCTTCTGAAAAATGTCAGAGTAACAGATAAGAAAACTGTTCTTGAGGATGCTGATGTTCTTGCTGCTGTAAAAAAAGCAGAGGAAGAACTCGGAACAGACGGACGAATACTTGTAAGATGCAGCGGAACAGAGCCTCTTGTCAGAGTTATGGCTGAAGCTGAAACAGATGAGATCTGTGCAAAATATGTCGGCAGCATTTGCGATGTTATTAAAAGCAAAGGATATGTAAAAGAATAATTATTGATATTAAAAGCGGTTCTTCTGGAACCGCTTTTTGAAAAAGGTGGGCAAAATATGAATGATAACAAACCACAAAAAAGTAAAACTCCTCGAATAGCCGGAATAATAATTATTATTTTGCTTGTTATTTTCGGAAAAGCTTTTCTGTTTAACGACACAGATGATAACAAACCAGAAGAAACAGTTCAGGTAACTGAAACAACAACTGAAACGCAGTCTTTTCTTGGAAAACTTGATGATTTTGCCAAAAAAGCAGAAAGTAAAGCTAAGGAAAAACTGGACGATTCTGCAAGCAAAGCGGAAAGTAAAGTTAAGGAAAAGCTGGATAATTCTGAGGATAAAGCGGAAAGCAAAATAAACGAAAAAAAGGATGAAAGTAAAGAGAAAAAAACGACAACAGCAGGCAAAGATAAAAAGACTGAAAAAAAATCTTCCAAAGATAAAAACAGTAAAAAAGACAGCGAGCCAAAAGAGAAGGTTTATAAATTCAGAAATGACAAATTAAAAAAACAGCATTATGAAAAGCATGGAAAAGAAATGGGATTCGAATCTGCTGATGATTATGAAAATGCTGCATCAGATGTTGCCAATTCTCCGGATGCCCTTCATAAAACAGAAAAAGAGGATGGCGACGATGTTTATTATATCGAGGATACAAATGATTTTGTTGTAATATCCGGTGACGGATATATCAGGACGTATTTTAATCCGGATTCCGGAAAAGCATATTATGATAAACAGTAAGAAAGAGGTGTGATAATGGAAAAAAAACTAATTAGTATTATAATAGCACTTGGTTATTTTTTCTTGTATTTTGTTGTTCAGATTATAGTATCAGTTCCTGCATTTATTATAAAAGGTTTTTCTCTTATGGGGGATGCAGATGCACTTTCCGTTGTAACTATTATAGCGAACCTTATTACAATAATATGTTTTATGCTTATAACAAAACTAAGAAAACAGAAAATAAAGGAAGAGTATTATTTATTTAAAGCACCGGTTCCTAAACTTGCAATAATCATTCCAGCCGGCATACTGCTGAACATTTTTGTTTCGTTTGTATTGGAGTTTTTGTCAGAAACTTTTCCATTTATCAGCAGATGTATGGAGGACTATGCGGAGCAATCATCAGTACTGACAGATATGAGTCCTGTAATGTATGCTGTATTTGCTGTTGTTCTTGCTCCTGTTATGGAAGAATTCATATTCAGAGGCGGGATCTACAGGGTAGTGAGAAAAGAATGTTCATTTGCAGCGGCAGCCCTGGTTTCATCATTGTTTTTCGGAGTGGCACACGCCAATCTGGTCTGGAGTACATATGCATTTCTGCTGGGAATGATTCTTTGCGGTGTATATGAAAAATACCATTCAATAGCAGCGAATATTGTACTTCATCTGAGCTTTAATCTGACATCGACTTTTATAGAAAAGTTATTTTCAGATGCAGATACACTTCAGATGAGAGATTATATTACAGGAACTGTGTCAGGTATTATTTCAGTTATTCTGCTTATTGTTTTACTGGTTGGAAAGAAAAATGAAACAAAACAGCCTGCAGTTTCGGTCAAAACAAATTAAAATACTGATAAAGCGGAGAGCATCTTAAGTTCTCTGCTTTTTTTTATGACTAAATGATAAAAAAATATTAAAAAAAAACATCAAAATTCTTGACAAATATACTAATATAGTTTATAATAATATTAGACTGTATAATATGGTTTTTGGAACTATTTAGAGGTTCATATAACCCGATAACAAGTTCTAATGAATATCGAGCACCTCAGATATTTTCACAGAGGTTCTGATAAAATATATACAGAAGAATAAAAATATTTTTGAACGGAGATGGGCAGAATATGTCAGATTTTACAAGAAGGTTACCTGTTTATTTGCTGCTTGATACTTCAGGCTCAATGAACGGAGAACCAATTGAAGCAGTAAGACAGGGCGTAAAGGCACTTCTGATGGAACTCAGAAGCGATCCTCAGGCACTTGAAACAGCTTATTTATCAGTAATTACTTTTGACAGCGTTGCGAGACAGGTTTGTCCGCTGACTGAACTTATGGATTTTAAGGAACCTGAGCTTACTGCAAATGGAGTAACATCACTTGGAGCAGCACTCCGACTTCTTGCTCAGTGTATTGACGCTGAAGTCAGAAAGTCCGGACCAAATCAGAAGGGCGACTGGAAACCGCTGGTGTTTATTCTTACAGACGGTGCTCCGACAGATGAATGGGAGTCCGCAATTTCAGTACTTCAGGCAAGTAAGCCTGCAAATATTATAGCATGTGCTGCCGGTGCCAAGGCAGATACATCTGTACTCAAAAAAATCACAAACAATGTTGTTATGATGAACAGTCTTTCAGCCGGAGATCTTGCGCAGTTCTTTGCATGGGTTTCAGGTTCAATAAAGATGTCATCAGCAAGTGTTGATGCTCTTCCGGGACAGGCTATAGAATTGCCGCCTCCGCCGCAGGGCTTTGTTATAGTACCATAACAGGTCAATTATTCTGACTTTATTTTACTATGAAAAGCAGGTGAAGTTGTGGGTATAGCAGATGATTTGTTTTTTGCATTGAAAAATATCGGTATACAGGATGTTCCGGTAGATATACTGAATATAGCAGGAAAAGCAGAGGATACAAAAAAGCTCCTTGATAAGATAAATAAAGGAGAGATTTCAAATCCTGCTGCGCTTGCATTGTATCTTAAGGAACATGTTCACACAAACATAGTACCTGTGAAAAATGATATTGACATTATAAAAAACAGTACAGAAGACGGAATTATTGATATTGATGAATCATGTATCAGGACTGTAACGATAGATGAATTTGAAAAGCTTCTGAAAAAAGAGCATATCGATACAGAACAGAACGATGACAGATCAAATGATACGGGAACTTCTGAAAATGATGCTGTCAGTGATAAAACAGCTGACAGTGAAAGCATTACTGAGGCTGATTCAGCTGATGATAAAGAATACAGTGATGTTGTTGAGAAAACGGCTCATTTATGGCAATACAAGCCAATTAACAAAGAGGAACCGGAGCCGTTTGATGAGTATAGATCAGGAATGTCTGAAAATGCCGGAATAAATGTCATCGGAGCAAGAGTCAGAGGAAAAAAACACAAGCATGACGGAACAAACTGTGATGACTGGTTTGAGTATGATTTTTGCGGAAAATGGACAATAGCTGCAGTATCAGACGGAGCCGGTTCAAAAAAATATTCAAGGATCGGAGCCGCTGAATCATGCAGGGCTGCTGTATCATACATAAAAGAAAAGCTGTCTGAAGTTTCTGATGAAACGATGGATAAACTGACTCTTAAGTTTGAAGATCCTGAATTTATGACAGGATGCAGTGCACTTGCTGATATTATTCAGGAGGCTGTACTGAAGGCATACGATGCTGTCAATGATGCTTTTGAAAGCAGGAAAACAAAATACGAATATCTGAAAGTAGTTGACAGGGATCTTGAATTCAGAGATTTTTCCGGTACTCTTCTTTTGTGTATGATGGTTCCTGTTTTAATTGATGAAAAGACTGAATATTTTGTTATAGCCTGTCAGATAGGTGACGGGATCATTTGTTCAGTTGACAGAAATGCTGATTATGACAAGGCACTCAGACTGCTCGGCGTTCCGGACAGCGGTGCTTATTCAGGTGAAACAGATTTTCTTACTTCTGAACAGATGAGACATAAGGAAAATCTTATGGGCAAAACCAAGATCATGCGTGGAAATGTGTCGGATGTTCTTATTATGACTGATGGAGTTGCTGATGATTATTTTCCTAATAATCCTCAGATGCTGAGACTGATACTTGATCTTGAACTGAATGGTATACTTGATATAAAAGATACTTCAGAAAAAACAGATAATGAATCGCTTTCCAATATTCCTGAGCCTGTGCGATATCCATGGGTAAACGATAATGAAAAGCTGATCGCTGTGCAATACGCCAAGCATGTTCTGGAAAAAACTCAGACTGCTCCGGATGTTCTCTGGAAGGATTATGATCTGCTGAAAAATGCCGGTCTTTCCGGAAAAGAAAATGAGCTTCCTGAGAAAAAGGAAGAAAGACTTTTAAGATGGCTTGATAATTATGCAGAACGTGGTTCCTTTGATGACAGGACACTTCTTATATTAAATACTGATATGAAGTAAGGAGCGACATATGGATAGAATAGCAAAAGCACTTCTTACTAACGGAAAAGAGATCGAATATGTCATTACTGACAATCCTCCGAGAGGCGGAATGAAGCATACATATTTTACCCCTGACAAGGCTTTTGTAGTACAGTTTTTCAATGATCCTGCCAATGCACGTGATCAGAGACTTCAGGAACGAATAAGTGCTATTATTGGTCAGTATAACCCTACAGTATCAGAAGAAGACGGCGGGGCAAAAGGAAATGATAAAGTAACGGCATCGTATTTTGCCAAACGTTTCTGCTGGCCGGTTGCAATTGTGAAAAGACCTGAATTTGGAATTGTCTGTCCTGTATATCCGAAAAATTTTTTCTTTGATGAAAATGCTTCGCAGATTCTCAAGTTAAAAGGAAAAGACAAAAAAAGCAGCTGGTTTACAGGAAAAAACAGAAAGTATCTGAATTCCAATGAATGCGGAAATTTCAGATCAATGATCCAGATGTCCCTTCTTCTTGCACGTTCTCTCAGACGTATGCATCAGGCAGGACTTGCACATTCAGATCTTTCATTTAACAACGTTCTGACTGATCCGAAAACAGGAACATGTGTTATCATTGATATTGATACGCTGGTCGTTCCGGGACTGTTTCCGCCGGAAGTAATCGGAACAAGAGGATATATAGCACCGGAGGTTCTTCAGACTCTTGGACTTCCAAGAGAGAAAAGATTTTTCCCGAGTGTTCTGACAGACCTTCATTCCATGGCGGTTCTGATATATGAATACTTGTTTTTCAGACATCCGATCATCGGACCGAAGATCTATTCTGAGGATGCTGAACAGGACGATTATCTTTGCCTTGGAAAATGTGCAACGTTTATTGAAGATCCGAATGATACTTCAAACAGACCTGACGATCTTGAGATAACGATCCACGATATGGGACCGCATATAGAAAATCTTTTCCTCAGGGCTTTCTCAGAAGGTCTTCATGATCCCAGAAAAAGACCGTCAGCGATGGAGTGGGAACAGGGACTTGTAAAGACCTGGAATTTGCTTCATACCTGTTCAAATCCCAATTGTGAAAAACGATTTTTTATTCTGTATGACGTGAAAAAGCCGGTATGTCCTTTCTGTCAGACAAGGATAAAAGATAAGAAAATATTAAAATTAACTTTCATGACTGAGAGAAAAGGTGCTCCGGGACATTATTTCGTAACAAACGAATTAATTGCGGAAGACAACACACCTTTATGCAGCTGGGATCTTTATTCCACTGTATTTCCTGATGAAAAAGCTGCTGACAGGGAAGTAAAAGGATTTATAAAACTGATAGCAGATGATTATTATCTTGTAAATATAAACAGTAAGGACATGCTTTCTCCGAACGGTAATATAATTCCACCCGGACATGCAGCATTGCTTTCGGACGGAACGGCTTTTAAAATTGTTTCAGATACCAACAGTCACCTTTTAAAGGTTGAACTGTATGATAATATTTAAAAAATAAAAGGAGTTTAAAATGGATAACGAAGAAAAAAAGTTTGGTCTGACGAGTGCTCAGGCTGAAGAATCGAAAAAAAAGTTTGGTACAAACAAACTTAGTGAAGTCAAAGGCGAGACTTTTATGCAGAAGCTTCTCGGAAACTTCGGTGATCCGATGATCAAGATTCTTTGTGTTGCTCTTCTGGTAAACCTTCTCATTTTTATTCTTGGTGCAACAAATGTTCTGCCAAATGTTGATGTTGAATGGTATGAACCGGTAGGTATCGCAATAGCAATAATTCTTGCCACTTTTGTTTCAACTTATTCAGAGTACAACAATGAAAATGCTTTCCAGAAGCTTCAGGAAGAGGCTTCAAGGATAACATGTAAAGTGTACAGAGACAATGCAATAAAAGAAATTGCAATTGACGACATCGTTGTTGGTGACTGTATTCTTCTTCAGTCAGGTGACAAGATCCCTGCAGACGGTAAGATGGTCGACGGTGAGATAAAGGTTGACCAGGCTGCATTGAACGGTGAATCTGAAGAAGCAAAGAAAGTTGTTATGCCTGAGGACTATGAGGATGACGGCAAAAACGATATGTTAAATCCTTACAAGGTATTCAGAGGTTCTGTTGTATGTTCAGGAAACGCAGTAATGGAAGTTACTGTTGTCGGTGACAAATCAGTATACGGTGAAATTGCCAAGCAGCTTCAGCAGGATGATGACAGAGAAAGTCCTCTTAAAGTTAAACTTTCAAATCTTGCAAACGGTATTTCAAAATTCGGTTATATCGGCGGTGTTGCAATAGCTGTTGCATTCATGATCCGTCAGATAGTTTCAGCAGGCGGATTTGCTCCGTATTTTGATCTTGGATTTGCACATGTACTTGCAAATCTTCTTGACGCTGTAATTCTTGCAGTTATCATCATTGTTATGGCAGTACCGGAAGGACTTCCTCTTATGATAGCTCTTGTTTCAGCAATGAACATGGGCAAAATGCTGAAGGATAACGTACTTGTAAGAAAAATAAACGGTATCGAAACAGCAGGAAGCTTAAACATTCTTTTCAGTGATAAAACAGGTACCATCACAAAAGGTAAACTTGAAGTTGTTCAGTTTATTGACGGAAACATGACAGAATATGCAAAGGCTGAAGACGTTAAGGGCGGTCTTTCAAAGATCATGTCAGTCGCTATCCATCACAATACAACATCTATCGTATCAAGAGAAGACGGAAAAGTTTCTATCGTCGGCGGTAATGCTACAGAAAAAGCTGTTCTTGCATTTGCTGCAGATGTATTGCCGGAAGGCATTAATGTTGAAAAGGTAGCTTCAATTCCTTTCAACAGTACAAACAAATATTCAGCTACACAGGTTAAGGGTGACTTTAACTATACTCTTGTAAAGGGTGCTCCTGAAAAGATCCTTTCAAGATGTAAATTCTATTTTGATGAAAACGGAAACAAGCAGACTCTTACAAATTCAGACAAGCTTGAAGCTAAGATCAACGAACTTGCAAACAGAGCCATCCGTGTACTTGGAATTGCAGTTGCTGATGAAGCACTTGGTGAGGATTCACTTCCTGAAGGAAACTGGACTCTTATCGGTATTCTCGGAATCCGTGATGAAGTTCGTCCTGAATCAGTTACAGCAATCAAGGAAGTTCATCAGGCCGGTGTTCAGGTTGTTATGATCACAGGTGACAGAAAAGATACAGCAGTTTCTATCGCAAAGGATGCAGGACTTCTTACAAAGGATACAGATGTTGTTCTTACATCTGATGAACTTCAGGATATGTCTGATGATCAGATCAAGGAAATTTTACCAAACCTCAGAGTTATAGCTCGTGCACTTCCTTCAGACAAGAGCCGTCTTGTAAGATGTGCTCAGGAACTTGAAATGGTTGTTGGTATGACAGGTGACGGTGTAAATGACTCACCTGCTCTTAAGAAAGCCGATGTTGGTTTTGCAATGGGCGGCGGTACAGAAGTTGCCAAGGAAGCCGGCGATATCGTAATTCTTGATGATAACTTCAATTCAATTGACAAGGCTATCCTTTATGGCCGTACAATTTTCAACAGCATAAGAAAGTTTATCGTATTCCAGCTTACTATTAACGTAGCAGCAGTTCTTATCTCATTCATTTCACCTCTTATCGGTGTAAACGAACCTCTTACAGTTATTCAGATCCTCTGGGTAAACCTCGTTATGGATACACTTGCAGCTCTTGCATTCGGCGGTGAGCCTGCACTTCACAGATTTATGAGTGAAAAGCCGAAAAAACGTTCTGAAAGCATTGTAAGCAAGAACATGTGGTCACAGATCCTTACAAGCAGTATATGGATGGTTCTTTTAAGCCTTTCACTTCTTCTTGTAGCACCAATTCAGAAATTCTTTGTTGCAGACGGTGTAATTCCTTCAGGTAAATTCTTTAACATTCCTGATTTTAACGATGGTGACAAATATATTGTTCTTGGAACAGCATATTTTGCATTCTTTATTTTCTCAGCAGTATTCAACGCATTCAATGCAAGAACAGAAAAGAAAGCTTTGTTTGACAACATAAACGGAAACAAGGGCTTCTTAAAGATCCTCGGCATCATCGCTGTTGTACAGATTCTTATGACATATCTTGGCGGTTCTATCCTCAGATGTCATGGCCTCAGTATTGTTCAGTGGGTAATTGTTTTAGTAATGGCAATATCCATTATTCCGGTGGATCTTATCAGAAAATGTATTGTAAAAAATAAATAATAAATATAAAATATTAAAAAAATATTCTGACTGTTCATGTGTATTATGCACAGGACAGTCAGAAATTTAAATAATATACGAAAGAAGGAATAATAATGGCAGTAAATTTACAGAAAGGTCAGAAGATCAGTCTTGCAAAGGAAGGCGGCGCCGGACTCAAAAGAGTTACAGTAGGACTTGGATGGGATGAGGCTAAAAGAGGACTTTTCAGCAGAATGCAGGATATAGACTGTGATGCTGAGGCAATTGTTCTGACAGATGACAGAATAGCTAACAAAAATGATGTTGTATTCTACAATAATCTTAAGCATCCGTCACAGTGTGTAATTCATATGGGTGATAACCTGACAGGCGGCGGTGCTGGAGATGACGAACAGATCATGGTTTATCTCGATGACCTTCCGCAGCAGTACAACAAGATCGTTTTTGCAGTTACAATATATCAGGCATTTGAACGCAGACAGCATTTTGGAATGATTCAGAATGCATTTATTCGTATAGTGGATGCTGACAGAAACCAGGAAATTTGCCGTTTTAATCTTACTGAAAACTATGACAACAGAACTTCAATGATTTTCGGTGAACTTTACAGACATAACGGAGAATGGAAATTCAACGCAGTTGGTGAAGGCTATAACGATAACGGAATCGGCGAACTCATCAGAAGATTCGCAAGATAAAAAAGCATATTATTTATTAATAAATATATTTTTGGAGGTATTAATTATGGCAGTAAGTCTTGCAAAAGGACAGAGAGTAAGTCTCGACAAAGGAATAGTAAAGGCACTTGTTGGTCTCGGCTGGGACACAAACAAATATGACGGCGGATATGATTTTGACCTTGATGCTTCAGCATATCTTCTTGATGCAAACGGAAAGGTAACATGTGACGAAGACTTTATCTTCTACAATAACCTCGTAAGCAGAAATGAAGCTGTTAAGCACACAGGTGATAACAGAACAGGTGACGGAGACGGTGATGATGAAGTTATTACAATTGACTTCTCAAAGATTCCGGAAAACATTTCAAAGATTGCAATTACTGTTACAATTCATGACGCTGCTGCAAGAAAGCAGAACTTCGGACAGGTTTCAAATGCATATGTTCATGTAGCAAAGATGGCTACTGATGATGATATGACAGGCGAAGAAGTTTTAAGATTTGATCTTGTTGAAGACTTTTCAATTGAAACAGCACTTGTTGTATGTGAAATTTACAGGAACAACGGTGACTGGAAGTTTAACGCAGTTGCTTCAGGATATCAGGGCGGCCTTGAGGCTCTCTGCAGAAGCTATGGTGTAAATGTCTGATTATTGTTACCGGCATATAACAACACAGAGGATATCCCCCGCCTCTATAGGCGGCGGGGTCTATTCTTTCGTTCA
>JAZQPR010000164.1:0-2396 GCA_045628605.1 Oscillospiraceae bacterium
GTCAAACGTACAGATGCTTGACTACATAAGAGAAAAAGGCATAGTATGCCCTAACTGCGGAAAGGCAAACTTCTCTGATATCAGACAGTTTAACCTTATGTTCAAGACATTCCAGGGTGTTACTGAAGATTCAAAGTCTGAGATCTATCTCCGTCCTGAAACAGCTCAGGGTATCTTTGTAAACTTTGCAAACATTCAGCGTACAAGCAGAAAGAAAGTACCTTTCGGTGTTGCACAGATCGGTAAATCATTCAGAAATGAGATCACTCCTGGTAAATTCATCTTCCGTGTAAGAGAATTTGAACAGATGGAACTCGAATTCTTCTGCAAGCCTGGCACAGACCTTGAATGGTTCTCTTACTGGAGAAGCTTCTGTAAAGAATGGCTCCTCAGCCTCGGCTTAACAGAAGAAAACCTCAGACTCCGTGACCATGATCCTGAAGAACTCTGCTTCTACTCAAAGGCAACAACAGACTTCGAATATCTCTTCCCGTCATTCGGCTGGGGCGAACTCTGGGGCGTTGCTGCCAGAACAGACTACGACCTCACACAGCATATCAACACAAGCGGAAAATCTCTTGAATACTTCGATCCTGAAACAAATGAAAAATATATTCCTTACGTTATTGAGCCTTCACTCGGTGTTGAAAGACTCTTCCTCTCAATTCTCTCTGAAGCTTATGACGAAGAAGAACTCACATCTGTTGACAAGAACGGAAATGAAAAGAAGGATGTCAGAACAGTTCTTCACTTCCATCCTGCTCTTGCACCGTTCAAATGTGCTGTTCTCCCGCTTGTAAAGAAGCTTTCACCACAGGCAGAAGAACTTTACACTATGCTTTCAAAGCACTTCATGGTTGACTTTGATGAAACAGGTACTATAGGAAAACGTTACAGAAGACAGGATGAGATCGGTACACCATTCTGTATCACATATGACTTTGACACTCTTGAAAAAGACAACTGCGTAACAGTTCGTGACCGTGATACAATGGAACAGGAAAGAATAAACATCAACGATCTTGTTGCATTCCTTGAAGAAAAGATCAATTTTTAATTAAAAGGAAACAAAAACATGCAAAGAAGACTAATTCCTGTTATACTGCTGCTCATTCTTGCAGCTGCAGTAGTTCTGTTGCCTTGTAAATAAATATATTATCGCAGCAAAATATTTTTTGCTGCGATATTTTTCAGAAATAATTATCTTTAAATTTGAACTGAATTAATATGATATTTATGAACGCTTGAATTATAGGCAATGTATATAGTTTTGAAATAAATAATTTTTTGAATATATTTAATTTTCACTATTGCATTTTTTGAAAAAAAATGATAAAATATTTAATAGACTGATTGGTATGGTCGTTCCATACATATGTTATAAATTTTATTTAAGCAGTTCCGTGTCTGCTGCTTGTTATTCTATATTATTTTTCTGATTTTATTTTCGAACTTTTTCAGAAAATAATTAAAATTCGTTTATATTTCAAATTATCTGGAGGTTATTTATTATGCCAAATATCAAATCCGCTATGAAGCGTGTAAAAGTAAATAAAGTTAAAGCTGAAGCTAACAAATCAAGAAAATCAAATCTTAAGAGCACATTCAAGAAAGCTGATCAGGCTGTAATCAATAATTCAGCTGATAAAGAAGCAGTAATCAAATATGCTATCAAGAGAGTTGACCAGGCTGCTGCCAAGGGTCTTATCCACAAGAACAAAGCTGCAAGAAAAAAATCACAGCTTGCAAAAATGCTCAACAAGTAATTTATAAAGCAATAAGATATTTTAAAGAACAGCAATTTTTTTGCTGTTCTTTTTTTATTTATCAGTAGTATTAACTCCAAGAATTATCATCAGCCTTTTAAATACGAAGCTTAAAACAACAATTTGTCACTTCGCCATATTTATTTCACAATTTGCTTCAAATCGGCATCAAAAATACACTTTTTTATACAAATCCCAATAAAACGGACTGTTTTTTTTAATAGATTATTGTAAAAATCAATAGACTTTTACATTTCTTTTTTGTATAATAAAAGCATAGAAAAAAAGAAACTTAAGCACCATGAACAAAAAACAAATCTGACAACGGTCATTATTAACAAGATTTTTTCATTATCCTAAAATATAAATAAATTAAACACGCCATATCAAATATGGCGTTTTTTATTTTTTTATATACAAAAACTACAGGTCATCCTGAATAATTTATTCTGTTAAGATCTTTGCTCTTAGCAATCAGAGACAATTCAGATGCAAATGTCAATATAAAAATGTAGGTTTTTGAAATTTTTTTCATGTAGGAAAACCTACATTTTTATTTTTGATTTTCAGATGTCAGAATATGCCATAATCATCAGTTATCCTCAGCCATATACTGCATCTGATCCTTCA
>JAZQPR010000165.1:0-3568 GCA_045628605.1 Oscillospiraceae bacterium
ACATTTTTAAACTCCCTTTCTATACTTGGTACTTATTATTATATCACATACCAATAAAAATGTCAATAGTTTTATTGGTATCTATTTAAACAAATACCAATGTTTGTTTTTGTGCACATTTATACATAGTCAAAAAGAGCGACAAACATCAGAATTTCGATGTTTGTCTCTCTTAGTATTTCATTTTATTATTCCATTATTTGGCCGTGAATAGTAACGTAGTTTCATCATTTTTCCTTCATATAAATCAGTTGGCATGATATTTAATAAAAATATCTGTATCAATTTACAAAATCATACCTTTATTCATACTATTTTCCATTTACTATTAATATTGACATCTCAATTGTATTAGTGTATAATTGTATACAATGATACAATTATACACTAATACAATAATTTAAGGAGCTCGATGAAATCATGCAGGATATTTTATTAAACGAAAAAACCAACATGCTTGAGTTGGACCCATATCGTTTCGAATTAAAAGACGTTAAAGAACCGGAACTGTTCCGAGAAATGTTTCCATATACAGAAGTCCCCAAGATAGTCTACAACCACAGATTTGTTCCTATGAACATGCCGGATGATATTTTTATCACTGATACAACATTCAGAGACGGCCAGCAGTCAAGAACTCCGTACACAGCTGAGCAGATGGAAAACATCTACAAGATGCTTCATCGCCTTGGCGGTAAAAACGGCATGATAAGACAGACTGAGTTTTTTGTATACTCCAAAAGTGATCGTGAAGCTATCGACAGATGTATGGCACTCGGCTATGAATTTCCTGAGATCACCACGTGGATAAGAGCAGCAAAAAAAGATTTTGAACTTGTAAAAAATATCGGTATCAAGGAGACGGGTATTCTTACTTCATGTTCCGACTACCATATTTTCAATAAAATGGGACTCACAAGAAAAGAAGCACTTGACAAATATCTCGGAGTTGTTAAAGACTGTCTTGATGCAGGTCTTCGTCCGAGATGTCACTTTGAAGACATAACAAGAGCTGACTTCTACGGATTTGTAATTCCTTTTGCATCAGCACTTAAAGAACTTTCAGATGAATCAGGTGTTCCGATCAAGATCCGTGCCTGTGATACAATGGGTTACGGCGTATCCTATCCGGGTGTTGCACTTCCGAGAAGTGTTCCGGGAACCATCTCCGGTCTTATGCATTATGCAGGAATTCCTAGTGAAATGCTCGAATGGCATGGTCATAACGACTTCTACAAGGGTGTAGTAAACGCTTCAACAGCATGGCTGTACGGTGCAAGTGCTGTAAACTGTTCTCTTCTTGGTATTGGTGAACGTACAGGAAATGTACCGCTTGAAGCTATGGTATTTGAATATGCTTCATTAAGAGGCGATTTTAACGGCATGGATCCGACTGTTATAACAGAGATCGCAGATTACATTGTAAATCAGACAAACTACGATCTGCCTCCAATGACCCCGTTTGTCGGTAAAAACTTCAATCTTACCAGAGCAGGAATTCACGCTGACGGTCTTATGAAAAATGAAGAGATATACAATATATTTGATACAAAGAAATTTCTCGGAAGACCTCCTATGGTCGCTGTCAGTGCAACATCAGGTCTTGCAGGAATCGCATGCTGGATAAACAACTATTACAACCTCGATAAAAATCATGCAGTAACCAAACAAAATCCATGCGTTCTCAAAATGAAAGAATGGATCGACAATGAATATGACAACGGTCGTGTTACAGTTATCAGCGACAACGAACTTATTGCACTTATGCAGCTCTACGGAAAAGATATTCTCTCTCAGAACGGTCTTTGATTTTGTAAAATGGTGATATATTATGATATTGGAAACTGACAACAGCAGCTCTTTAAGAATAAGAGTATTTAATGCTATAGAAGATGCTATATTAAACGGAGAATACAAAGAAGGCGAGAGCCTGAATGAACTTAAGCTTTCATCTGAACTTGGAGTAAGCAGAACACCTGTCAGAGAGGCTCTTATGCAGCTGGAACTTGAAGGGCTTGTAAATAATATTCCGAACAAAGGTGCAGTTGTAGTAGGTGTGTCTGAAAAGGATATTGAAGACGTCTATGCGATCCGTATGAGTATAGAAGGTCTTGCAGCAAAGCTTTCTGCTGAAAAAATTACGGACGACGAACTTAAAGCTCTTGAAAAGATTGTTGACCTTCAGGAATTTTATCTTATAAAAAACAACACTGAACAGATATGGAAGCTTGACGGAGAATTTCATAAGATCATATACGAGTCATCAAGAAGCCGTCCTTTGAGATACATGCTTTCAAACTTTCATAATTACATAAAAAATGCCCGAGACATTTCGATACAGTCAGCAGGACGTGCAGAGAAGACTGTTGCCGAACATAAGGCGATACTTGAAGCAATAAGAAACAAAAACGGTCCTCTTGCAGAATCACTTACTGCTGAACATATCATAAATGCAAAAAACAACCTTATAGCTCAGTTTCAGAACAAATCAAAAGATAAATAAAAATAACAGCGTATTGCCTATGTGGTAATACGCTGTTTTAGTCACCGGACATTATTTTATTTCTGCTTCAACCATTTTTTTATGAGAAATGTTAAAAAATATGGAAATGTATAGAATTTTCCATTAAAACCAATATTTCCTCGATTTAGTTTTATTCCATAATGAATATCCGAATATTTTTCATTTTCAATAAGTTTGCTAAGTGAGGGAGTATTACTTTCAACCGCCTTGACCTCAACAGGAATAAGCGAATCAGAATCCCTGACAAAGAAATCTGTTTCAAGAGTACTTTTTTCGTTTCTATAAAAATATAGACTGTACCCGGACTTAACAAGCATATCTGCAACTATATTTTCATAAAGCGCCCCTTTATAAGTATTGAAGTTTTTATTGGCTCTAAGGTCATCCTGTACTTCTTCATCAAGTGATCCGACAAGCAGTCCTGTGTCTCTGAAATAGAGCTTGTAACAATCAGGGTCATAGTTACCGCGCATAGGAAGAAAAGGTGTATTCATACAATAGCATACATTCACTATCCCTGCATTGTTTAGCCAGTCAACAGTTCCGATATAATCTCTGTTTCTTGCATTTTTTGCAACTTTGGAGATTTGAAATTTTTATCACATTTTTCTTTTCAAATCAAGGCAACATTTCACATAATTCCAGTAATATTTATATTAATTTTCACATTTTTCTTTACGAATTTGCCCTTGTTTTCACAAATATCCACAGTACATAGTATTCAAATAAAATCTAAATCCATTCATTCATCTATCTTTCTAATTAAAAAAACCTCACAAAGAAAACTTTGTGAGGTTTTAATTGGCTCCCCCAGCTGGACTCGAACCAGCGACACCTTGATTAACAGTCAAGTGCTACTACCGACTGAGCTATGGAGGAATGTATAAAGAGATGAATTTCTTCATCTCCTGTTTTTGTGCCGGCACTGATCTATTTTCCCGGGTCGTCGCCAACCGAGTATCTTCGACGCGAAAGAGCTTAACTTCTGTGTTCGGTATGGGAACAGGTGGAACCTCTTTGCTGTAAACACCGACTATCTAAAAA
>JAZQPR010000166.1:0-16346 GCA_045628605.1 Oscillospiraceae bacterium
GTTAATGCTTAATAGTGTTAACTGATTAATATAATGCTATTCTTATGGTGCCTCTGAATCTCGAGGCACCATATTTTTGTATCGTTAGTACAACAAATGCTTGTTGCTTGGAAGGAAGGATATTCCTTTATTTGTGCAGAAAGGCTGAATTATTTTTCGATGAAGATTACGAATAAACAAGCTTTAAGTGTTTCTAAAATTCGTTTTGTTTTAGTATTTACAATATTACTTATTTTATTTAGTTTTGTAGCCTGTGCCAAACAAGACACTTATTATAATACGGGTGATGTTATCTCTTTCGGTAACTACAATGGCAAGGATATAGAGTGGATTGTTCTTGATGTTGCTGAGGATTCTTTGCTTATTATCAGTAAGGAATGTGTTGTTCGTAAAGAATTTCATGAGCTGAGGCAGACTATTACTTGGGAGAAATGTTCTTCCAGAAAGTGGCTTAATGAGACTTTTTATAATGATGTATTTAATGCAGATGAAAAAAGCAGAATCAGGCTGACGCATCTGGAAGCAGAAGATAATACGAAATATCATATTCCGGGCGGATGTGAGACCGATGACTACTTATTTTTTCTGACTGCAAATGAAGCTGAAATATACTTTAAAGATGAAGTCGCTCGTCGAGCTATAAATCCTGATGGATCAAAGTCCTTCTGGTGGCTTAGGACGCCCGGACATATAGATCAGGACTATTCTTATGTAACAACAGACGGAGATATTATTATTTACGGAGAGTTTTGTTCTAATGAGTTAGGAGGTATCAGACCTGCAATGTATATAAGCAGGTAATTTATATATAGGACTTAATGTCGTTACAATAAAATGGAATTAAATTTTGGACACTTATAGTTGTCAGCAGACCTCTATAGGTGTTTTTTTATTTGGCTAAACTCCATGAATAATATTAAACATTTCTTTACAAAACAGCGGTTCTATTTGTCTTTGTGTGTTGACATATTACATCTGCGTATATATAATTTATAACATAATGAATTGTGAATGAGCTGTAAGAAAATTCCGTATAACAAATTTTTGATTATTCGTTCGCTACAGTTTCTTTATGATTCAAATTAGCGAATTATTGATCAGGAGATTTGTTATGCGAAAAACTATTCTTAAATTATTAGTTATTTCTTTTGTGTTTGCATTATCAATTGCAATCGCCAAGCCTTTTGTATCAGAAGCTGCGGCAGTCAGTGCACCTAAAATTTCTTCTGTAAAGAAGTCGGGAGACAACGGTATAAAAGTTACATGGAAGGCTGTTAAAGGAGCAACAGGCTATAGGATTTACAGAAAAACAGCTAATGACTCTGCTTACGTAAAGGTAGCTACTACATCAAAGCTTTCTTATACCGATAAGAAGTGGGTAGCAGACGCTGGTACAAGTATCAATTATATTGTAAAAGCATATGTTAAAAAAGACGGAAAGACCAGTTGGAGTGCTAAGTCAAAAGCAAAGGCATACAAAGTGCCTGCATCTGTTGTAGCTGAAAAACCGGAAGATTTGCTTGCAGGAATCTGGATTGCAGATTATGAGGAATATACATTCTATAAGCCAGGACAGACACCCAGAGTAAATTCCCAAACAGATTATGCTTACTGGAATATTAATATTGACGGCTATTATGCATTTAGTCATAAAGATGGCGAAAAGCTTGTATTTAAAACATACAGCGATTGGAGTGATACAGGTCGTTATATGCTGGAATTAATCGGTGATGAGCTTAATATGATTTGTAATGCCGATCCTGATGATGTATGGAGTATTTCATTACGTAAGGTAAAGTGCCATTTTGATGAAAATGAGCACAATTACGTATGGGATGAATAAATGTATTAATGTAATAATGAAAGGCAACCAGCTTAGCAAAAAGTAAGCTGGTTGATTTTATAAAGATATTATTTATATGATGAAAGGTAATCTTAAATGACAACAAAAACACATTTTGAAACCGGTGCCATAACTTCATTTGGATTGGGTGGAATATATTTTGCATTAAAAACAGGTAAGGTTTATGAAGGATTGGATCATACGACACTGATGACTTTACTTAACTCTGTAATGATTTACGCTGGCTTTACTATCGGTGCTATATATCCTGATATCAGTGATTTTGCTACTCCGGTTGGTGAAGATTTAGGTTGGGATCAGAAATTTCAAGACAGAGGAATTACACATACTCTATTAAATGTAATTGGATTAGGTATTTGGTTATTACCAGTATTCATTGTACCATTCTTCTCAAATATTGAAATGGAATGGTTATTAATCCTTGTAGCAAGTATTGCTGCAGGATGTATTCATCATATGATATTGGATACCTTAACGCCGGATGGTATTGCTTGGTTCTATCCGATAACCAAAAAACATATAAGCATACCCTTGATTAGGGGACCTAAGTCAGAGTTTATCTTCAGAATTTTGTATTTAGTTGTAATGATAATTCTTTCGGTTCATTGGAATGCTTGGAATTTATAATAGTTAGGAGAAGATGCACATGAAAAGCAAAAATATTCTTTCTTTTATATTATCACTTATTATTATGCCATTATATGTTTTGTTATGCGCTTTAGAGTTTCTTTGTGATAGTTTTGTTGTAAAAAAAGTTGTAGAAATAATATTTGGTCCATCTCCTGATGAGGATTGTGACAGTAGAGTTGGTGGGCACGAGTTATTAGGACGATTAGGTATAATAGTAATATTATCTTTAGCTATAGGTCTTAGTGATGCCGGATATGATTTATTAGATCTTTCTAAAATAGAGCCGGATAAAGATTTATTCCAATGTATATCAAAAATTTTTATCGAATTAACAGTTGCCAGAATGATATTGTGTAAACCAATCGATATAATTAAAAGTATTTATAAAGATTTTGTCGTTGTGCCTGTTTCTATGATGTTTATTGATCAAAATAACTATATCTACAAGGAGTAGCTATGAAAAACAATCTTTATAAAACAGCAAAAAAATATGATATCTTCTATACTTTTTTCATATTGATGTGTATTTTGTCTATTCCTTTAGGTATATGGCTATTTTTCAAAGGACATTTAAAATACGGAATAATAATTTTTGTTTTTTGTTTAATCATGCAGGACTATTTTAAGAAAAAACTAAATAAGGAGATTACTATATCCGTACAACCATATATTTCAAGTGAAGAGAAACGATTTCTGGGAGATTATCAAGTAATTACCGACAGTAAGTATATTAATAAATTTATAGACGATGTTAAGAATACACGTCACTGGAAAAGCTATGATTATGATCCGATATTAACAGATCCGGATAACTCTTACCAAGATGGAAAATATACCGTCGAAGAATCCATAAGCCACTGCTTTGCTGACGTAAAAAAAATATCTGCAGGTAACTATAAGGGTATGAAATACACTCTTTCAGATTTAAGGATTTGGCATGGAAAAGATGTAACTGTTTCACATGAAGAATATAATTGGGGTAATGATACTTACGAAGAAGTTTCCCATAAAGACAATTATACATATACAGATTTTTACGGGACTTGGATTATTATAGATTCATTTATTGCAAGGGATCATATTATAAATGAAAGCAGACTGAGAAAAATAAATGAAGTAAATCCCGATTTGCATGCAGAAGCTGAAATAAAGAATAATCAGCTTCATATTATGACAAATGACTTACAGTTATTTAATTATTTTGAATTGGACGAGTTTGGAGCTATTAAAACAGACAGTATAAAGGATATAACAGAATTCCAAAAGCGAGTTACGTCTGAAATAGAACTGGCAGAAAAGTATATTCATTCAATTTATGATACTTTTTTCTGATTTAATTATTTAAAATTATATAATAATTTTTAGGAGATTTGCCAATGAAAAAGACCATTATAGGTGCACTTTTAATATTTGCTTTAATATTCTCAAATTTAGGATTGGGTTATTCAAACAAGGCTTATGCTCAAACACCGGTTAAGGCAGATCCGGAAAAGTTTTTTTTGATTTTTGAAGAGCTCGAAGATAGTTCCAGTTATTATCATAAAGTACACGAAATATCAGAATATAAATATAACGAGTTTGGTGAAGAAACAGAATATACTAATAAAACCGGAGATTATGCTATTACTGTTTTAAATGAATATACTCCTAACGGTATCATCAAAAAGAAAACCTTTATCAAAAATGATGGGACAACCGATATTGATTTTTATGATGAAAACGGTGAAATTTACTCCAGGATATATTATGAGAATGATAAATTTAAAAGTTTTGATTTCAAATTTATCCCGGAATTAATGGATGAAGAAATATTTACCAAGAAATTATATAAGGATAAATATGATAAGGAGGGTAAATTAGTCTCCAGAACATATACTAATACAATTTGTGTCGGAATAGATCAATTATATACTATCGAAAACGGTAAAGTAACAGAGAAATATGATAAGAATGAAAGGCTTGTAAAAGTAACCAAAGAAGGCAAGCGGAATAATTCATTATATTCCGAGACACATGCTTACACTTATTTTAAATCCGGTATTAAAAAATCAGATATTTATACCCTTAGTTGTGACGGAAATGTTATCGAGAAGAATGAAACTTATTATAATGAATTCGGGGATATAATAAAAAGTATCCAAAACAACAGGTACAGAAAAGATTATAAAAAAACTTATACCTACACCAAGGATAATAAAGGCAGAAATATTAAAGTTATAATGGAAATTGATGATTATACTACTACTGAAGAGTATAAATATGATTCTGCCGGAAATATTATTAATAAATCTACAGTTGAATGGAGTATAAAATATAATAGAGAATATTCTTCCGAAATATTAAAGTATAAATATGATAAGAATAACCGCCTTACTTTTGATTATAAGCGGTATCAAAATAATTGGGGCGACGTTACCGAAGAAACAAAAACATATAAGTATAATAAATCAGGCTTGCTTGAGGATTATAAAATTGTAACTACTAAAACATCTTCAGATGGTCAAATTGATGAAACTTCTCATGAAGAGAAATATAAGTATTACAAATCAGGTCAGCAGAAGCTTGTTAAAATCTACAATGACGGATATCTCGATGAATCTTATTCATTTGATTCGAAAGGCCATTATACGTCGATTTGTACATATAACAGCAAAGGTGTTGTAAGTAAGGGCGAAGAGTGGACTTATGATTCAAAAGGCAGAGTTACCGGTCATATAACGATTAACGGTAATTCAAAAACTGTATCATCACTGCCTAAACAAATTTCGGATAAATCTTTTTCAATATCAAATTCCGATACTTATTATAATCTTGATGAAGAAAGATATCAAAATGATAAACTGATTTATTCATTAAAATGGACCTATGCAAAAAACAATGACGGAACAATTACAGCTACAAGTAAGATTGATAATAACGGCAAGAAATATACCGGTTCAATATCAGTATATAATAAATATTTAGATTTGATTAAAGAAACAAGTTATGATGCTTCAGGTTCAGTAAGTTATGAATCAACTTATAATATTAAGTATGATAGCAACGGCAAAATGGTATCAAAAACCGAAACGGTTAATTCCAAAGAATTTACAAGATGGACATATGACAAGTATGGTAATGTTATTCTTAAGGAGCAGGGAACCGGAACAAAAGTATCGTCCAAAACAACTTATAAATGGGAAAGATTAAAAAATATCATAAAATAAATTTTCGGAGGCTCTTGAATGAAAAAAAACATTTTATTTGTATTAGGCATTTTATTTGTTTTATGTCTGTCGAATAATTCGGTCTATGCTAAAGACAATCCTGAGTTGTTAAAGGAATATTTCAGTGAATCACAGCCTTATAAAGCACCTTCAATTTCAAGTATTTGTTATAACAACTATGATACAGTTATTTATTATCTCAATGACGGATATAAGGCTGAATACGGCAATGATGGTCAGATATATGCGCTTACAGAAGAAGGAAAAATTCAGCTGACAGATTCGAAGACTGACATAGATAAAGCATTTGACAGCAAATATACTTATAATCGTGAGGAAACTTATTATGTATTTGTTATTGATAATGTTTCATACGTATTGGATAAAAAAACCGTAGCTTTCAACATTAACATTGATATTGACGGTTACAACAGACAACAGTATGTATTAGCTTATTGCGTAGAGAACGGCAGACCTGTTATTAACGGTATGTTTCACGGACTGTTTGAAACAGATGAAAACGGAATTTTTGTTTTCGGAAAAAGTAAATTAAGGGATGAAATACTTGATTTTATAGCAGACTACCTTGATGGATGCGATTATATCGTAACTGTAAATGATAATGCCAGGCAAATAGTGTGGAATCAGAAGCGTTACAGAGAAGTTGTTAAAATGAACGACTATCAGCTTCTTGCTGCATTTGGTTTCAGGGCTAATTATGATATGGTAAAAATTCTGAATAGAGAGATTCCGATTGGTTTACCTATAGGCGGAGCAGTTTCAGATGTTTATTCAAGTTACAATAAAATATTAAAAGGAAAATTTGTCAAAGACAAAAATGGTAATACGAAATATTATTGCAATGAACTTACTGAGATAAAAGTATTAAAGGACTATACCGATAAAAGTTCTATAGCACATATTCATGTTGCAAATATGTCGGATGAAGATCAGTTTAAATACTTCAATTGTTTAAAATCTTTAAAGTATGATGTCATTGTAAATTCAAAAAAGAATGAATATTTAAAGGATTATGTTGTTGAACTCGACAACAACTTGTATTTCATAAACAAGAAGGGAAATCTTATAACTTCGAAATGGGTTAAAGAATCATCTTTACCGTCAAATGCAGGTTCTTATCATATTTATTCGGATGCATATGTAGGCAAGAATGGTCAGCTAGTAACAAATAAGTGGCTAAAAAAATCAGGAAAAAAAGTATATGTTAATGAGAACGGATTAATTGTTCGCCATGATTGGGTTAAAGGACCTGACAAGAAAATGGTTTGGGTTGATCAGAACGGCATTATTGATTCGTCCAGAACACCTGATGAGTATAGTGTTTATCAAAAGATGGAAAAAATCTGGAACGGACTTGAACGCACTTCTCGTGTTGGAATTTGCAGTGTCTTCAGAAACTATTTGGTTAAAGAATTATATGGAAAAAATGCTGCTGCAAAAGAATACAAATATGATTGGAATAAGATTAAAGTCGGAGACAGAATAGATATCAGCCCTGTTGGAGGAGAAGGACACACCGGTTTGGTTCTTTATAAGGATGAAGATGTTCTTTATCTTTTTGATTCAAATCATGGCTATGATGAGATGGCACATTACGGTGAGGCACCCATATATAAATATGAGATGGATCACGGTCAATGGAATGGTTTTGAAAAGGCATCATTCCGATTATACAGATACTATTGATTAATAGAACATTTATGAAGGCCTGTTTTTGCCTATGCAGAAACAGGCCTTTTACTATATCTATTTTTATAATTTATTGTTTTTTAGTTTTTGGTATTTTCTTTATTTTACGTAAGAGAAGCATTGTGATAAAATAATAAAGATGGGGATAAAAATATTTATGCAATCCAAGGAGATATGTTTATGAGCTTAAAGAAATATATAAAATCGATATCCGTAGTTTTGTTATCATTAGTTATTTCAGCTTTATTTTTACCGCAAAGCATTCATGCTGCTTCATCGCTTCCCAAGTACTACAGAAACAAAAATGTTACTTCGGTTAAAGATCAGGGAGCAGAAGGTCTTTGCTGGGCTTTTGCAGCCGTAAGTGCAATGGAAGCTGAGTTGGTGACCAACAATAAAGTGTCTAAGGATATTGATTTTTCCGAATTGGCTTTGGCATATTTTATTGAAAATCCTACTTATGATCCAATGGGTCAAATGACTAAGTTCAGTTATACAGGAAACGAATTTCTCGGAGGCGGCAACACTAAAATGGTTGTATCTGCTTTATCGAACGGTCAAAAGCTCGTTTCTGAAGATACTGTTCCATACAGTATGGCAGATCCTAATTTGGTTTTGGACGCAGAACTGAGAGATAATGGTGGTTATTATCTTAAAAGTGCTGAATTTGTAACTTATTCTAATGAATCTATTAAAAAAGCAATACAAAAATACGGTGCAGTAACTATAGCATTTTACGGCGATTTATTTGGTGGGGCTGACAGCTATTATAATAGTGATAAATACAGTTTTTATTGTCCGTATAACAATAGTGCAAACCATGCAGTATGTATAATCGGCTGGGATGACAATTATTCAAAGAAAAATTTTAATTACACACCCGAAAAGGATGGCGCTTGGATTGTAAAAAATTCATACGGCCCTGATTGGGGAGATAAGGGTTATTTTTATTTATCATACTATGATAAAACTATTGTAGATGATGAAATAACTGCATTTGATGTTGAACCTGTAAATAAAAGTTCGAATTATAATATATATTCCAATGCTTTTGAATTAAATTTTCTCGGGTTGTTTGATGATCCCTTCAACAGAATATCCGATTTTGGAAACGGCTATTACGAAGGTGAAAAAATAGCAAATATTTTTACTGCTCATGCTAACGAAAATGGAGCTGAAGAAATCGCAGCAATATCATATACCACTTTGCGTGCAGCAAATCTAGTTTTTGAAATATATACTGATTTGAAAAATAACAATGATCCGCTTTCCGGTGTTAAAAAAGCAGTTGTTAATTATAATGCTAAAGCTGCAGGTTTTCATACCGTAAACTTAGAAAAACCGATATATTTAACCGAAGGTGAATTATTCTCAATAGTAGTTTATGAGCCTGATAGTAAATATACTGATTATCCTGTTGCTTGTTCTGTAATAAGTAATCGTTATATAGCTAATATGGGGACAAGCTATTACCCGATTTATTCTTATAACGATAATAATAAAATATTAGAGTGGAATGATTGCGAGACTAAGAATTATAATATTCGAGCATTAACTGCTAATTGTAAAAAGAATGCTGATGAAGATAAGAAATCCGTTATAACTAAAAATTCATATGGAATCGATAAGGATTCAACTGCAATTAAAGGATTTAAGTATACATATGTGGATTCTGACAGTGTTCTGATTTCTTGGAATAAAGAAGCTTATGACGGAGTATTTGTATATTCATATTCAGATGTAACCGACTATTACTCAATCATTGGTGGTGAACCCAAGAACAACACATATTTGATTAAAAACCTTCAGCCAAATACATCATATACTTTTGCAATCAGAGCATATTCTGCTAATGAATATGGTACTTTGATTATGTCTTCCGATTTTGCAACAATTAAAGTTAAAACAAAATCCGGTGCTTCAGCTCCGAAAGTAAAGGTAACTAAGCAGGAAGCGAAACTCACCTGGTCAAAGGTCTCAAAGGCCAACAAGTATAAGGTTCAGTATTTGGGACCTGATACCGATTATGAATGGAAAACCGTAGCTACGGTAAAAACAAATTCTTATACATACAAAAAAGGTATCAGTGGTTTGGAAGGAATGTTCAGAATCATCGCTCTTAATAACAGTAAAGAGATAAACAGAAGCAAGGCTGCCTCTGTGAAGTTTTAAATCATTGCAAATTGTTCTGAAGCAGAGAAAATCATCTGGATAAATTTACGAGGTAAAAATTATGAATTTCAGACCGTGTATTGATATACACAACGGTTCAATAAAACAAATTGTAGGCGGCAGTCTGCAGGACGTTGGTGATTATGCAAAAGAAAACTTTGTTTCCGATCAGGACGGAGCATTTTTTGCAAATTATTATAAATCATTCGGATTAAAAGGCGGTCACATTATACTTCTTAATCCTGTTACCTCAGAATATTATGAAGCTTCAAAGAAACAGGCAATTAAGGCTCTGCAGGCCTATCCGAACGGTCTTCAAATAGGCGGTGGTATTACAGCAGAGAATGCGATGGAGTTTCTGAATGCCGGAGCATCTCACGTAATCGTTACAAGCTATGTATTTAAAAACGGACAAATTAACTGGGATAATCTGAATAAACTTGTTAATACTGCGGGGAAAGAGCATATTGTTTTAGATTTAAGCTGCAGAAAGAAGGACGACAATAATTATTATATTGTTACGGACAGATGGCAGAAATTTACAGATGTTATTGTAGATTTCAATACACTTGATTTGCTCTCTTCATACTGTGATGAATTTTTGGTACATGCAGTTGATGTCGAAGGAAAATGTAAGGGTATAGAAAAAGATTTGGTTAAGCTTCTGGGAAGTTGGGGCAAAATAACAATTACATATGCCGGCGGTGTTGGTTCTTATGAAGATATTAATGATCTTAAAGAACTTGGTGAAGATAAATTAAATGTCACTATCGGCAGTGCATTGGATCTGTTCGGAGGCAATTTACAATTTGAAAGAGTTCTTGAAATCATAAATTCGTAATATGAACTATATTTCAAATTGAAAAAGCAGCAATTAATCAGATAGATTTCACAGATAAGTTAGTAACAAATTAAAGTTGAAGAATATAAATCAATATATTTAAAGTTGAGGAATTGAAATGAAAATAGGGTTGGTAATGGAAGGCGGCGCAATGCGCGGCATGTTTACTGCAGGAGTAATTGATGTATTAATGTGTCTGGGAGTTGAGTTCGACGGAGCTGTCGGAGTCTCTGCAGGAGCAACTTTCGGATGCAATTATAAGTCTAAACAGATAGGAAGAGCTATCAGATATAATGTTAATTATTGCGAGGATAAAAGATACGGCAGTATAGAATCATTAATCAGTACCGGCAACTATTTTAATGTGGATTTCTGTTACAGAGAGCTTCCGTTTGAACTTGATTTGTTCGATACAAATACTTTTGCTGAGAATCCTATGGAGTTTTACGTTGTTGCAACTGATATTGAAAAAGGCAAACCGGTATATCATAAATGCAGCAATGGTCTTGAAAAAGATATCAAATGGATCGGGGCTTCAGCTTCGGTTCCGTTAATTTCACAAATTGTAAATATTGACGGAAGGAAGCTGCTTGACGGAGGAATTGCTGATTCTGTACCGCTTAAATTCTTTGAATCAATCGGATATCAGAAAAATGTTGTTATTCTTACTCAGCCAGATGATTATCGAAAGCAGCCTAATAAGGCGATTCCTTTATGTAATATCATGTATAAGGATTATCCCAAGTTTACAAAGATATTTGCCAACAGACATATCAGGTACAATGCCAATATCGATTATGTACGACGTCAGGAGGAAAACGATAAAGCGTTTGTAATAAGACCTCCCCACAAGTTGGATCTTTCAAGCGGTGAAAAGAATCCTTTCAAGCTTCAGCAGGCTTATGAGCTGGGCCGTAAAACGGCTCTCGAAGCAATACATGAAAGAAATTTACTCAGATGGATAAAAAGCAACAGGAGTTAAAAAATGAAATTAAATATTAATTTTCCAAAAGACTTATTTTCCGATATCCGAATAATCGAAACCGTAAATATGTGGTACAATGTCGAAAATTCCGAGGCAGTCAGTGATTCCGATAAAACAGAAGTCGGTGCTATGATAAGAGTTTTTGATGGCAATATGTGGTATACATCATCAACAAACGACATTTCATCTATCCAGACAGAACTTGATTCACTGGCAGAGCTTGCATCTCCAAATCCTGAGGTTAACAATCATCCGTATATTAAGGGCCTTGAGGTAAATAAGGATTCTGTTCTTATTTATAACAAAGAAAATGATATGCGCAATATCACCCGCGATGATTTGGTGGAGCTTACAAACTATTATATTGATAAATGTGTGGATTCTACGATTTCCGAGATTAATATATGGGGCACCAATTCGGGTATTCTTCATAAGACAGTTACATACTGTTCAAGTAAAGGTGCTGAAATCGAATATGATACACAGAAGGTTCATTTTTATATGGGCTTTGGTATTACTGTTGACGGTGTAACTTATTATTGCGGTAAGGGCCTCATTAAATTCAATTTTGATGAAATCAAAGGGCATGAAGACGAAATTCTTATGGAAAGGGATAAGTATATTGATTATGCACACAACAGTGTTCAGATTGAACCGGGCGAATACGAGTGCATATTAAGTCCCGTAGTTACGGCTATGTTTACACATGAAAGCTTCGGACATAAAAGTGAAGCCGATTTTATGCTCAACGATGAGACTTTGCGAGCCGAGTGGATAATGGGAAAGAAGGTCGGAGCCGATATCGTGTCTATTTGCGATGACGGAACTTTACTTAATAACGGATATCTGCCTTATGACGATGAAGGCTCAAAAACCAAACCTACCTGGCTAATCAAAGACGGTATTTTGAACGGAAGACTTCATGATGCAAAATCCGCTGCAGCTCTTGACGAAGAGCTTACCGGAAACAGCCGCGCACAGGATTACAACAATTTCCCTATAGTCAGAATGACCAATACATATATGGCCGGAGGCGATACCGATCCCGAAAAAATGCTTGCAGGTGTAAAGGAAGGTATTTATGTTGACGGTGTTGACTCGGGAACGGGTCAGGCAACCTTTACTATGCGTCCGAGTCTTTGCTACAGAATTCGTGACGGTATAAAATGTGAGCCGGTAAGAGTAAATGTTATCAACGGCTCCGTTTTTCAGACTTTGTTTGATATTGTCGAAGTTGGAAACGATTTTAAAATTTTTGATACTTTTACCTGCGGAAAGAACGGACAGTCGGTTAACGTAAGCTCGGGCGGTCCTTCGATTCATGTAAAAAAGCTTACTTTCAATTAATATATGCGGCGTGTTCGTTTCGCTAATTGTTTGAAAAAGGATCAGATATTACGGGAGCTTATTATATTGTTTTACGGAGTAATAATCTATGAAAGAAAAATTCACCAACAGAAATGAAATAATCAGCATTGATTATGAGGAAAATCTCATTAAGTCAATCAATAAAAGAACCGAACTTATTTCATCGCACCGAATTCACGAGAACGGTTTTGTCGGAATTCATTTAAATTACGGTGAGATTGCTGACGAAAAAGGATATGAACTTGCGAAGAAGAATTTGGTTCGTTATAGACCTTATCCTTTTGAACTTGAATGCGGGCAGCGCCACAGAGATAAGTCCGAGAGACGATTAACCGAAAAAGAACTGCTTGATATCTCCAAGGAGGCTATGGAGTATCTTTTAAGAAAGTATCCGGATTTCACTTATAAGACAACTTTCAGTCAGAACTTTAATAAAGAAACCATGTATAACGAGAAGGGACTCGATTATTCCAACACCGATTGTTCGGCTTCCGTATCGGTTTCTTTTAAACATAAAGACAGCAAGGATATCTCGGACGGCGGTTTTAATTTCTCTGTCAGAGATTATGATTTTAACGTGTTTACCAAAATGGCCGATGATTTTCTTGCAAATTATAACAATGTTCTCGATTTCCCCGAAGAAATGATTATCGATGAACAGTATTACGGAATAGTAGGATATTTGCTTAATCAGCTCAACGGTGAGAATCTTGCTCTTAAAACATCGCTGCTTACCGGAAAAATTGGTGAGAAAGTATTCTCGGAGAATTTTACTCTCATGCATGATGTATCCGATGCAGAGTGCTGGTTCAATAATTTCTGGGATGGCGACGGATGCACCTACGAAAACGATAAAATTATGCTTATAGATCACGGGAAAATCATTACCGGAATTGCGGATAAGCACGATGCCAAAAAATATGACATACCTCATTCCGGAACCTCCTACATGAGCTATTCCGATATTCCGGCAACCGGAGGCATTAATGCCAGAATTACCAGAAGCGGTAAGACTGTTAAAGAGCTCCTTGACGGCAGAAGTGCAATCATTCCTTTGATGGCTTACGGAGGAGGATTTAACGAAACAGGAGAGTATACAATGCCTGTACATTCTTCTTTATTGTTTGACGGTGAACATGTTCTCGGCAGATTAAAACCTTTCACAACACACAGTAATTTGTTTGATATCTGGGGTAAAGATTTTATCGGTGTAAGTTCCGATCAGCCGATATATAACGATAAGCAGCTTCTGTATAGAATCAGACGCGGTGAGTTGTCTTAGTTTATATATTTATCATAATGATCAGGTAACAGTTTGTTTACTTGACAGTATTATGTTCGAGCTTTATAATTCATGTTTGGTAAATTAATGTATTTTACATATAAGGAGATAAAAGATTATGAGTAAGAAGCCTACAGTATTACTGATTCTCGATGGCTACGGTCTTAATGAGAAGACAGAAGGAAATGCGGTTGCACTTGCAAAAACACCTGTTATGGACAAGCTTATGAAGGAGTGTCCTTATAAGCCCGGCAATGCTTCAGGTATGTTTGTTGGTCTTCCTGACGGACAGATGGGTAACTCAGAGGTTGGTCACCTTAATATGGGTGCAGGTCGTATCGTATATCAGGACCTTACTCGTATCACCAAGGAAATTCAGGACGGAGATTTCTTCAAGAATCCCGCATTACTTAATGCAGTAGAAAACTGCAAGAAAAATAATTCTGCACTTCATCTTTACGGACTTGTTTCAGACGGTGGTGTTCACAGCCACATTACACATATTTACGGCGCTGTAGAGCTTGCAAAGCGTGAAGGACTTAAGGATGTTTACCTTCACTGTTTCCTTGACGGTCGTGACACTCCTCCTGCATCAGGAAAGGGATTCGTTGAGCAGCTCGAAGCTAAGCTTGCAGAAATCGGTGTAGGCGAGGTTGCATCTGTTCACGGACGTTATTATGCAATGGACCGTGATAAGAACTGGGATCGTGTTGAAAAGGCATATGCTGCACTTGTATACGGAGAAGGCAATAAGGCTGCATCAGCAACAGAAGGTATCCAGAAGTCATATGATGACGGCAAGACAGATGAGTTCGTTGTACCTTTTGTAGTAGAGAAAAACGGTGCTCCCGTTGCTACAATTAAGGCAAATGATTCAATCATTTTCTTCAACTTCAGACCTGACCGTGCACGTGAGATTACCAGAGCTTTCTGCTGTGAGGATTTTGACGGTTTTACCAGAAGAAACGGTTTTATGCCTCTTAAGTACGTTTGCTTTACTGAATATGATGTTACAATCCCTAATAAGGAAGTTGCATTCCACAAGGTATCTCTTAATAATACATTCGGCGAGTTCCTTGCATCAAAGGGTATGAAGCAGGCACGTATCGCTGAGACAGAAAAGTATGCTCATGTAACATTTTTCTTCAATGGTGGTGTAGAAGCTCCCAACGAGGGCGAGGACAGAATTCTTGTTGATTCTCCTAAGTATGTTCCCACATATGATAAGAAGCCCAGAATGAGTGCATATTCTGTTTGTGACAAGCTTTCAGAAGCTATTACCAAGAAGGATGAAAATGGTGAAGCATATTACGATGTAATCATCTGCAACTTTGCAAACCCTGATATGGTTGGTCATACCGGAGTTATTGATTCAGCTGTTAAAGCTATAGAAGTTATCGATGAGTGTGTCGGAGAAATTGTTAATTTCGTTAAGGAAGTTGACGGTCAGATGTTTATCTGTGCGGATCACGGAAATGCAGAGCAGCTTGTTGATTATGAAACAGGGGCTCCTTTCACAGCACATACAACAAATCCCGTACCTTTCATCGTTGTTAACTGCGATAAGGCTAAGGATCTTAAGGAGAACGGACGTCTTTGTGATATCGTTCCCACAATGCTTGATATGATGGGTATTGAGCAGCCTGCAGAAATGACAGGAGAGTCATTACTTATCAAATAATTGAGCATAATATTAATAGAAAATTGTTGTTGTATTTTGATAAAAGTTATGCTATCATGTCAAATGGTGTGACTGAAATCATAGTTTAGTTGCAAACTTCAATACGGGAGGTGTAATATGGGCGCATTAAAGACAATTTGCACAATCGTTTACTTACTTGTTTGTGTTGCTATAGTAGTTTTAGTTCTTATGCAGGATTCAAAGAATGAGGGCCTTTCAGGTGCATTAACCGGATCTGCATCAGCAAATTCATACTGGTCAAAGAATAAGGGACGTTCAAAAGAGGGAATGTTAAGCAAGATTACTGTTGCTCTTGCAGTAGTATTTATCATTTTATCAGTACTTCTCAGTCTCAGCTTCATGCAGTAATGAAAATTCAGACTTCTAAGGCATTCGCTAACAACGGATGCCTTATTTTTTTGTCACTTAAGGATTTGGGTTTGATGAACCAACTTGACCGAATATGGGAGGTGACAAACTATAAACAGTCAAGAGATTTTTAGGAATTTTTTGATTGATAAAAATGGGTAACCTTAATAAACCATCTGAACACACCATATTTCAGATGAAGCTGAACAACTTAAAAAGTTAGATATTTAATGGAGCT
>JAZQPR010000167.1:0-10004 GCA_045628605.1 Oscillospiraceae bacterium
TATATTCTATCTCAGATTTAAAAGCTATCAAAAAAGCTGTAAAAATTTTCTAAAAATATGCACACAAAAAAATTAAAAAATTATTGCCGTCAATCCTTGATTTTATTAGGATTTGACGGCTTTTTAAGTGGCAAACTCGGGAAATTTTCACCTGAATATCATTAATTTTTGCAAATACTTTATTTAAAGTCTTGCTTGTTTTATTATAACATATTTTTTATACTTATTCAATATCTTCCGCAGCGTTCAGTAAAAAAATCAAGCTGAAATTAAAAAATAATCCTCACAAAACAGTATACACTCGTCCATGTTTTATGTTATAATATAAGTTGATACTTTATATAAAAGGATATTTGTTATGGAAAAATATATGAAAAGGGCTCTGGAACTGGCAAAAGAGGCTTACAATGAAGGTGAAGTCCCCATTGGTGCTGTCGTCGTCAAAAGAAGCACAGGAGAAATCGTCGGCGAAGGACGAAATGAGCGTGAAAACGGCAAAAATGCACTGCGTCATGCTGAGATCACAGCAATTGATGCAGCATGCAAAAAGCTTAACGGCTGGAGGCTTATCGGCTGTGACCTTTATGTTACACTTGAACCATGCCCGATGTGCTGCGGAGCCATTATAAATTCAAGGATAGAAAGAGTTATTTTCGGTGCTCCTGACAGCAAAGCCGGATCTGTTTTTTCAGTTCAGAAAATGTTTGATCTTCCATACAATCACAAACCGGAAGTAATATCCGGTGTGATGGAGAAAGAATGCTCAGATATTCTGTCAGAATTTTTCATAAAACTCAGAACCATAACAAAATATTTCGGAGGAAATATGGTCAATATCGGAAACGAATGGGATCAGATGCTTGCTGACGAATTTTCAAAGGAATATTATCAGAAGCTGAGAAAGATCCTTATAAAAGAATATAAAACACAGACAATTTACCCTGATATGTATGATATTTTCAATGCTTTGAAATACACATCATACAACGATGTAAAAGCGGTAATAATAGGACAGGATCCGTATCACGGTCCAAATCAGGCTCACGGACTTTGCTTTTCTGTAAAAAAAGGAGTAGCACCGCCGCCTTCCTTAAAAAATATTTTCAAGGAAATCAAAGATGACACCGGCATCGACAACACCGGAAAGCACGGCGAGCTTACAAACTGGGCAAAATCAGGTGTTCTTCTCTTAAACAACGTTCTGACAGTACGTGAGGCAACCCCTAACAGTCACAAGGGCATAGGCTGGGAAAATTTCACTGACAGAGTGATCACTCTCTTAAACGAACGCGAAAAGCCTGCTGTATTTATACTTTGGGGTTCAAACGCAAAAGCAAAAGCCTCACTTATAACAAACCCTTCACATCTTGTACTGACTGCAGCTCATCCGAGTCCGCTGTCCGCATACAACGGATTTTTCGGCTGCAGACATTTTTCAAAAACAAATGAATTTTTAACTGAAAACGGAATAGAACCTGTAAACTGGTCTATTGATTAAAATATAACAACGCAGAGGATATCCCCCGCCTCTATAGGCGGCGGGGTCTATTCTCTCGTTCAGTAGGAGTTCAATCTCCTACTGAACGAAAGCAATTCTTCGAATTGCCTCTGCTTGTTAAAAGCAGAACTTTGAAAGGAGTTATATTTTTGAAACTGCTCCCAATTAACAGAAAAGAAGTTCTCAGGTACCTAAGATACGGCGATCAGGCTCCTGACAGTACAGTTTCTTCTCTCATAGACAGCTGCGAGGAGGAAATGACAGGAAAACTTGAACCGCGATATGTATACAGGATCTTCGATATTTCCCATAACACTGACAATACTGTCACCCCTGTCGGTGCAGATATCATATTTGAGGGAAATGACATCAGATCTCATCTTGAAGGATGTTCAAAGCTTATAATGCTGTGCATTACTCTGACCCATGACGCTGACAGGATGATCAGAATTGCCGGCATCACCGACAAGGCGAAAGCTCTTATTTTCGATGCGCTTGCAAACGCTGCAGCGGAACAGGTCTGCGACAGAGTTCAGGAGATCATCCTTAAAGAATATCCGGGGTTTTATCAGACATCAAGGTTCAGTCCCGGATACGGAGATTTTCCTTTAAAAACCCAGGGACAGTTTTTAAACGTTCTTGACGCAGCAAGAAGAACCGGAGTCAGCTTAAACGGCGAATATCTTATGACACCGATGAAATCAGTAACAGCAGTAATCGGAATGTCGCAAAACAAATTACCTCAGAAAAAAACAGGCTGCATATGCTGTCAAAATAAAGAAAACTGTGAATTCAGAAAGGCTGGAATGTATTGTGGATATTAAAGACAGAATTAAAAATCAAATGATATTTCTTGACGGAGGCATGGGAACTATGCTTCAGCAAAGCGGTCTGAAGCTCGGCGGTATACCGGAAATGCTCAATTTCTCCGATCCTGAACTTATCACTTCAATTCATAAAAAATATATAGACGCAGGCTCGGATATAGTATATTCCAACACCTTCGGTGCAAACCGGTTCAAAATGGCCAAAACCGGCAAATCAGTCAGTGAAATAGTCAAAGCAGGTATTGCAAATGCGAAAAAAGCCTGCGAAGGAACAAATGCCCTTACTGCACAGGACATAGGTCCGATAGGTCAGCTGCTTGAGCCGACAGGTTCATTAAAATTTGAAGAGGCATATGATATTTTTAAGGAACAGATTTTAGCCGGAACTGATGCAGATCTCATTGTTTTCGAAACAATGACCGACCTTTATGAGCTCAAAGCAGGCGTTCTTGCAGCAAAGGAAAATTCAGACAAGCCGATATTCTGTACCATGACTTTCGAAGAAAACATGCGTACATTTACAGGAACATGCATCGAATCAATGGCAGTAACACTTGAAAACCTCGGAGTTGACGCAATCGGCATCAACTGTTCACTCGGACCTAAGGAACTGCTTCCATTAGTCAAAAAAATAAGAAGCATCACTTCACTGCCGCTGATAGTAAAACCAAACGCAGGTCTTCCTGACCCTGTAACCAACAAATATCTTGTATTGCCTGATGAATTTCTTACATACATGAAGGAAATTGTTGAAGCCGGTGCTTCAATACTCGGCGGATGCTGCGGAACCACTCCTGATTATATCAGAGCAATGAAAAACGGACTGTCACTTCCCGACAACTTTACTCTTCCTGATAACTCAGGCAGTTCTGTCATTTGTACTCCTGTCAGAACAGTAATAATAGACCAGCCGAGGATCATCGGTGAAAGGATCAATCCGACAGGCAAAAAAAGATTTAAAGAGGCTCTTATAAACAACGACATCGACTATATTTTAGGACAGGCACTCGAACAGATAAAAGCAGGCGCCGACATTCTTGATGTAAATGTCGGACTTCCGAATATAGATGAAAAAGAAATGATGATCTCTGTCATCAAAGCTATCCAGTCCATAACTGATGTACCGCTCCAGATCGACTCAACAATTCCTGAAGTTCTCGAAGCAGCACTCAGAGTATACAACGGAAAGCCCATAGTAAACTCTGTAAACGGAGAAGAAAACTCACTTAAAACCATTATTCCTGTTGTTAAAAAATATGGAGCAGCAGTAGTTGGTCTGACACTTGATAAAAACGGCATTCCCCCAAAAGCAGACGACAGATTTAAAATTGCCGAAAAGATAGTAAACTATGCCCTTGATGCAGGAATCAAAAAATCGGATATTTTCATAGACTGTCTGACACTTACAGCATCCGCAGAACAGGAAGCTGTTATGGAAACGCTGAAAGCTGTAAAGCGTGTTCGTACTGAACTCGGAGTAAACACCGTCCTCGGCGTATCAAATATTTCATTTGGTCTTCCTAACAGAGAACTTGTAAACAGAACCTTCCTCACCATGGCACTTTCATACGGACTAACTCTTCCGATCATAAATCCAAACGTTGAATCCATGACAGGCGCAGTAAGAGCATTTAAACTGCTGTCAAATATAGATAAAAATTCAACCGACTTTATCGCATCATATTCCGCTTCTGAAGCACAGAACTTCAGTGCACCTTCTGCTCCGTCACCCAACAGCAATATGACTCTTTCATATGCTATTGAAACCGGACTGAAAAACGAAGCAGCTAAAATAACCTCTGAGCTGCTTGAAAACACCGATCCTATGGAAATAATAAACGAAACCATAATTCCCGCACTTGACAAAGCAGGAAAATCCTTTGAAAAAGGCATAACCTTCCTTCCGCAGCTCATCCTTTCAGCAGAAGCTTCGCAGTCCGCATTTGACAAAATAAAAGCAGCTATTTCAGCCAAAGGCGAACCCGGAATAAGCAAAGGAAAGATCGTTATTGCAACTGTCAAAGGCGATGTTCACGATATCGGGAAAAATATCGTAAAGGTGCTTCTTGAAAACTACGGATATACGGTAATTGATCTTGGAAAAGACGTTGAATACACTGCCGTTGTCGAGGCCGTAAAGAAGCATGATGCCAAACTTGTCGGTCTCTCAGCACTCATGACCACCACACTTGTATCAATGGAAAACACAATAAAACTGATACATGAAAACAACCTCGACTGTAAAATAATGGTCGGCGGTGCCGTACTCACTGCAGATTATGCTGAAAAGATCGGTGCGGATTTCTACTCAAAGGATGCCAAGGAAAGCGTTGACATCGCAAAAAAAGTATTGGGATAAAGGGTGAATAAATAATGAAAGCTTTACCGGCAGCAATTGCTTTATCAGTGTTTTGTTTTCTTCTCGGATCATGTTCGGACGATGTCAGAGAATCTCCTCCTATAGTTGTTCCTGATATTTCCGGAATAGTATCAACAACAGCATTTACCACTGCTTCATCATCTGCTTTGATTTCAACAGCAATGACAACCACTGCGTCTTCCGCAGCAGAAACTGAAGCAACGACCACTCCAAATCTTTCAGATGAGAATTACAACTCAAAAGAACTGGAACTGCTTGAAAAAGAAGGAAGACCGGACTACAACGTAATAGAAGCAGCCATTCCATATGTAGGCTGGACAGAAGTAAATCTCGACAAATATATGTATCCTGTACAGCAATGTATCGGATATCAATATGCACTTTCTGATGCCAAAGCTGTAATGGTTTATGACGCCGGAATTGCACTTGAAGTCATCGCACGAACAAGTACGGGTTACTACAGAATAAGAAATGATATATATATTCCGTGCGATTTTCTGTCAAACGAAATACCTCCAAATGTAAATGCTGAAGCTGCAACAAGCGCACCTGCTGTTTCAACTCCGGCTCCTGTTCAGACATCTTCAGAATCATAAAAAATTAAGCCCGCTGTCAAAAAACAGCGGGCTTTTAAATTTCTAAAAGTCAGATCTTAACCTTCAATAAGAAGATTTTTTAATTTTATGATATCAATAATGCTGATTGAACCGTTTCCGTCAAAATCAAGAGCTTTCTGCTGAGCAGCAGTCAGCTTGTCTGCTGAAAGAAGTGCCTTTATTGATTTATCAAGGTCTGTAACTGAAACTGCTCCGTCACCGTCAAAATCTCCGGCAAGAACTTCTATATCACCGATATCTTCTGATACGTCTGTTGATACGTTTTCTCCTGTAACATCAGTTACTTCAGTAACTTTTGATTCTTCAGTTGCTTTTGTTGCTTCAGTAGTTGTTTCTTCAGCAGCATTTGCAGGATCATAGCTTGCAGAAGCATCATCAAGACAATTGAACTTGATCTTGTTTTCCTTTGCATATTTTTCAGCAGCTGTTCCCTTATAACCGTTTATAACAAATCCTTCAATAGGATCAAACTGTCTTGAACCGCCGCCGATCTGATATCCGAATGCCATGTTTTCAATTTTTTCAACTGTGGCAGGAATTGTGATTTCCTTCATTGAAGTACATCCGAAGAAAGCATTTTCTTCAATCAATGATATGCTTTCAGGGATCTCAATTGATTCAAGTGAAGAGCATCCGTAAAATGTTCTTGCGAGAATTGCAGGAATATTTTCTGAAAGCTTTACAGATTTTAATGATTCGCATTCTGAGAAGCAGTAGCTTCCGAGATATGTAAGAGAATCAGGAAGTTCTATTGATTCAAGAGATTTACATCCTGTAAATGCAAGAGTAAGAATAGTTTCAACCTTGTCAGGTATTTCAATTTCTTTAAGTTTAGCATCCTTCTGGAAAGCATAGCTTCTGATTTCTTTCAGAGATGAAGGAAGCTTAACTGTTTCAAGGTTTTTGCAGTAACCAAGTACTGAAGTATCCAGAAGATCCACGCCGTCAGGGAAAGTGAATTCAGTAAAGCCCATACAGCTTGCAAAAGCACCTTCACCGATTCTGATAACATCGTCCGGAAGTTCAACATTTTCAAGATTTCTGCAGCCCTGGAAAGCAAAGCTTGAAATTGTCTTTATAGAATCAGGGAATGTAATTGTTTCAAGATCTGAACGATCCTTAAATGTAATATATCCGATATCTGTTAAAACGTATTTGTTCTTGATTTTCGCTGCCAGTGATACATCTGAAACGTCATCTGCTGAAGCAAAAACTGATGCGGTATTGTAGTCAGGATCAATTTTATATGTGATATCGCCAAGTGTAACAAGAACAGGTGAGCCCTCAGTTTCTGTATCAGCTGCGTAAATACTTTTTTCAGCTAATGAAAAAGGCTGAGCCGAACCTACCAGTAAAGCAAGCGAAAAAATAACTGCTAATGATTTTTTTGACCTTTTACTCATTCTTAATTCCTCCAATTAATAATAATTGTACAATCACTTTATGCCTAACCCATTATTCATTATATCATCATTTTGCATTATACGTCAACTTATTTTTAAAATTTGTTAGTTATGCACAAACTGTGCATCATTTTTGACACATCAAAAAAGCATGAATATCCTTTTTTAACATATCATATTTTTTATTACATTTCGAAGTTTTCCTATAATAACTCTGTCATTTTCATATCCGAGCACCGATGAGGCGTGCCCGATATCAAACCATCTGACATCTGAAACTTCTTCTTCCTGCGGCTTTATCTCACTCGGCTTAGCTCTTCCGAGGAAATATACCACTTCCTTTTGTGTATCTTTTTTAGGAGAATATGAAACTGTTTCACGAAATGAAGTATCCAGAAGAACATCAACCCCTGTTTCTTCCTTGATTTCTCTCAAAGCTGTTTCTTCTTCTGTTTCATTTTTTTCAACATGTCCCTTCGGAAACGACCAGTGTCCGCTGTTAATGCTTTTAATAAGCAGTACTTCGATGTTTCCGTGATATTTTCTGTAAATTACGCCACCGCATGATTTTTCATAAAACATAAATTATCCTCACTGACAACGAAGAATATCTCTGCTGTAAATAACGCCCGTACAGCAGATTTTCGTAATACTTAAATTAATTATACCACAAATGATTTTTTATGTCTATAATTTACTTGTTTCATTTGTTTCATTTTTGTATTCATTTTCAAGTCCTTATAGACAAGTCATAAAGAAAATGCTATAATAATATGGCAAGTCTGATTATACATTTATAACAACACAGAGGATATCCCCCGCCTCCGCAGACGGCGGGTTCTATCTTGCCGCTCAGTCGAAGTACAATCTCCGACTGTTTGGTCAGCGATTCTGCGAATCGCCTCTGCTTGTTAAAAGCAGCGCTTTGAATAATCAGGGCAAAAAACATTCATAAAACTGCATTTTTAATCGGAGAATCAATATGAACGAAAAATCAATTTCAGATATTATCGGGTCTGACGTTTTTTATGAAGAAAAAACAGCTGCACCGGATGAACATGATCCCTTTTGCAATTCTTCCGAATATCATAACTACAGTAAAAATTATTCGGAAATTCTTCCGTTTATTTTCTTCAGATCACAGGAGCTTTCCAAAACTCCTTCAGAACATGAATCAAAAAAACTGCGCCATTTTTACAACTGTACGGGAATAATTTTATCGTCAGGAATAATGCTGAAAACCGCAGTATTTTTAACTCTGTTCATTATTTCTTTTTTTTCAATGAAAACAGTTAATCCCGGAACAGGATTTTTTGAAGCATATCTTTCAGATTATACTGTAAAGCATGCTTTTTTAACTGTATCAACTGTTATCTCCTCTGTTTTTATTGTAATGATCGGAGCAAAATGTACGGGAATCCCACCTTCTTCTTTTTTTAAAAGCAGAAACAGTGAAAGGACAGGAGAGCTGCTGACATTTTTTATGACTGCATGCTTTATAACATCTGTTCAGAATATTATAAATATTGCTCTTTCTTTTTTCACAGGAAAAACCGCTCTGTTCAGACCTGTATTCAGCGGTGATATTAAACAGATGCTGGTAACGATCCTGTACAATGCTGCAGTCATTCCAATATGCAGCGGGCTTGTATTTCAGGGGTTCGTTTTGAAAAACATGTCAAGAGCAGGACAGAGATTCGGTATTCTCTCCACATCTTTGCTCTGTGCCCTTTCATGCGGCAATATTTACGGGATTATCCCGGGATTTTTTATGTCTGTTCTTTTTTCAAAGATCACCATAAAATATAACACTGTTTTTCCTTCTGTCTTAATTAATATGGCTGTTACAGCTTCAAATATGATAATATATGCTTTTGGGGACGTTTTTTATAATTCAGATCAGTTTATCATTGCTGTCTGGAGCGCGCTTCTTTTTCTGACGGGAATTTTTTTCACAGTATTTTCTATACTGAAGCATCCTCTTCCCGAATCACTTGACAACCAGAAAACGCGTACTGTAAAGCTCTTTTTCAGAGCACCGTTTATTTTGATAACAATTTTATTTTATATTGTTATCATATGTGCAGACTTAAGTGCTGCATTTCCATATTTTTAATTAAAAGGAGGAGCTGCGTTTTTCGCAGCGAACACTGCTTTGAAAAACAACAACCCTGAAAACGGAAAAAAATTTATTTCAAGCGATGGGATACTGCTAGGTGTATTTCTTGTAATCTTTGCAGTCTGTATAATTCCCTTTGCGTCCGGAATATCAAACTCATCAAAAAACAACTCAAAGAAAGAAATTGAAGAAGACATATCAGCTGCTGATAAAAAAGAATACACTGTACCAAACAGTTCTCCTGTTTCTTTTATTACGGAAAACAGTATCGACTGTATCAAACCTGAAGATTTTGCATCAGAAGCTGTTCTTCTATACGACTATACAGAAAACAAGATACTTTTTTCAAAAAATTCATCCCAGCCGCTTTATCCTGCAAGTACCACAAAAATTATGACAGCCTACACTGCTGTAAAATATCTTCCTTCCGATTATATTCTGAAAGTCGGCTCTGAACTTTCACTATTAGCCTATGATTCCAGCATAGCAGGTCTGAAGGAAAATGATGAAATATCATTAAACGATATTCTCTATGCTCTTCTTCTCCCGTCAGGAAATGACGCTGCATATACTATTGCTGTAAATACGGCCAGATATCTTTCAAACAAACCGCTGTCTGACTCTGAGGCTGTACATTATTTCTGTGAGCTGATGAACGAAGAAGCTGAACTTATGGGTGCGGAAAATACACATTTCTGTGATCCTGACGGATATCACAATCAGTTTCACTATACTACAGCAGAAGACCTTCTTCGTATATCACTTATGGCATACGAGTGTGAACTTATACGAAATATAGTAGCTGCTCCTTCATTTGATACAGTACTGAAAAACGGAAATGCATATCACTGGGACAATGGAAACTGTCTTGTTGTAAATGACAACCAGTATTATCTTCCGTTTGCTACAGGATTTAAAACAGGATTTATGGATGAAGCAGGCTACACAATGGTTGCTTCAGCTGTTTCTCCGATAAACGGACACAAGCTCTTTGCTGTAACATTAAAATCTCCTACTCTCAAAGGCAGATACACAGATGCGGCCAATCTGTTCTATTCTGTCATTGATACCAGCAAAATTATCAGAGAACCAATCGAACCTGCTGTATCTCCTGAACCTGTTGTATAAAAATATGATAATATAACAACACAGAGGATATC
>JAZQPR010000168.1:0-23649 GCA_045628605.1 Oscillospiraceae bacterium
CCTCCATTAGTGTAACGGTTACACTAAAATTATAACATATTTTTAGGGCTTTGTCAAGCCCTAAATCACGATTTTATACGGTTTTTTAAAGTTTTTTTCGATATAGTTAGCCTTTGGAGTAACTTTCATGCAAAGTTAAGATTAAACATAAAAAAACGAGTCAATAAATGACTCGTTTTTTATGTTTAAAATTTATTTTTATCATGTGTTTTCTTTAATATGCTGTCAAATTTCTTTTTATAAAAATGTTCCATATCAGGTTTGTCATTTTTAATAACCGGCGGTGTTTCTCCTGTTATAAACTTTTTAACATTATTTTTATATATATCAGAAGCAGCACTGTTTTCATGAAGTTCATTTTCAGAGACAATAACTTTTTTGGATACATCACTGACAGAAGTACTGTGAGCGCGCTTCATCACAGAAAGACCATCAGAATAAAACTGTCTCCTGTTCAAACTGCCGCTGTTATTCATGCTGTCATTATAGTAAAGCTGTCTGCTGTCGCCTCTGTACGGTCTGTACTCTTCATTAGGTCCGAGTGAACCATTATAATTTACAGGGACATTTGCATATTCATTGCCTGCAGGAACCTGAAGAGGATTATTTTTTGTTTCACTAGTAGTAATACATCCAATATTTCCAAGCTGAGAACACTGTACAAAACTGGTACTGATAAAACCGGAATTATTATTATCACAAACCGCAGATACAACATCATCATCTATTGTTTTGTTATTTTCTTCAATAAAAAATCCGAGTTCAGAATTATTGCAGCTTAAAGCATGCTCATCTATCTCACAAAGTTTAATAAAACTTCTGTCCGGTTTCATTACAAATGAACCTGCATTTGATGTACTTAAAGCAATAGCCTGCGTCCTGCATTTTTCACATGGAAAAACAGGTCTTTTTGTCATTATATCGACAACAACCATTGCTTCGATTTCGGATTCATTACTTAAAATCATCATTTTCAAAGCAGCACTTTCAGCACATCCCATGATTATTGATTTGCCGACAGTACGCTGACTCTCACCATGATAAAGATTTCCCGACCGTGATACAATAACACAAACCATATCACCCGGAATAAAAGAATCTGATGATTTGTTGCTTTTTTTTCTGATAAGATTCAAAGCTGCAGAATATATTAAATCATAATTCATAATATCATCATCATCGCTGCAGAAAAACAATTTACAAAATTACAAACAATCTGTTTATCAACAGCTTTTTCTCCATTCATTTTTATTTTCAATAAAGAAATGAAGCAAAACACTAACCAATAATTTTTACATAACCAGATATACAAAACACTTGTTTTATTTACGAAATTCCACTCCTCTAATGAAATAAATCGTTTTCTTTTAAGTATTCTGTAAATATTTATAACCATATCTATCTTATCATATTTAATTGATAATGTCAAATAAATCTTAATAAACATTTTTAATAAAGTTTATGTTTTATATATATTTTTTTTGAATATTTTGATTAAATAAAGCATGTATACATATAACACAAAAAAGTCATATATATTATTTTTTTATGTTTAAAGCCGTTTCAAAAATATATGATCGAATTAATAATTTTCTTTACATTTTAACATTTATAAGTTATAATATTATTATGTGATGTCTGATTTCACTTCACACATTGCAAAATATGATTGTATATCTCAAATCAGTATTTCACCTTCTGATTTTGACGATGATTCTAATAATCTTATTTAAACTATCAGCAAATTTTTTATTTTATTTATAAAGGAGCAAATTTCAAATGAGCAATATTGAAACCAAATGTATACACGAAGGCTGGCAGCCAAAACAGGGCGAACCGAGACAGCTTCCCATTTATCAGAGTACAACATTCAAATACGACACAAGTGATGCAATGGGCAAACTTTTTGATCTTGAAGCAAACGGATATTTTTACACCAGACTTCAGAATCCTACAGACGATTTTGTAGCTGCAAAAATATGCGCACTCGAAGGCGGCGCTGCTGCAATGCTTACATCTTCAGGTCAGGCAGCCAACTTCTTTGCTATATTCAACATTTGTGAAGCAGGAGATCATTTCCTTGCATCAACCAACATATATGGCGGCACATACAATCTTTTCGGAACAACAATGAAAAAAATGGGCATAGAATGTACATTCTATGATCAGGAACTTCCTGCAGAAGAAATCAAAAAGCTTATAAGACCTAACACAAAAGCAATTTTCGGTGAAACTATTACCAATCCTACAGTTACAATTTTTGATTTTGAAAAATTCGCAAAAATCGCACATGAAGCCGGAATCCCACTTATTGTTGACAACACTTTTGCTACTCCGGTAAACTGCAATCCTTTCAAATACGGTGTTGACATCGTTACCCATTCAACCACAAAATATATTGACGGTCATGGTGTTACAGTCGGCGGCTGTATCGTTGACAGCGGAAATTTTGACTGGGATAAGTATGCTGACAAATTCCCGGGTCTTACAACTCCTGACGAATCATATCACGGAATCACATATACAAAAAAATTCGGCAAAGCAGCATACATAACAAAAGCAACATCACAGCTTATGAGAGACTTCGGTTCTATTCAGTCACCTCAGCATGCTTTTTATTTAAATCTTGGTCTTGAAACACTTCATCTCAGAATGAAACAGCACTGCGAATCAGCTCAGAAGGTTGCAGAATTCCTTGAATCACAGGACAAAGTTGCATGGATCCATTATTCAGGTCTCAAAAATGACAAATATCACGACCTGGCTCAGAAATATCTTCCAAACGGCTCATGCGGCGTTATGTGTTTCGGCATAAAAGGCGGAAGAGACAAATCAATCAAGTTTATGGACAGTCTCAGACTTTGTACAATCGCAACTCATGTTGCTGACAGTCAGACATGTCTGCTTCATCCTGCAAGCCATACTCACAGACAGCTTTCAGACGAACAGCTTATCGAAGCAGGAATTGCACCTGATCTTATTCGTCTTTCTATCGGACTTGAAAACGCTGATGATATTATCGCTGATCTTAAGCAGGCTCTCGATCAGATCTGAGATTATTTATACTAATTAACAAAATTACCCCTTGGGTTTTAATCAATAATAAATTTGATTAAAATCCAAGGGGTTTTTATTTACTGTATATTTTCCTTACTCAGGATTAAACGATTCTGCCAACTTGCAAAGAAGTTTAACTATAAGTTCCATTGACTCAGCACAAACATATTCATATCTTCCATGGAAATTATGTCCTCCTGTACAGATGTTCGGACACGGAATTCCTCTGAATGAAAGCTTGGCTCCGTCTGTGCCGCCTCTGATAGGCACTATTTTCGGCTCGATACCAAGTTCTATCATGTGTTTTTCAACATTACTGATAAGAAACATATTCTGAGGATAGATCTTATCTTTCATATTTTGATAGGAATTTTCTATTTCAACTTCACAGGTATCTTCGCCATATTTTGAATTGATATAATCTTCTGCGCATCTCATAATGTCTTTTTTCTGTTCAAAACTCAATACAGCATGATCACGGATAAGGTAAGAAAGAACTGTCTTTTCAACATTTCCTTTTATTTCTTCAAGATGAATAAATCCCTCATATTTTTCTGTATACTCAGGTTTTTCAAATGCAGGAAGCATTGAATTGTACTCCATGGCAACAAGACATGAATTTATCATTTTGTTCTTGGCTTCTCCCGTATGAACATTTACACCGGAGAGAATAACTTTTGCTGAAGCAGCATTGAAATTTTCATACTGTATCTCGCCTATCTCACCGCCGTCAACAGTATATGCGTAATCAGCTCCGAACTTCTTGATATTCAAATGATCTATTCCGCCGCCGACTTCTTCATCCGGAGTGAAAGCCGCTGTTATTTTGCCGTGTTTTATTTCCGGGTGAGCTAAAAGCTCTTCAAACATTGTGATGATCTCAGCCACGCCTGCTTTGTCATCAGCCCCGAGCAATGTAGTACCATCAGTAGTGATGAGTGTTTTTCCTTTATATGCAGTGATCTCAGGATATTTCATTCTGGATAGAATAATATGTTTTTCACTGTTAAGAATAATATCTTTTCCGTCATAATTTTCAATTATTTTTGCATTAACATTTTTTCCGCTTACTTCCGGCGAAGTATCAATGTGAGCAATAAAACCTAATGTTTTTCTTTCCTCACAGCCCTCACTTGCTTTACATGATGCATATACGATTCCTTCATCCCGGTTGAATTTTACATCAAGTCCCATTTCAACAAGTTCATCATAAAGTACAGATGCGAAATTAAGCTGACACTGTGTACTTGGAAAAGTATCAGAATCATTGCTTGACTGTGATTCTATTGATGTATATTTTAAAAACCTTTCAACTACTGTATTCATGCAAAACCCTCCATATCATATTTCTATTCTTATATCATACTCTAAATTTTGAAAAAAGTCAAATTATTATCCTATTACCATTCTATCCCTGTGCCCTTGAAACAACACAAATACGTTGTTTTAAACAGACTGTACATTTTAACAAAAAAACATTCAAATTTTTTTACACTTTCGCATACGATTTTTCTTTAAAAATATTTTAACAATTGTAATACTTTAACGAATTTGAGAAATATTGTATATTTTGGTTGACTTTGTAATTAGTATGTGATATATTCAAATTGCAATCAGAAAAAATTTCCGGACAATAGATTATTTTAACATTTTTAAAGGAGTTAGACAGCATGTCATTAACATTTAACGAATTTATTTCAGAAATCTTTGAACATATCACTGAAGATGAAAGTTTTAACATCAAAAAATCCGAGGTACGTATTCTTCCTGATGGTTTTTGTGCAGAAAATGAAAAAGACGAAAGACTTGTAATGGATACAAACAATAAATATCATAAAAAGAATACATGTTCACTTATCGGAACCTTTCTTATCATCAGCAAGGAAAATGATTCCTTTTGCAGAATTTCCATGGATGATATGTATAAATTATACCAGAAAAATAACATCGACAAAATATACGATATCATCAAAGATAACGTATCCTCAATCGGAAACAATCTCGCAGGAACTGATATACTGAAAAATATAGACAATTATTCTTTTGTTAAAGAAAAACTCATAATAAGACCTCTTAATTATGATAAAAATTCTCATCTTCTTGACAACTGTATATATGATACTTTTTATGATATAGTTCTTGTACTGTATGTTGTTCTTGATGATTCACCTGATAAAGGTCTGATAAGTGCCAAAGTTCCGTCTGAAGTCTTAACGGCATGGAACATGACAAAAGATGAAGTTCTCGAAAAAGCTATGAAAAACACTGAAAAATTTGCCCCGGCAAGAATGTTTGTAAATATAGAGGATATTATGAATAACACTAAGAAACCGTCATTTGACAACGGAAAATTCATGGAAGAAGATTCACCTGAATACAATGTTTCCGAAAACGATCATCCTTTTATTACAACTACCAAACAGCTTAACGGTGCAGCTGCACTGTTTTATCCGGGAATAAAAGAAAAACTTGGTGAAATAATGAAAGGAAACTATTATGTTTCATTTTTAAGTATAAACGAAGCTGTTCTTCAAAAAGAAAATACCATCCCTCCTGAAAAGCTTTTAAAAATGCTCAGAGACAATAATACACTTTTTGATGACGATGATACATTGACCAATAATCTTTATTTTTATAATGTCTGTGAAAATAAGTTTGAAATTGCCGGCTAATATTAAAATCTGCAGTATTAAGAGTCATCATACCGACGATAAAACTAAAGCCATGCTTTTATTAAGGCATGGCTTTATAAATAATATGATGATCTTCAGATCTTAAATAAATTTCATATAACTTACGATTTTATTTCCCTTTCTTGTCAGACCGCTTATTCCTTTAAAAATAAATTTTCCATATCCTCTGACAGATACTTTATCATTTTCACGAAGAATATAACTGCTGTTTTCAGTACATCTTCCGTTTATGAAAATTTTTTTCTCTTTAAACAACTCCGAACAGTCTGAACGTGAAAGATGATATATTTTTGAAATAACACCGTCAGCTCTTTCAGAAGCAGCCTGAACTTCACCGGTTTCCATTTTTCCATCAGGAAGTTCAGAAATTTCGTCAATGATTTTAACGTTTACTGTTGTATGTTTTACTCTTGTAAGTTCGTTTAAAATAAAATCGGCTATTTTATCTTCTGCAAAAATATACGCTTCTTTTTCTCCGACTATTATATCGCCTATTGCATCTCTTGTTATTCCAAGATTTAAAACTGCTCCCAGAAAATCTCTGTGTGTCAGAGCTTCAGAAAATTTTTTTGACAAAGGCTCAATTTTAAGACATTTTATAGGAAATCTTTCCTCATATCCCATATCATCCGGATCTCCGAATCTGATCATAACTCTGTCTGCATTTTCCCTTCCGCCGAACAAAGTAAATGAAGAAGGAGCTATTTTATTTTTCATTTCTAAAAAATCTGATAATTCTGCTTCGTTTAAAAATGAAGTAAATGTAAAATGATTGTTTTTATATGACTGTTCATAAAGATCTTCAAATCTTCTTTTAGTATACTCATTGCTCATTCAAAAAAATCTCCCAGTAGTATTTTCTTTCCGCCTGAGGAAAATCTTTCATCACACCATGCTCAGGATCATAAAATGTACCTTTGCAAAATAACGACCAGTGCCAGCATCTTGGAGTCTCCAGACTTAAAATACAGCATTCCGGAAGGTCTTCCTTTGAAAAAGATTCTTTTCTTTCAGCACTGTATCTTATACTGAATAAATCAAGTATTTTTTTCATTTCCTTTAATGTTGTCTCTTTTTCATTGTCAAGCAGACCGCATACAGTTGATACCTCAAGCCCTGTAAGCATAGCAAGAACAGCCTGTCCGCACTGAAGATCATTTGGTTCATGAACATATGTGATTTCGTCAGGAAGTCTGTCATCGACAAGATTTCCTGAAAAAGCATTTGGTTCAATTATTTTTTTAAAAGCATAATTCCATAACACTTCTGAACCGAGATGCGTATTCCGGTTTCTCTTAACGACCTGACTTAGTTTTATTTCCTTTTCACGCCACATTCTTCCGCCGGTAACATCATTGAGCATTACCGGCTGAATATTGTCCATTGATTTTGCAAAACGAGCTTCCGGTGTTTTATTCTCATCAAATTCCTTTCTAAGAGCTTCAAGCTTATCTCTCAGATCATCAGGAAGCATTCCGAACAGTTTCTCTGCAGCTGCATTTTCTCTGGTTTCCTGCGTTTTTAAGCCTTCACTGTCATAGGCAAAAGTATCTCCTGCATATATTTCAGCAAGATCGTGTACTATGATAAGACTTAATGTTTTGGCAAGGTCAATCGGCTCCGATGAATATTCACTAAGCAATACTGCCATCAGTGCCATATGCCATGCATGTTCAGCATCATTTTCATGACGGGTTCCATCTGCTGTTAATGTTCTCCTGAATACATTTTTCTCCTTATCGGCTTCTCTGATAAAATCAAATATTTTATCAAGCCTGTTTTCAGTATTTTCCGTAATTATTCACCTTTTCCGTTTTTCTTTTCTTCTTCTTTAGCCATTTCAGTATATGATTTTCCGGTAAACTTCTTAAAGCACTTACTGAAATAATTTGGATCAGGAATTCCTACATTCATAGCCGCCTCATACATTGGCTTTTTCTTTTTCAGATATTCCATGGCAGCTTCCATTCTGCACTTAGTAACGTAATCTACAAAGCTCAGACCATTTTCACTTTTGAACTTTCTGCTGACATAACTTGCATTAAAACTAAATGTTTTTGCAACCATCGTAAGATTAAGATCCTGATTGCTGTAATTCTTTTTTATAAATTCACATATTTCTCGGGTACTTCCGTAGTTTATGTCATCATCTTTTTCCTCTTCATGATGTTCAAGATCAAGTTCTGAGATCAGGTCTGAAAGAACTTCATTTAATTCACTTTGATCATAAGGTTTATTTAGATATTTATCCAAACCTATGCATAAACATTCCTTAATATCTTTTAAGGAATCCGCTGCAGTAAGCATTACTATTTTTTTATCAGGATATTTTTTTTCAATGATCTTTGTAAGCTGAACACCATCCATAATCGGCATTTTCTTATCTACAAATACAATATGCGGCTGAACTTCTTCAATATGATCAAGCAGTTCAGCAGCACTGCTGTATACACCTACAACTTCAACATTAAGTCCGGATGCCATTATTCTTTTCGGCAGCATAACTCTTGTAGAGTTTTCGTCATCAACCATAATAATTCTGTATGTCATCAAATCACCTCATAAACCTGTCTAATGGAATTTTTATATCAACCTCACAATATTCTCCTACAACGCTTCGGATACTGACTATATCATCTTCATAATATTTATAAAAGTTCCTGATTCGATCGATCGTACCTTTAAATCCAAAGCTCTTTTGATTTTCCCCCCTGACAAGCTTTCTAATCTGCTCATCATTCATTCCCATTCCTGTATCAAAAACTATAAAATGAACATAATAACTATCTGAAACAATACTGATTTTTATAGCCCCATGTTCCCCCTTTTCCCTTATTCCGTGATAAATAGCATTTTCAACAAGAGGCTGAAGGATCAATTTGATTATCTTGACACCGGTAAGCCGCTCATCTATCTCAAATTCTTCATCAAACAAATCACCATATCTGTATTTTATAAGTTTGATATAATTTTTTACAATATCTATTTCATCTTTTACTGTAACGGTTTCCTGACCGCTGCTTAAAAACTTTCTGTAAAACATTTCAAGAGTTTCAATAGCTTCCACTACTTCCATATCTTCATTTGCATCAGCCATTGCCACAATAGCGTTTAATGTATTATAAAGAAAATGCGGTTTGATCTGCTCCTGAAGTACTTTCAGTTCCGCCTGTTCAGTTTTCCTTACCTGATCAAGACTTTTAGCCATATACTGATTTATATCATTGATCATTTTATTGATTGAGCAATATAAAATATCTATTTCTTTTGAAGCGGTATTTATATTAATATCAGAAATCCTGTTTTTATCATACGATACATTGTCATCAAGTATATTTTCCATTTTGTTTGCAAGTGTACTTAACGGATCATTTATGTGACTGTTGATCCTTCTGCTCATTACCATAAAACAAATGAGCAAAATAACTATAGAAAATAAATAAATGAGTTTTAATTCGACAGTAAGCAATGAATCCAGCTGTTTCTCATCTGAAACCGATACCAGCACCATTGATGAATCCAGACACGGCTTCCATGAAATAAGCTTATCATATTTACTGACATTTTGTATTTCATTTTCCCCTGACTCCAGCGATAACAGTATTTTTTCCTTATACTGACTTATGAGCTTCTGATCTTCAGAATCGATCATTGAATAAACGGCATCGCCTTTTTCATTCAGTAAAATCAGTCCGTCCTGTTCATCATTGATCTTACTGTAATCTTCAAACAATCTTTTAGCATCAAAATTGATCAGCAAAACACCGTTTACATCCACAAGATGATGAAAATCATAAATTACTCTTGAAAAAGTTATTACATTTGCCTCGTGAAGAAAAACAAAAGTATCGGTTGAATCAGAGAAAATATGATATGACTTTGTAGAATCAAGTATTTGGGGTTTCCAGTTATTATAAAAAATATCTTCTCTTATCATTATTGAACTTCTGCCCCAGGACAGATGAGAATCAAAGTTTTCATCCAAAGGATTTTTCGGAATAAGAATTACTGAATGAATTCCTGAATAATTATTAAGTATTGTTTTATATGCAACATCTTTCATAGGATTTTGAACACTGATATCAAAATAAGCTTTATCTGACCGCAAAGATTCTTGAACCTGCGAATCAGACATAAATACTCTGGATAAACTGTCTATTTTTTCAACTGTTGACTGTATACTCAGCTCTGCAGATATAAGTTTTTCCTTATTTCGGTCTTCAACCTCTTTCTGCTCAGACGGGATAAGTCTGATCCTGATAAACAGAAAACTTGCTATAAAAAAAGATATCAGGAAACCTAAAAAACCTATAATAAAATTAAACTGCATAATTCTTTTTATTGATTTTTTCTGTTTTACTTTTTTTCGTTTGTTTTTCATCATATCATAAAACTCCGTTTAAACCTTAATAGAAGCAGGCTGCTATAAACATTAATATAAATGCTGTCAGCAAAAGAAACAATATAACATATCTTAAAATAATTTTTAATTTATATTTTTTGGCACCGAGAGTATAGTATTCAGGTTTTCTTTTTCCTGTAAGATCCACATAATAAACATCATATTCATAATTATAAACTATTTTCGCACCATTTCCAAACGATTCTTTAAGTTCATCAGCTACTTGTTTATTAAATCTTACTCGTTCTATTACAGAATCAACAGATTTAAAATATTGAGGATCCTGCAGTATTTTTTTCACTTCTTTATTTGAAAACAAACTCTTCCATACATAAATACTGTTATACAGATCAGCATCTTTAATGATTTTTCTCATTTCATCCAATACATCTTCTGCCTTGACATTTTTTTTGTTTTCGGATACTTTTGCAGAACTGCAGATGTCATCAACAAAGGAAAAAATATTTTTATCTTCTTTATTTTCGTTGAATATATCATTAAAACAAAAGATGTATTCTGGTTTTTCGGTACTTTTATTTTCGGATCTTATATTTTCTTTAATTGATAATTTCTGGTCTGAATCATTTTGAGGTCTATCCGGCAAAACGACTGCATTATTTCTGCATCGGGCAAATTTCATTGCTTCCTTAAATGCGTCATGTATTCTACTGAATTCATCCGGATATTCTTCAGGATTAAATTGCTTTGCAAGTTTGGAATAAGCTTTTTTTATTTCATCAGTATTATTTGTCGGATGAATTCCGAGAACATCCCAGATCACAGATCAGCACCCCATTTTTCAAGAAGATCTTCAAGTTTATCATATGCAATTCTGATTTCTCTGTTATTTTCAGACTGCAGAGCATGTTTGAACTTCAAAATAAATACTTCAAGTATCTCCCTTTCTTCAGGAAGCAGTTCTTCAAACAAAGCTTCACCTTTTGCAAGCAGTAATTTATTCTTTTCAGATTCAGACGGACTAATTTTTAAATTATTTAATCCGGAAATATACTCCTGTATCTGAGAATCGGACAAAGATGTTTTTTTACTGATGATCGTCTTACTTAAACAGCGATTGTCTTTCGTAATAATATCAACAATAAGAATACCGTTTAAATCATATGTAAAACGAACATCACAAATAGGTTCATCTATTTTTACAGGTACACATTCAAAATTAAATTCTCCCAGGAAAATATTTTTTGAAGGCAGCATGCTTTCACCCTGATATATTTCAAAAGATACTTTATCCTGCATGTCATGCGATGCATAATATGTTTTGATACGGCTTGCAGGCAGGGACGTATTTCGGCTTATAATAAAAGACATAACTCTTTCTTTGGTATCATGATCTATTACAGCGGTACCCAGTGAAAAAGGACATATATCCGTCAGAATAATATCCTTCAGATCTTTATTTCTGTCTTTTATACCGGCAAATATTCCTGCACCAAGAGCAATTGCTGTATCAGGATCAACATCAGTAACCGGTGTAATTCCTGTCAGCTTTTCCGCAGCTGCTTTTACAACAGGCATTTTTCCGGAACCACCGACAAGAATAATATCATCAATATCATTTACAGTACATCTGCTGTCACGAAGTGCCTTTTTTATCAGCTTCGAAAATCTCAGAAACAGATTTTCTGAAATCGAAATCAGTTTGTTATTGTCCAGCGTTAAACTGTACTGCTTATCGCCTATATTAGCTATCATAATTGCAATTTTTGATGAGCTTAAAGTAATTTTACAGTTTTCTGCATTTTTATATAAAACAGCTTTTTGATCCGGTGTCAGTGAATCATAGGAAATATTATTTTCCCTGCAGAAATAATTAACTATCTCTTCGTTAAAGTCCTTTCCGCCGAGCATATTGTCACCGGCAACTGCAAGTATTTCTATCACACCGTCAAATGTGTCAACTACAGAAATATCAAGTGTACCTCCGCCAAAATCAATAACCATAAATGTTCCGTCAAAAAAATCATGCTTTGAAATGTACGCAAGTGCCGCTGCTGATGGTTCATTTATAAGTCTGCTGACATTCAGACCGGCAATTTTTGCCGCAAGCTTTGTTGCACTTCGTCTGTTATCATCAAAATAAGCCGGAACACTGATTATAGCTTCTTCAACAGCCTCCCCCAGATAATTTTCAGCATCTATTTTTATTTTTTTTAAAATCATAGCTGACAGTTCTTCTGCTGAGTACATTTTTCCGGCAAGTTTGTATTTAGTATCATCGCCCATACATCTTTTAAACTCTGAAACAGTGCATTCCGGATGAGATATTAATCTTTCTTTGGCTATCTCTCCTATCAGTAATTCACCATTATCATCTATACTGACAGCAGATGGCGTTATATAGCTGCCAAGTGAATTTCTGATCAGTTCTGCCTTTCCGTTTCTGTAACAGACGGCAAGACTATTTGTTGTCCCTAAATCAATTCCTATTGTCGCCATTCATAATCTCCTTACAAAAGTAAAAATAATGCTATTTCTTTAATTATACTATTTTTTTTTTAAGATTTCAATGACAAATGTATGATTTCTTTAAAGTTATACAATTAAATACCGGCAAAATGTATAAGGCTTTTTTCTGATTTTTGCACAAGAAAAGAGAGTCCTGAAACAGAACTCTCTTTTTTATAATATATTTATGAAATTTAAAAGACTAACCTTTAACAGCACCGGCAATCAAACTATCCTGTACCTTCTTACTGATGAAGAAGTATACTAAAAGTGTCGGGAATGTTGCAATACACAAAGCTGCACCGATCGGACCCCAGTCTGTAGTATATGAACCAAAGAACTGGTTTACACCAACAGGAAGAGTTCTCATTGCACCCTTGCTGATAAATGTATTTGCAAACATAAGTTCATTCCAAGCTGAGAGGAATGTAAAGATAGCAACTGTTGACAATGCAGGAACCATAAGAGGTAAAATAATCTTAAAGAAAATACCGAATGTTCCGCATCCGTCAATACAAGCTGACTCTTCAAGTTCATAAGGAATATTTTCCATAAAGCTTCCGAATATCATTATCGCCATGGACAATGCAAAAGCTGCATAAGGAATAATAAGTCCTGAACGAGTATTTAATAAACCAATTTGTTTAAAGAGAAGAAATACAGGCAAAAGTGCTGCATGAATCGGAATTGTAAGACCGAGCATGAAAATATCATTTGCAAGTTTTCTTCCGGGCCACTTCATTCTAGTAAGAGCATATGTTGCCATAAGAGCACATATAATAGTAATTGCAATTGTTACAACACTTACAAGTGCGCTGTTTCCAAAATATGTGAGCATCGTAGGATCTTTAAGATTCAAATATTCTTTTAATCCCATACCGTGTTCATATTTAAATGCTTTAAGATAGTTATCCCATAACCATTCTTTTGGAAGACCAAGCGGATTTGTTTTAAAAATTTCACTGTTTGATTTCAGGGAAAATGTAAATAAGTAATATATAGGAAATACGCACACAAATGCCCAGATTATAAGCAGAATGTAAACAATAGGACTTGCGCCCTTTTTCATTTTCTTAAGCATTTTTTTACTTTGATTCGGTGCATATTTATTTTCTGAATTATTTTTCATCACTATAATCCTCCGTCTTGAAACATTTTTTAATTAAAATTGCAAAGAAGAAGCAAAGGAAAATAATGATCATCGCTACACTACTTCCGTATCCGTAACGACCATGATCAAATGTCTGCTTAACCATAAGTGTACTTGGAACTTCACTTCCGTAATTACCTTTAGTCATAACGAATACTATATCGTATGCCTTCAGAGAACCTGTTACTGCAAAGATTACGCAAATCTTAATAACCGGTTTGAGCAAAGGAATAATAATTTTGGAAGAAATCTGCCAGTCAGTAGCTCCATCGATCGTAGCTGCTTCAATTACATCAGGAGAAACACTTTTTACTCCGGCATACATCAGAAGCATATGATATCCGACAAACTGCCATAGCTGAGGAACAAAAACTGCAGCCAAAGCTGTTTTATCGTCACCTGCCCATGCAACAGCTTTATCAATTATACCAATTTTGGTAAGTGCCATGTTAAGAAGACCGCTGTTAGTAGGATAGTAGAATTTATTAAATAACTGACCTATAACAACCGTTGAAAGAAGAACAGGAATAAAATAAATTGTTATAAAAAATCTCTCGCCTTTAACCTTTCTGGAAATAAGCAATGCAAGTCCAAGTGCTAAAGGAAGCTGTATAAATACGGAAAGCAATGCAAGTAAGAACGCATTTTTTATTGTCAAAAGTACGTTATCCTGCTTACTTGTAAATAACTCAACGTAGTTCTGTACACCTACAAATGTAGATTTATTGATTCCATCCCAATCGAGTAAGCTGAAATATGCTGACTCAAAAATAGGAATAATAATAATACCTAAAAATAATATTGTAGCCGGAAGCATAAATATTAAAATGGCAAGTTTATTTTTTCTTACTTTGTCCATAATGACCCTGCCTTATTTTATTTTTTGACCGGATTTAGTTTTGCTTAGAAATTTGTAATCACATTAAACTGCTGACCGGTGGTCAGGGCCGGTCAGCCGTTATAATATGATTTAAGGGGATTAGAAGAAAATTAAGATTGATTCTTAAGAAGATATCTTTTTATTAGCCAAGAATTTTAGCCATTTCTTCCTGGAACTGTTCAGGAGTTAAATTACCTGCATAGAAGTTCTGGAGAGTCTGTTTATATTTTTCAGCATCATCGCTTACGAGAAGTGTATCAAACCAAAGTGTGAATGATGAAGCACCTGAAGCGTATGAAGCAACTTTCTTTGTTATAGCAGGAACTGCGCTGTCATCGTAGTCGATCTTCCAAGCAGGGATTCCAGCACCACTGATGTATCCGTAGTGTGAAACGCCTTTGCAGATTTCAAATGCAAGTTCTGTAGCAAGATCAGGTTCAGCTGAATATGCTGAAACGAGAAGTGAGTCAGAACCGCCGCCCATGAAATCTGTGAGTGAGCACTTAGAAGAATCGATAACCGGAACAGGAGCAACATCGTAATCATCTACACGGTCAGCACAGTCGCTAACGATTGAACCGCCCATCCAGCTTCCTGTGAAGTACATAGCAGCGTTTTCATTGAAGAATTCCTGCTGAGCTTCGTCGTTGGAGAGAGCTGTAGCACCATCGATAAATGCGCCCATATCCTGGAGATCCTTGATAGCCTGAATTGATTTTAAGAAGCCCGGATCCATATAGTCGCCGCCAGCCTGCTTTGTAAGTGTCTTGTTGAGCATATCATAACCAACAGACTTGAGTGTAAGAGCATCATGAAGCATACAAAGAACCCATGCATCCTTAACACTTGTAGCGATTGGTGTTACGCCTGAATCTTTAAGTTTCTTACAAGCATCCTTGAATTCATCAAGTGTTTCCGGAACCTTAGCGCCAGCCTGATCAAATAACTTCTTGTTATACCACATGCATGATACAGGTGTTGTCATACATGAACCATAGAGTTTGCCGTCAAACATAAGGTTTGAAACAGCTGCTTCAGGAAGATCATTCTTATATTTGCTGTTGTAAGCTTCTGTAACATCAAGAACAGCACCTGATTCTACGAATGTCTGTGTGAATCCGCCTGCCCATGAGAAGTATACGTCCGGAAGATCCTTAGCAGCAACTGCTGTTTTGATCTTTGTCTTGTATGATTCATTTTCGAATGTTTCGTGTGTTACTTTTACGCCTGGATGGCTAGCTTCGAAGTCTTCGATTGCCTGTTCATAAGCACCGTGGAATGAGTCACTTTCTGTAGAAATACTCCATACTGTGAGTTCCTTAGTTTCAGAAGTGTTATCATCTTTTTTGTTGTTGTCAGCTGCTGAAGAATTGTTTGTATCACTGCTGCCAGCGGTACTGCTTTCGCTTCCGCCGCCACATCCTGTGAAACATGTTCCTACCATTGCTAAAGCAGCAATTGCACATAAAGCTCTTTTAAATTTCATAATAAAAACCCTCCTAATTTTTCAATTATGTGAATTTTTTTCACATATCTTATGGTCTTATTATATATTTTATCCATACGTAATAGAATACAATAATTTTACTACAACATGTACTATTTTTACTTATTTTAAAAAATCTATCACAAATCGTACATATTTAACAACTATAATACATCAAAATATCAAAAGAAAATTATGTTTTTTTGTTGTTTTTGTTAATAAATATATTATTCTAGTTTTTATTCAATTATTCCTATATAGATTTATTTTACACTTGCGATTTTTTTTGTATAATAGTAACAACACCGGTGTGTTCAATTTATTTTTTTTCTTGTTTTGGTTATTTTATCACATCATAAGTACAAATTTTACATGTGCACCATTCACAAAAACAGCTGAAAATCGATCTGTATTGTCGGAATATCCGCATTTTCTTTATGTTATGAATAACTATTTCAAAAACATTATTATAATTAGTACTGGTTATTCATTTTAAAATGTGATATAATTTATAATGTGTGTGATATAAACTGATTCTTATCTGTTTTACATCAGTTCATTCAACACTTACAACAATTTAATTTTTTATAAAAGGATGAATTATTTTAATGTTAGACTGTCATACTCATACTGCAAATTCTCCGGACGGGTTCAATACACCTGAAGAACTTGCAAAACGAGCCTGTGAACTGGGTTTTTCTGTACTGAGCATCACAGAGCACTGCGAAGCCAATCGTCTTCTTGGAAGAGAAAGCTATTCATTTCAGCTGGATGAAGAACATTTTTACAATAATCTTGATCTGTTTAACAAATCAATGGAATCAAATATAAACCTTAAGAACAGTTTATCCGGTTCTTCTCTGAAATTTTTAAACGGCATAGAGCTCGGGCAGGCTACGCATGATTTCAAATCAGCTGATATTATTGCTGATGACGAAAGACTCGACTTTATTATAGGTTCAGTTCATGAGCTTCCAATGCGTCCTGACTTTGCTTTTCTTGATTACAGCAAAGAAAATATCAAAGAACTTCTGAATGAATATTTCGGAGAAATTTATAAGCTTTGTGTCTGGGGGAAATTTGATGTTTTAGGTCATCTCACATATCCTCTCAGATATATCGAAGGTGAAGCAGAGATCAAAACAGATATTTCCGACTATTATGATATAATAGTAAAATGTTTTAAAGAAATAATAAGCAAAGACAAAGGAATTGAAATAAACTCATCAGGGTTAAGGCAGCTTTATAAAAAAACTTTTCCTGATATTGATCTTATAAAACTTTATAGAAAATTCGGCGGAAAAATCATTACCGTCGGCTCTGATTCACATTGTACCGATGATCTCGGCAAAGGGATCAGAGAAGCTTTAGAAATTGCTAAAGAAGCCGGTTTTACTGAGGTTTTCTATTTTGAATCTCATAAACCGTACAGCATAAAAATCTGATTAACCATTACGGAATACCGCATGATTCCGGTTAATATGTTTTATCTGCGGAGAACAGGAGTATTTTATGGATCCACTATTGCAATTATTAAGACAAAATTCAAGATTTTCAAACGAGCAGCTGGCGGCGATGCTGAATACTACAGAAGACGAAGTTGCGAAAAAAATAAAAGAATATGAAAACAACGGCACAATCATGGGATACAGTGTTATTCTCAATGAAGAGCTTGCTGAAAAAAACACAGTTACTGCTTTTATTGAAATAAAGGTTACTCCTCAGCGTGACTGCGGTTTTGATGATCTTGCCAAAACTATAATGATGTATGATGAAGTTGACAGTGTTTCACTTATGTCAGGATCTTTCGATCTTGCTGTTACTGCCAAGGGTACGGATCTTAAAACCATTGCACTGTTTGTATCACAGAAGCTTTCGACAATTGAAGGTGTTCTTTCAACTGCTACTCATTTTATGCTCAAAAGATACAAGGAAAAAGGAATATATATTGACCAGAATGGTATGATCGATGAGAGGGGTCTGGTTTCTCCGTGATAGATTACGAAAAAGTTTTAAACAAAACCATTATTGACATAAAACCTTCAGGTATAAGAAAATTTTTTGATATAGCTCAGCAGCTTGAAGGTGTTATCAGTCTCGGTGTCGGTGAACCTGATTTTCCTACTCCGTGGTCTATAAGACAAAAAGCTATGCAGACTATTGAGAGAAAAAGAACAGTTTATACTGCAAACGCAGGTCTTGCCGCTCTGAGAACTTCAATTTCAAACTATACGAAAAAACGAACAGGAGTTGAATACGATCCTCTGAGTGAAGTAGTTGTCACAGTCGGCGGTTCTGAAGCTATTGATATCTCCATACGTTCTATCATAGAGCCTGGTGATGAGGTTCTTATCGTTGAACCTTGCTTTGTATGCTACAGTCCTATAGTCAGAATGTCAGGAGGAATACCTGTCTCACTTGAAACAAAAGTAGAAAACAACTTCAAACTTACAGCAGATGATCTGAAAAGCAAAATCACTGACAGAACAAAGCTTCTCATTCTTCCTTATCCAAACAATCCGACAGGTGCAATTATGACACGTGAAGATCTGGAAAAAATAGCAGAAGTATTAAGAGATACAAATATCATTGTTCTTTCTGATGAGATATATTCTGAGCTCACTTACGGAAGAAAACACTGTTCAATAATTGAGATTGACGGTATGCAGGAAAGAACGATATATATTAACGGTTTTTCAAAAGCCTTTGCCATGACAGGTTGGCGTCTCGGATATGTTTGTGCTCCTGCACCGCTTGTAAAGCAAATTGTAAAGCTTCATCAGTTTGCTATCATGTGCTCTCCGACTGTCAGTCAGTATGCAGGTATTGAAGCACTTGAAAACTGTGAAGATGAAGTAAGAAAAATGACTTTCGAATATGATGTCAGAAGAAGATTTCTTGTTGACGCTTTCAACCGACTTGGACTTACCTGCTTCAATCCTGAGGGTGCGTTCTATGTTTTCCCGTGTATAAAAAGTACAGGTCTTTCAAGTGAAGAATTCTGCGAAAAGCTGTTATACAGTAAAAAAGTTGCTGTTGTTCCGGGAAATGCATTTGGAGAATGCGGCGAAGGCTATATCAGAATATCATATGCTTATTCACTAAATCATCTTAATACAGCAGTAAAGAGAATTGAAGAATTTCTTGGAGAATTATGATGGACAGAATAACAGCTTCAACTTATGCAAAAATCAATCTTTCTCTTGATGTTACAGGAAAAAGACCGGACGGTTATCACAATATTGAAAGTATATTTGAAGAAATATCTCTTTGTGATACAGTCACTATCGAATTTAATAATTCAAAAAATATTTCTGTCAGCTGTTCAAAACCCGGAATTCCGACAGACAGCAGAAACATTGTCTGGAAAGCTGCAGCTGAATTTTTTAAAGAATCAGGTATAGAAAATCCCGGAATTCACATTCATATAGATAAAAATATTCCAAATGAAGCTGGTATGGGCGGCGGAAGCACAAATGCAGCCGGTGTACTCAAGCTTCTCAATGGATATTTCAAAACTCAGATGGATGATGAAAAGCTTATGAAAATTGCTGCCGCAACCGGAGCTGATACACCATTTTTTATAAAAGGAAAACTGTGTCTGGTTGAAGGAATCGGTGAAATAGTAAAACCGCTTCCCCCCCTTCCTTCACACTATATAGTTTGTGCTAAAGGAAATAAAGGGGTTTCTACACCGGAAGCATACAGACAGATCGATCTTCTTGAAAATACAGTTCATCATAACAAATCAGAGATCCTTAAACATATAAATGATTCTGATATTTCCGGACTCATGCCGTTATGCCTGAACACTTTTGAAAACACTGATATTCCTGATGATATTGATGCCATCAAAAAAATCATGAAAAAACACCGTACGCTCGGTACTATGATGACCGGAAGCGGTGCAGCTGTTTTCGGTATTTTTAAAGACTACACCGACGCTGATAACGCGTGCCGTGAATTATCAGAACATTTCTCTTTTTACGGAACTTTTATCAACATCAGATAAAAAATACAGAAAAGAAAGGTACAGCATATGAAAAAAAATAAATCAGATAATAATACAGAAACTGAAGTTTCTTCTACAGTTACAGATTCTGCAGAAGCAGATCAGAATAATGATCAAAACAAAAAAAGAAAATACACTTTTAAATCTTTTATTAAAGATGTATTTGAATTTGTTATGGTATTTTTTATTACCATAGGTCTCTATAAACTGACTTTTACATTTATTCTTCAGCGTTCAGAAGTTTCCGGCCGATCAATGGAACCGACATATGTTGAAAGCGACCAGCTTATTTCAACAAGAATCGGTTATACGCCCAAAGACAATGATGTAGTTATTATCAAAAGTCAAAAGCTCGGAAAAGAGATCGTAAAAAGAGTAATAGCAACAGAAGGTCAGACTGTTGATATTGATTTTACAACCGGAATAGTGTATGTTGACGGAAAAGAAGTTGATGAACAGCTTTACTCAGAAGGTGCCAGACTGGAAGCAGACCATTTTGTCAATACACTGACCACAAATGATATGAAAGCATTTGATTCTTATCCGGTTACAGTGCCTGACAACTGTATTTTTGTTCTGGGAGACAACAGGAATATTTCTCTTGACAGCAAACACAGTCAGCTCGGATTTGTCTCAAACGATGAAGTTAAAGGAAAAGTTCTTTTCCGACTTCCGAAAATATTTTCAAAACTTGCATTAAAGAGAAATGAAAATGTCAAAGGTTAATAACATAAAAAAAGGACAGCCTATCAAGCTGTCCTTTTTTTATGTTTAATTAATTGATTCCCTCAACACATATCCATGATTCTTCCGTTTTGGTATGTATATTTACCTTTTTAAATCCGGCTTTGTAAAAAAGATTTTCAAATGTCTGAATATCAGGATTATACAGATTATATTTTTTTATGTTGTATAATACTTCTTTCGGCAGATCAGGCTGATCAAATATTTCAGATACAAGATAAAATTTTCCTGAAGGCTTCAATGTTCGTCTTATTTCTTTCAGATTATTCTGAGGATCAGGCCAGAAATAGAAACTTTCCACTGTAATTATCTTATCAAAAATAGCATTAAGAAAAGGAAGCTTCTCAACTGATGATTTCAGGATATTCATTCTACCCTCTTTTATAATATCAGCATTGTTTTTTTCGGTAAGAGAAACTGAAAGATCTGAATGATCAACACCATACAAATATCCTGATGATACTATTCCGGATATTTTTTTTAGCGCTGCTCCTCCTCCGCATCCTACGTCAAGAACATGATCATTTATACCAAAATCAATTAACCCGAGTGCCCAGTCAGTAAGCTTTGAATGGCTGACATTCATTCTTTCAAGCATCATTTCTCCTGCTTCTCCGGTTGGGTTTCCGGGATTTCCGAGTTTTGTGATCTGATCATCGGTCAGTTTTCTGACTTTTTCCATACTCAATATCTCCTTAAAAATCTTCTGAATATTTCATTTTCTGTCTGAATCAGAAAATCATATATAATTTATTCTGTGTGCTCCTGTAATGTGAGAAAAAGGTGTCAAAGCCTGAATATTCTGTCCCAGACCTGCATACATAGGATAATGATATGCATCATACATCTGATGAGCATCATACAAAATATTCATCCCGGACATATTGACCAGCGGATCTCCTCTGTCGTCCATTACAAATCCAGGAGCAGCATTTTTGGACATCATTCCTGTAATACTGTTTTTACTTAAAATTCTGATCTGCTGTTCAGGACACCAGTTTACAGTTCCTTTTCCATGACAAATAAGATCACGTTCATTATTCCAGAAATCTTTGACCGCACATACTCTAAGCATAAACATGATTTCCTCAAAATAATTGTTTCTGAACGCTTTTCTTTTATCCTTCTGCCTGTTTAATTTAAGATAATTAACAAATTCCTCAAGTTTCCGCTCATTGTTCTTAAAATATTGATTCCATAGATTCTGTGCTTCTTTGTATTTTTCAGGTTTTGGCTTCATTATATAACTGTACAGTTCCTTGTCTGACATCATTTTTATTGTATCACTGTTCGGATCTATAATATTTGAATAGGATTCTGCGTCAGAAAAATCTGAAAAGATCTGAAGAATTGCATCAATAATAACTTCAAAATCATCATATTCTGTAATAACATCATGATACACAGATACAATTTTTGCGTTTTTTTTCGAAATACATATTCTTTCTCCATCTCCGACCATTTCTCCTATAACCAAATATTCATTCGGGACAAGAGAATTATAATAGCCGCTGCTCTCGGGAAGAAAAAATCTGAATGTATCGCCAAAAATACTGCAGCATCTGAATTTTTTGAGCCATTTTTTATAAGTCAAAGGGATAGTAATTCTATTTGCTTTTTCTATCATTTCTATTTCCGAATCAGATGCAGGTGCATCAAAATATGATGGATATGACTGTGTAAACTGTTTATGTATATTTGTAATTTTATCAATTTTCTTTTCCAGCTCATACGGATCGGATGTTGCTAAAACAAAATTTGGTGCCCCTTGATATGAATTACTCTGACCTGAACAATTATTAAGACCGGAAGATGTATTTATACTGCTGTCGGCCTTAAATCTGCTGCTGCGTTCAAAAAAATTTGAATGAACTTCACTTGGAACGCCTGAATTTTCAATTATATACTGTGCAACAAGATCTATGATCTCTCCGAAATTATTCAGCATAGTTTTTGTTCCGTTTTCATTTTTATAAAATCGTCCTGTGGATTTATTCACTGTAAAAACTATGTTACAGGATCTGATTCCTCCAACAGCAGCTTCATCAGCTGATATCATGCTGTCAAATTCATTTACCGTATAAGGAAAAAAGATCTGATACTCCCCGTTATCTATACTGCATCCTGATGAAAACCTGAGCCATTCTCTGAAATCATCTGTAATTCTGATATGTTTCATTACCTCAAATTTTACTATTTCAGGCAACGTCATCGGCGGAGCAAAAATCGTACTGTTCGGTTTATTTAGTTTCCTAACTGAATTTTTTAATTTTTCGATCATACCTTCTGTATACTGTTTTGGATCCTGATTATTCATTTATTACACCCCGATTTTTTTAAGATATTAAGGAATCACTGATTAAATCACGTCTGACGACTTGACGTACAGTCTGCTTGCATAATTTCCGCCATCCTGCACAAAAACTCCTTGACATACGCCCGAAGGAAGTGCCCTTGGGGTGCGACAGTATGCCTGCGTTGTTTTTATGCAGTCTGACGAAAATTCTGACTGCGCATTCTGTACGCCAGACTTAATCAGCGTTTCCCTAGAATAAATTTCTTAAGGTGAAAGGGACGGAATTTATGTTAACTGATATCGAAATTGCTCAGGGAGCAAATATGAAAAAAATCACTGAAATTGCCGATACACTCGGAATTGAAGCGGATGACCTTGAACAGTACGGACAGTACAAGGCAAAGCTCTCAGAGGCAATTTACAGAAAGCTTGAGAATAAGAAAGACGGTAAGCTCATTCTGGT
>JAZQPR010000169.1:0-21068 GCA_045628605.1 Oscillospiraceae bacterium
GCATAAAAACGACGCAGGCATACTGTCGTATGTCAAGGAGTTTTTGTGCAGGATGGCGGAAATTATGCAAGCAGACTGTACGTCAAGTCGTCAGACGTGATTTAATCAGTGGTTCCTTAAAATATGATACAGCAGAGGTTAGCTGTAAATTTTTAAAATAAACGGAGGATCATCATGAGTTACAAAGAGAACTTCATAAAATTTATGACTGAATGCGGCGTTCTTACATTCGGAGATTTCACATTAAAAAGCGGAAGAAAGGCACCATATTTTGTAAACACAGGAAACTACAAGACAGGTGCTCAGCTTGCAAAACTCGGAGAATTTTATGCTCAGTGCATAAAAGAAAACGGACTTTCTCCTGATACACTTTTCGGACCTGCATACAAAGGAATTCCTCTTGCTGTAAGCTGCAGTGTTGCACTTTACAACAAATACAATATGGATGTAAACTACTGCTTCGACAGAAAAGAAGCAAAAGACCACGGTGAAGGCGGAGTTATCGTCGGCAAGAAGCTCACTGACGGTGAAAAGGTAGTTATTATCGAGGACGTTATCACAGCAGGCACTGCCATCAGACAGGTTATTCCGGTTCTTAAGGAACAGGCTGATGTAAACATCCAGGCAATGATAATCTCTGTTGACAGAATGGAAAAAGGAAAGGGCGAACTTTCTGCTGTAGGTGAAGTAAAACAGGAATTCGGAATAGATGTATTTTCAATAGTTACGATCAACGATATAATCGATGCTATCAGAAACGGTGTCATCGAAGGAAAAGAGTATCTTGACAAGATGCTTGAATACAGAAAAACATACGGCGTTGAATAAAACCAAAAAACTTAATATACAAAAAATACCGCGTCTTTCAAAGGCGCGGTATTTTTATTAAACTGATCAGATTTAATAATTCAGATTTTTAATAAAGTCATCATCGGAAAATGTGGTCGAATTGTACAGAAAAAGGATCTGGGAATATTTTTCAATCTCTGAATCGGGCAGGTACTCTGAGAGTTTTCTGATATATCTCATATCAAGAACTGTTATTTCATTATAGTGCTGAGTCAGAAAAGGAATAAATGAATGTGCGTATGAATCCTTGAAAACAAGGAGCTTTTTATCACTTTCACTGTCGGTCTTTATATTTATCATCGGCTGATTCTGTCCGAGATAGGTCGAATATTTGTCTTTTTTATCCAGAAACTCTCTGAAATAAATATCATCATACACTTCTGAATCTGCTGTTCCGTTGATTATCGCTTTCGTTACTGTACAGGATTTTATGGAGTTTCCTCCTTCACATGAATAAATATCTATAATATCTTTTTCTGTTTTGTCATACAGTGTTCTTGAATAATAAGTTCCCTGAAAATCGCCTGCGGCATGTTCAATGTTGTATTTACTGAACAGTACAGGTGAAAAACCCATCTTCTGAATAGCGATACTGTACGCATAATAGGCTCCGAGAGAAGTCCAGTGATGATCTGTTCTGTAGTAGATGTAGTGATCCTTGCTGGCTTTCAGAAAATCAAACGTGTCAACAGTAGTCACTTCCTCGTCAAATTTGCTGTAAATTTCAGAAATTATATTTCTCTGATCAAGCTGTGGAGTATTTTCCGGAAGCGTATCAGCATAAATACCTGCTGATGTCGGAGCAAGCAGTACATAAACAGGTTTATCGGTCTTTTTTGAAAAACTGTTTATGGCATTTACTGATTTTTCTATCTTGTCCATGTCAGGTTCAGGAATTACTTCCATAAGTCGCTGGGATGTAATGTATGTTCCGTTGATCTCATTTTTGCCTGACGCTATCTGAACATTGATCTTTGCTTTTATCCAGTTTGTCCTGCCTATAAAATGATCAGACAAATAGTTTTCCCAGTCATCCATAAAGGTTTTGTCAAACCAGCCTGATACTGAAAATGAAGATCTTTTTTTCAGATAACGGTTTTCAAGCTCTGAAAATGATTTTTTAGGAGAAAACAAAGTAAGGAACGGTAACCCAAGAATACATATAAAGAACAGGATCGTTGTGATTTTTCTCTGATGTTTCATTTTTTTCCAAAGCCTCCTTTAAAATCTGAAATAAAGAAACGGATTGTATGAAGGATCAACCAGAAAACATGTACAGAGAAGGAAAATGCACACCTGAAGAGCAGGAGTAAGGAGACATGACACCTTTTCCAGCTTTTTTATGCCTGAAATCTTCTCAGCTGTTCTTTTTACAATATCTGTTGAGCCCACTGCGCAAATCAGTACAATAATAATGTATGATCTTAACTGGTACAGCGAAAGGCTGTCATAAAGACCGTTTCCTGCAAACATAGCCTTGATATACTGTCCTGCCTGTGAAAGATTTTCGGTATCGAAAAATACCCATCCTATCATTACCAGGATAAAAGTATATGCCTTGCTGACAAGTGTCGGAAGTTTTTCGAGGACTTTGAGAAAGCCTGCTTTTTCTATTATTATAAGGAAACCGTAAAATGCACCCCAGACAATAAAATTGAAGCTTGCCCCGTGCCAGAAGCCTGTAAGAAGCCATACTACTGCCAGATTTCTGTACATTTTAAATTTTCCTTTTCTGTTGCCGCCAAGAGGAATATAAACATATGTTCTGAACCATGCTCCGAGAGTAATATGCCATCTTCTCCAGAATTCAGTTATACTGGCAGACTGATAAGGATGATCAAAGTTTATCGGGAAATCAAAGCCGAACATTTTTCCCAGACCTATGGCCATATCGGAATATCCTGAAAAATCATAATAGATCTGAAATGTGTATGCAAGGATTCCGAGCCATGCCGTTAAGACTGATATTTCAGAAAGATCCATGGCTTTTATGGAAGTCCACAGCATTCCGACGTTGTTGGCAAGCAGAACTTTTTTTCCAAGTCCTTTTATAAAATATCCTGCGCCTTCACCGAATTTGTCTGCATTGACAGCCCTTGACTCTATCTCCTCTGCGACATCCTCATATCTTACTATAGGTCCTGCGACCAGCTGAGGGAAGAGTGAAACGTATGTCAGATAATTTATAAAATTTTTCTGGGTTTTTACTTTTTTCAGATATACGTCTATTGTATAGGACATACTCTGAAATGTATAAAATGAAATTCCGATCGGAAGAGGAAGATCAGGCGGCGCAATATCTGTTCCGAATATGCTGTTTACTGTTCTGACAGCAAATCCGCTGTACTTGAACACAAATAAAAATCCGAGATCAACTACCATGGAAATTATCAGCACAAGCCTGCTTTTTTTCCGGTCCTCCGACTTTCCTATATAAATACCGGCTGAAAAATCAACGATCGAGGACACAAGCATGACCCAAAGATATACAGGCTCGCCCCATGCATAGAAAATAAGTCCTGCAATCAGAAGAATGAGATTTTTATACTTTTTTGAAGCTGCCATATAAATTATCAGAAGCAGCGGCAAAAAAACAAAAATAAAGTTCAGACTTGAAAATACCATCAGGTTTGATCCTCCTTGCTTTCGTTGCTGTTCATTATTTCAAATATTTCTTCTCTGGAATACATGACATTTATGGCTTCAAGCATTCCTGTAGTTGAAAGCTTTTCAGGAAGTCCCAGCTTTTTCAGAAGCTGCTGCCTTTTTTTGCTGCTGTCATCTGTACCCATGAGTCCAAGTTCGAAAAGATCGGCTCTGGTTACCGGCTCTTTTTCAGAAGGTATATCATTTTCAGAAAAACATATTCCGGCTTTTCTGAATGCTTCGGTTATAAGCTCAGGTTCAATGCCCTCAACGCCAAGCTTTCCCTCACTCGAAGGCTTTAACTTTCTTTTTTCCTTCCCGAAAACATCAGGAATATAAACATTTGTGATCCTGTCATTCGGAACAGAGCCTTTGAGATAGCCTCTTATCTTAAACCCCGCACTGTCAGAATCCGTAAGGATTATTATTCCCTTTTCCCTTGCGTACATACGGATAAGCTCAAGCTTTTCCTTATCCTTAAAAATACTGAATCCGTTTGTCACTATTATTATTCCGTCTATTATCGATGAAAGCTTTATTTTGTCGTATTTTCCCTCGACTATAACTACTTTATCAAGTTTTAACAAATCAGTTTGACCCCTCTCTGCTCAAAAACATCTGAGCTATCGCTTTTTCTATTATTATTCTCTGATCAAGTCTGGTGGATTTGCATTCCAGATCTGCCGAGCACAAAATATCCAGACATTTTCTCAGATGTGTGCAGGATGTTTTTTTCGCATCTCTGAACGCATTTTTCATAACAAATTCTCTTCCTCTGTATCCGAAATCTGCCGCTGCATCATTAATGCTCACACCTGAGTCTGAGGCCGTTTTCGCCCTGTAAAGATCCATAAAGGCAGAAGAAAGTGCTGAAAGAACTATAACACACTCTATCCTCTGATCCATGACCTCATTAAGTATCTTGAACGCCGTATGTGCGTTGAAGGAGGCAACTGCTGAAGCAAGAGCAAAAGATGTGGTGTCAAGTGTCTTTGTAACCATTTCCTCTATCATTTCTTCAGTTATTTCAGAGCCGTCTGCGTAGGAGCAAAGCTTCTCTGTTTCATTTTCAGCCTGAAGAGTATTTCCAAGACACATCTGGGCAATTAGTTCTGCATTTTGTCTGCTTATCGTACAGCCGTTTTTAACTGCGATATCATTAATAAATGCCGACATCTCCTGCGGCTTTCTGAGCTCAGCTTCTGCACACAGTCCGTATTTTTCTGCAGCATCAATTACTTTTTTATTCTTCGCGCCGGGTGCTTTTTTTCCGCCCTTTATATCAAAGCCTGTAATGGAAATCAGAATAACGGTCTGTTCCGGAATATTTTCCATTACCTTCATAAAGACTTTCAGTTCTTCGGCATTCAGCTCTTCTGCATTGAAATCATTAAGCTCGATAAAATTATATTCTGAAAACATAGGATATATTTCAGCTGTATCTGTAAAACTGCTGAGACTGAAATTTTTAAAATCAATTTTCATATAATCAGAATCTGTATAATTTTCTCCGAGAACTTTCTTTTTTACAAGCTTTGAAAGCTTCAATACCACCCCGGTATCCCTGCCGTAAATATAATAAATATTTTTTATGCTTTTATCGGACTTTAATTTTTTTTCAAAATCATCGGGCTGCAAAACAGACATCTGATCACCGCTTTCCGTATATTTATTTTAATTCATGAAAATAATTAAAGGATCATGCATGGATGTAATTCTGCCTTCAGCTTTAATTATTCACAGAATAGTTTTCATATTTTATGTTTCCCCTGCTGTCAGCACTGATCGAATATACTCCTGAACTGTTATATTCAGTTCCGTTTGCTGTACAGGATGAGGAGGTAATTATTATATCGGTATTTTTGTATATTACATGAACAGAATCTCTGTCTACAGAGATCTTATAATTTTCATATATCTGATCCATTTCATATATATCACATTTTTTTGGAATACATCCGCATATTTCTGCTTCATCAAAATCAAACGTATCTTCTGAAACATATACATTTTCTATTTTGAAAAGACCCATTGAAGAATTAAAAGACGACATTTCCTGATAGGCCTTGTCACAAAGGGTCACTGAGCCTATTTTTCTTATTCCTTCCCTCGAAAGGAGTTTACTGAGATACTTTACATTGTTCCTGTCTCCTCTTAAGTCGATAATATCAGCATTGTTTCTGTATTTTACGACCACAGCGCATGAATCGTTTTTTCCTGCTCTGTATACTGATATTACATCCTTCGTCAGATATTTTTCAAGAGAGCCGGTTACAAAAATCAGTAAAAATGATATTACTACGGCGGCTCCGGTATACCTGCCGTTTTTGCTTTTTACAGCCGTAAATACAATAAAAGCTGTCAGAAACAATATCAGTACGGGAAGATAGCTTTTACCGGACGGAATACAGGCAAATGAAAGACTTCCGAAAAAATCTGAGATCATAAGAGCTGCCTTTGATAAAAGTCCGCCGGCTGCAAGAAAAGGAAACATAAAAATGTCCGTTCCTGAAAATAGTGCTGCCAGAAAGCCAAAAACAAGTGCACCCTCACACAGAGGCATCATTATGAGATTGGTGATCGGCGTGATGACCGATATCTCATCGAAAAACAGAAATGAACATGGAAAAACACAGGCAGATATGCACAGAACTGAGATCATACTGTTGGCTATCCTGTCTGTTAAGTGTTCGTTTTCCGCATTTTTCAGAACAAAAGGTGCAAATACAGCCGCTCCGAATGTACCTGATACGGAGAGAAGAAAAGAAGAACTGCGGATAAGATACGGCTCAGGCACCATCATCAGCAATACTGCTAAACAAAGAGAATTTAAAGGATCATTTTTTCTTGAAAATATGCCGGAACCGTTGAGTAAGGTCAGCATGAGCGCAGCTCTGACAACAGACACCGACATCCCGGAAAACATTACAAAAAAGACAATGATCAGTTCTGATATTAAAAATTTTATTTTTCCGGACAAGCCAAAGCATGATAAAAAAGCCGAAAGAAGAGACACCAGAATAACAAGATGAAGTCCGGAAACAGCCATGATATGACCTGTCCCGCATCTGTACAGGGCGTTTTCCGTTTCTTCCTCAAGACCGCTTTTGTCTGAAAGAAGCATCGAAACTATAAAACCGCCGTATTCATTCGGAAGTCTTTCCATAATTTCATCAGATACTTTTTCACTGCATTTTTTTAATGAACGCTTTAATGAAAAAGATTTGTTTTTTATCACTGATAAGCTGCTTACACTGTAAGTTTCAAGAAAAATCCCTTTTCCTTCATAATAATCTTTTTTTGAAAACAAGTATGTGTTTTCCGGTTCTTTGACAGCGCATTCAAACGACACCGTGTCAGAAATTTCACAGTTCAGGTCATCACCGTAGTATGAAAGCTTCACATTCTGCTTTCCGTTAATTTTCCCCTTAAAAACATATGACGTTTTTTCTCCGGAATACTGCTCATATTCTGAGACCTTTCCTTCAAAGGAAACTGTCTGACCGGAGTATCCTGCCGTCTTTTCATGGATAAAATGCTCATACAGTTCATATTCACCTGCTCCAAATGAAAACGAAAGTGCACAGACAAGAAAACAGACAATTTTAATGTTTTTTATTTTACAAAAAACTGAAAAAAAGAACAGAGCCGTAAAAAATAAAGTGATTTCAGTTTTGGCTGAAAAAAAAGAAGCGAAAAATATTCCTGTAATATAAGATGATCCTATATAGACTATTTTTCGCTTCATTATTCATTTACCTTTCATTATTTAAAAAACAGCGGGAGCTTTTCAAGAAATACAATGTCTTTTCTGTCGGCAGCATCGCCTTCAGCAAGAACTGCACATTTTGCTGAAATTTCACCCTGACAGGCACTGCATAATTTTTCAAGAGCAGTCAGTGATTCGCCTGTACTGATAACATCATCAGCGATAAGAACTTTTTTGCCTTTAAGCTTTGCTGCATCCTCATCACCGAGATAAATAGTCTGTTCCTTTGCTGTGGTGATCGACTTTACTGTCGCACTTACAGCATTTGCCATGTATACCTTTACTGACTTTCTTGCAATAACATAAGGCTTTCCGGACTGACGTGCCATCTCATAAGCGAGCGGGATACCTTTTGCCTCAGCAGTAAGGATCACGTCAAAGTCACTTACTTTTTTCAGAAGCTCCTCTGCACATTTTACTGTCAGTTCAACATCTGAAAACATAATAAAAGCTGCAATATCAAGCTTGTCACTTACAGGATACTTTGTCAGTTCTCTGGTAAGTCCTGCAACATTAAGTGTATACGTCTCTGCCATGGCATTAATCCCCCTGTTCAGAACTCCAGCCGAGCTTCTTGCCTGCAATTACGTGGAAATGAAGGTGTTTTACAGACTGACCGGCATCATCACCGTTGTTTGTTATTACTCTGAATCCGTCATCAAGCTTTAATTCCTTTGCGAGCTTTGCAATGACTTCAAAAATATGTGCAACTACTGCAGAATTTTCAGCTGTTATTGCTGCTGCACCTGAAATGTGCTCCTTCGGAATAACTAAAAAATGTACAGGAGCGATCGGTGATATATCATAAAATGCATAGCAAAGATCATCTTCATATACTTTTTTGCTTGGTATTTCACCGTTTATAATTTTACAAAACAAACAGTCCATTTTTCTCATCCTTTCATCATAAGGATCCGATACCTGTCAGCGTCAGCATTTGCAGCCGGACAGCTGACTAAGTACGAGATCAATAATAAATTTTAAATTTATTTTATAAACTGACTTAAAACATCCTTTATCTTTCCAAGAGCTTCATCAGTTTTTGCAATATCGCCTATTCCGGCCATTGCGCTGTCAGGACGTCCGCCGCCCTTACCGCCTGTAAGACCTGCTATTTCCTTTGCGATCTTGCCTGCATGAGCTCCCTTGTCTACTGCACCCTTTGAGCATGAAACTGCGAATACACCTGTACCGTCAGTAATTCCTGCAAGAACAGCAATAACATTTTCGCCCTTGTCACGGAGCTTGTCGCCCATGGTTCTCAGAACATCATTTTTGATGTTGTCAACTCTTGCTGAAATGACCTTTACACCGTTGAACTCAAATGCACCATCTTCAAAAGAGCCCATCTTGAGCATTGCATTTTCTTCATTTGCCTTTGCAAGTTCTTTTTCAAGAGCCTTGTATTCGTTCATTACAGCTGAGCATTTGTTTACAAGTTCTGAAGCATTTGGTGCTTTAAGTACTGCTGCTGCTTCGTTTATTACCTTTATATTTTCATTAAGAAGATCAAGAACGCCTGCGCCTGTTACAGCTTCAATACGTCTTACACCTGCTGCTACTGAGTTTTCTGATACTATCTTGAACAGACCGATCTTTGAAGTATTGTCAACATGAGTACCGCCGCAGAATTCAACTGAGAAATCTCCTGCTTTGACAACTCTTACAACATCGCCGTATTTTTCACCGAACAGAGCCATTGCTCCGAGCTTTCTTGCTTCTTCGATCGGCATTTCGTTTGTTGTTACAGAGATGCCTGAAAGAATTATCTCATTTACTCTGTCCTCAACAGCCTTGATTTCTTCAGAAGTAAGTGCACTGAAATGAGCGAAGTCAAATCTGCAGCTTCTGTGGCTTACGAGCTGACCTGCCTGGTGAACATGATCACCAAGGATCTCTCTGAGTGCTGCCTGAAGAAGATGAGCTGATGTATGGTTTTTCATTGTGTCATTTCTTCTCTTGACATCAATTTCAGAAACAGCCTTGTCACCCTTGTTTACTGTTCCTCTTTCTACTGTTCCGATATGGAGGAAGTGTCCGTCCTCGGTCTTTACAACAGAATCAACTGCAATAACTGCACTGCCTGTTGTAATGGTACCTGCATCGCTTTCCTGTCCGCCGCTCTCAGCATAAAATGCTGTTTTGTCAAGAACAACTACTACGCTGTCGCCTTCGTTGGCACTTTCCTTAGGTTCAACGCCGTCAAACATTGCAACGATGGTGCCTTCAGTCTTATTTTCAGTATATCCTGTAAATACAGTCTTCGGAACATCTATTCTGATGCTGTTGTCAGCCCATGAAGAGCTTGCCTTTGCAGCATGGTCTGCTCTTGCTTTTTCACGCTGAGCGAGAACGAGTTCATTATACTTGTCAAGATCTATCTTAAGACCCTTTTCTTCAGCTATTTCAACTGTAAGGTCAATAGGGAATCCGTATGTATCGCTGAGCTTGAATGCTGCTTCACCTGAAAGCACGCCGTTCTTTGCTTCATCAATAAATCCGTTTAACAGTTCAAGACCTTTGTCAACTGTTCTTGCAAAGTTTTCTTCCTCAACCTGAATGATCTTCTTGATATATTCAGCCTTTTCACGAAGTTCAGGATAAGCGGATTCATTTTCCTTAATAACTGTTTCGCAAACTTCATACAGGAAAGGTCTGGTGATTCCGATAAGTCTTCCGTGACGTGCAGCACGGCGGAGAAGTCTTCTTAAAACGTAGCCTCTTCCTTCGTTTGAAGGCATTACGCCGTCGCCGACCATAAATGTTGTACTTCTGATGTGGTCTGTGATAACACGGAGAGATACGTCTGATTTTTCATTTTTCTTGTATTCGATTCCTGCAATGCTGCTGATATGCTTCATGATATTCTGAACTGTATCAACTTCAAAGAGGTTGTCTACGCCCTGCATAGCACATGCAAGTCTCTCAAGACCCATACCTGTATCGATATTCTTGTTTTTCATTTCAGCATAGTGACCGTTTCCGTCACTGTCGAACTGGCTGAAAACAAGGTTCCATATTTCTATGATTCTGTCGCAGTCACTTGCCTGCTCAAAGCTCTCAAGCGGACCGTAGCTTTCGCCTCTGTCAAAATGGATCTCTGAACACGGACCGCATGGACCTGAACCGTGTTCCCAGAAGTTATCTGCTTTGCCAAGACGGATGATCCTGTCCTTCGGAATACCGATTTTCTCCATCCAGATCTGTTCAGCCTCGTCATCGCTTTCAAAAACAGTGATCCAGAGTCTGTCAGCAGGGATCTCAAGAACCTTGGTCAAAAATTCCCATGCCCATTCGATTGCTTCGTTCTTAAAATAATCTCCGAAAGAAAAGTTTCCGAGCATTTCAAAATATGTACCGTGTCTTGCTGTTTTTCCAACTCTCTCGATATCAGGTGTTCTGATACATTTCTGACAGGTGGTAACTCTTTTGTTCGGAGGAACTGCCTGACCTAAGAAAAACTTCTTTAACGGTGCCATACCGGAGTTGATAAGCAGAAGGCTGTTGTCACCCTGAGGGATCAGCGGTGCACTTGCCATTCTGGTATGACTTTTTCCTTCAAAAAATGATAAATATAACTCTCTTAATTCGTTTACTCCACGCCACTTCATAGTAAAAGTTAGCTCCTTTATATAAAAATATTAAAAATTAAATAACCGATTTTCTCTCCGGATCAAACATGTTGATATTTTTTTCAACAAACAGGTCCTGAAGTGCTTCGATGCCTTTTTCATCCATGTATTTCATTTCTTCTTCAGAAATAGGAAGCGCATATAAAAATGTGATAAGACATCCTTCGCAGTCAACTGCCTTGAATTCCTTCTGCCACTTTGGCGGAGGGAGCATAAGGAAAACATGCTTCATTTCGGATTCGGGATAATAAAGATTTATAATATCTTTAAATACTGTACCGTATCCGTATCTGACATTTGTATCCATGATGCCCTTGCCGAGTGTTGCAAGGATTCTTCCCGGCAGATCAGTACCCATAGGTCCTGACATGATTATTTCGGCTCTGATCTCTTTTCCGGTTTCCTTTTCTTCGTATCCTGTTGCACGGTTAACAAGACCGAGAGTCGATGCTGTAATATATTTTTTTGCAGGGCTCCACTTGGCAAACAGGATATCTATTCTGTTTTCTTCGGATTCATCAGCATAGAAAAATGCTTTCTGTTCTCCGCCAAGAGTTTCCTTCAAACAATTTATCATAGTCTGTTCATAAATATTGAGCTCTTGTTCTTTTTTTTCCACTTTTTCTTTCCTCCGATCATCACTGTAAATTTATACACAATATATATTATATGCAAATCTTTAATGAATGTCAATGATAAAGAGCATATTTTACTCTTCTTCATTGATTTTACTGCAGTCCTGACTGACTTTTGAAACGCTTTGTTTTTTCATTGAAAATCTTTCACTGAAATCTATAAGCCAAACATCTGCCTCCAGTCCGAAAAATACAAAATACATGCAGCCGTACAGCCACAGCATAAGACCGATATACACAGCGAGGCTTCCGAACATTTTCATAAATGAAGCTGAATATTTAAGATACAGCATCATAATATATGAATATCCCTGCCAGCATACTGCACATACTGCCGCACCCGGCACAAGCTGAAAAATGCTTACCTTTTTATCCTTGAATATTTCACTGTTTTTCCAGTCGGGTATTATCCTGTACAGAATGGTAAAAAGTATCATAAACATCAGAAGCATTATTACTTTTCTGAATTCCACCAGAACTGCAAGCGCTGTTCCTGACAGACTTATCCTTGATGTGACTTCCTTTTCAATATTTTCACCAAATACTCCAAGAACAAGAGCCACCATGATCATAGCAAGAAAAATAAGTGCATCAAGACTTCCTCTGAATCTGAGAGCAAAATAATTTCTGCATCTGTCTATATGAAGAACAGCTCTCATTCCGTTTTTTAAAGCCATAAATCCGCGTCCTGCCCACCATAATGCAAAAACAGCGGTTACTGAGATCAGTGCAGCCTGATTTCCGTATACATCATCTATTATTCCGATAATAATATCGTCAAATCCCTTCGGAAGAAAGATTCCGAAGGCAGTCTCCAGAAACTCCCGCGACACGTTTGCCACTTTTATCAAAGACATTAAAAGCATAATAATCGGTATAAAGGAAAGAATAAAACAATATGCCGAATTTGCTGCAAAAGCTGTTATATCATCTTTTTTCAGCATATCTGACAAAGTCTTTATTTCCTTTGCTGCCTGTATAAAAAAGTTTTTAATTTTATTCATTCATTTTTCTCCGCAAATTCCTGATAATCATTTTTCTTAACAAAAGTTAAAACACCCGATCATTTTAACCTTAAAATTTAATTATACTATGTTTATAAAAAAAAATAAACTCAAAGATGTAAATTTTATTTGATTTTCGATGTTTTATATCGTATAATAGAATAAAGGTTTTCGTCCGGCGGCGAATAAAGGAGTATTTTATGAAAAAATTTATCAAGCAGCATCACTTGTCTTTCGATGCACTTACAATAGCAAATCTTGTCATCGGTCTGATACTGACAATAAACCCAAAATTCTCAACAACTGTTATTTGTTTGATTTTGGGAGCTGCATGTCTTATCTGGTCAGGAAAAAGTTTTTATAAATATTTCTCTGCAAAGAAAAACGGCTTCATCTCTGTCTTGGATCTAACATGTGCCTGTGCAGGAGTTTTCATGGGTGTATTTTTTCTGACCGGAATACAAATTGTAACAGCACTGCTTCCTGTGATAATAGGATTTACAGTTTCTTTTCAAAGTATTACAAAAATCCGATTGGCTTTATATCATAAAAAGGCCGGAACCGGCAAATGGCTCTTACCTCTGATTTTAAATATCATAGGACTTATTCTCGGCTTTTTGCTTGTTTACAATCCGTTTAAAACAATGATGAACATTTTAAGACTTCTTGGTATTGTATTGTTTATCAACGGAATTTCAAGAATATTTACGGATTATATTTTTGCAGGCGAAATGGAAAAATCTCAGAAGGACGATATTATAGATGTTTCGTTCAGTGAACTTGACAACTATATTGAAAGTGAAAAATAACCGAATATATATGATCAAAGCCTTTTCTGCAGAAATGCAAAAAAGGCTTTATTTTTATTTAATATGAACTTTCAATTGAGTTTTCCACACTATGTTGAAAACCTGTGTGGAAAAAAGTTGATAATCAAATTATTTAAGACCATGTTTAACCATAGCTGCTGTAAGAGTATTTTTCATCAGCATTGCTATTGTCATCGGTCCTACACCGCCCGGAACAGGAGTAATATAGCCTGCTTTTTCCTTTACAGCTTCAAAATCAACATCTCCGCAAAGTGTCTTGTCTTCAAGACGGTTTATACCTACATCGATAACAACTGCACCTTCCTTGACCATATCTGCTGTAACAAATTTTGGTCTGCCGACAGCTGCCACGAGTATATCAGCTTCTCTGCATATTTCCTTAAGGTTCTTTGTCTTCGAATGACAGATGGTAACTGTTCCGCTTCTGTGAAGAAGGAGCATTGACATAGGCTTGCCTACGATATTGCTTCTGCCTATTACAACGCAGGATTTTCCTGCTACTTCAACGCCTGTGGAATCGATCAGTTCCATAATTCCTGCAGGAGTACACGGAAGGAATGAATATTCACCGATCATTATTTTTCCGACATTTGAAGGATGGAATGCATCAACATCCTTGTCAGGTGAGATCGCATTAATAACAGCTGTCTCATTTATCTGCTTCGGAAGAGGAAGCTGAACAAGGATTCCGTTTACCTTTTCATCGTTGTTAAGAACGTTTACCAGATCAAGAAGTTCTTTTTCTGTTGTATTTTCAGGAAGAGCATACTCATATGAAGTAAATCCAACCTCTTCACATGCCTTCTTTTTGTTGTTTACATATACTCTTGAAGCAGGATTGTCACCTACGATCACAACAGCCAAACCTACTGTTATGCCTTTTTCTTTAAGTTCCAGTGCCTTTTCCTTTACTTCATTTTTCACTTTCATGGAAACTTCTTTTCCGCTGATCAAATTTGCCATTTATCAAAACACATCCTTTAATTATTTAATAATTATAATTACAAGACATAAGTTCACTCTGCCTTGTTTTCTTCAGTCTTTTCATCAGTATCGGTCTCTGATTTGCTTTCTTCAGTCTTTTCCTTTTCTGCATTCTCTGTTTTGTTTTCTTTCTTTGATTTCTTTTTGCTTTTTTCTTCGTTTTCTTCTTCACGAATCAATTTTTTTGATTCTTCAGTATCCTTGTAAAATACATAATCCGGTCCCAGCCTTCTTACTTTTGAACCCATAACTATCAAAAGAATAAATGCGAAAAGTGCTGATACTATTGCAAGCATCTGTGAAATACGGATATTTCCTGCCATAAGACTGTCTGTTCTGAGTCCTTCAATAAATGCTCTTCCAAGACCATACCAGAACACATAAAGAAGAAAAAGCTGACCGTCATATTTTCTGTGCTTTGAGATCAGGAAAATAACCAGAAATCCCAGCAGACACCAGAGAGACTCATAAAGGAAACACGGATGAACCAGTTCTTCAGCAGAAACATCGCCAAGATTTCCGAGACTGTGCTGAGCCATGATCCATGCCTGTATTCTTCCGCCTGTCATTCCCCACGGAAGATCGGTATTGCATCCGAAAGCTTCCTGATTACAGAAGTTTCCCCATCTGCCTATTCCCTGTCCGATCAGAAAGCCCATTCCGACTATATCAAACATCGGAAGTAGTTTTACTTTTCTGATCTTACAGATGATCAGACCAACAAGCAGCGCGCCTATAATTCCGCCGTATATCGCAAGACCTCCCTGTCTGATGTTGAATATCTGGGCAGGCTCGCCTTTATAATCATCCCAGTTCATAAGTACAAAATACAGCCTTGCACCGATAAGTCCTCCTATGATTCCTCCGAGTATTCCGTCAAAGGCTCTGTCCGAAGGCAATCCGAACTTTTTCATCTGCTTCATTCCGAAAATTATAGCAAGCATCATACCAAAAACAATAATTATTCCGTACCATGCTATTGAAAAATTTCCGATTTTTATTGCTGCGCTGTCAATTGTGATCCTGTCTATTCCAAGTTTCGGGAACGCAATATCATTTTCAGATAAATTAGTCATCTGTTTTACTCTCCTCCTTGTTTTCTGCTATTGACAAAGCTGATTTTTCAGGGTCAAAACGCTTTTCAAAACACTTCATTACATCTTCTTTTTTCATTTCCTTTAAAATTTTCATTCCGTCAAAGGCTGACACTTTCGAATAAAAGCTGTCGAGAAGAAGCTGAGCTGTCGATTCTGTGTTGTTCAGATCTCTTACAGCCTGTCCGTATGTACATTTTCTGAAATTTTCAAAAATCGTATCATCTATGCCCTCTTTTTTGATTCGCTCAATTTCAGCCTTGATCCTTCTGTCTACTTCATGCGGATCTTTTGATTCTCCTCCGAACAACGTCACGAAAAAACCGTTTCCTGAGTAAACAGTTGAATAAAAAGTTGAGTTTATCAGTTCAGCGTCCATAAGCTCATTGTAAAACTTTGATGAGGAATCTGAAAGCATATGTGAAGCTATGTATGTTTCAAATTCTGATTTTATTCCCTCATAACCATCAGCAGGCTCTGACTTGTATCCTATATTGAAAACAGGAAGTCCGACTGACATCTTTTCAGTGATCTCCTTTGAAGCTGCATTTGCAGGTTCATCAGGGAAAGAAACCTCAAGACCTTTGTCTTCACACGGTTTCAGACATTCATCCGCGATCCTCAGAACATCATCCGTTTTAACATTTCCCGCAATAACAAGGACCATGTTGTTGAGATTGTAAAATGTATTATAGCATTTGTAAAGAAGATCTGCGTCAATTTTTGAAATACTCTCAACTGTTCCTGCTATGTCAATTCTGACCGGGTGAACATGGTAGAGACATTTCATAAGGTTAAAGAACACCTTGTTGTCCGGTGAATCATTGCACATTTTTATTTCCTGTGCAATGATGCCCTGTTCCTTGTCTACACTTTCTTTTGTAAAATATGGAGACTGAACAGATGTGAGAAGTATTTTTAAAGATTCCTCATAGTTGTCAGTACAGCTGAAAAGATAACAGGTTTTGTCAAATGATGTATATGCATTTGCAGATGCTCCTGTTTTTGCATACTGCTCAAATGCGTCACAGTCCTCATTTTCAAAAAGTTTATGTTCCAGAAAATGTGCTATTCCCTCCGGAACTTCAGTAAATTCTTTGTCTTCTCTGAGTTTGAATCTTGTGTTTATTGAGCCGTATCTTGTTCCGAAAAGGGCATCTACCGTCGAAAATCCTTCCATTTCCCAGATATAGATATCCAAACCGCTTTTATGCTTTACATGAATATAGCTGTCATCGGTAAGTTCACTTTTTATGATTTCTTTATTCATCAGCACATTCACCGTCCTCTTCCTTTGAGTTTTCAGCTCTCATAACATAAATCGTGTCAAGTTTAAATGAACGTGCTGCAGCAATGATCCTTTCTCTGGACACATTCATGATATTGTCCATTCTTTCACTTAACTCCTCAGGTTCACCAAATCTGTATGTATCAAAATACCATGCAACAAGAGAACCCGGCATATCCGGAACTGATTTGAAATTATTGACAAGGTAAAGCTTAGTTTCTTCTATAAGTTCATCTGAGATCTCGCCGCGCTTGACCATTTCAAGCTGATCGGATACTGCTGATATCAGTTTTTCAACATTGTCATTTTCAACTCCGCTTGAAACAAACAGAACACCCTTTGTATAAATATAACTTCCTGAACAGTAATAGCAGAGACTCATTTTTTCTCTGACGTTGGAAAACAGAAGTGAAAATGGTGTTCCTCCGAAAAGCCTGCTCATTACAAGGCATGCGTTATTGTCATCTGTATCTGATTTATATGCTATTATCGTCTTTGCCTGTGAAGCATCTACTGTTTCTTCAGTTCTTGCAGTCTTTTCCTTTAACGGACTGAGACTTCTTACTTCCAGCTTTTTGCAGTTTCTTTTTACCTTTGAAAATGCTTCTTTAAATCTGTTTTTAACCTCAGGATTTGACTCTGAAGAAACAAAAAATACTTCTGTTTCAGATGTTTCAATAAGCTTATGATATGCTTCAACCAGTTCTTTTGACGTTATACGGTCTGCATTTTCAATTGTTCCGTAAAATGAACATGAAAACGGTTCATCCTTATAGATGGTTTTTCCTGCTCTCTGCATTGCATATGAACGTTTATTGTTGATCTCGGCTGCTATTGTTTCTTTAAGATCTCTTCTTTTAAGTTCAAATTCTTTCTTATCAAACTCTCCGTTTACAATATTAGGCGAAAAAATGCAGTCCTCCGTAATATCAAGGAGCTTTCCAAGAATATCTTCACCGTCAAATGCATAGGCATTGTTAATACAGCTTGCAGAAAATGTAATGATCTGACAATCTCCTGATTTTGCTGTTTCAGAATATATATCAGCACCGTACAATGAATTCAAAGCATCCGTCATCTTTGAATATTCTCTTATCTTGCTGTTGGTTGAGCTTATAAGCATCGAAACCATTGTATTAAGCGGTGCACTTTTTTCGTTTAATTCTGTTATTAATTTGATCCGTATAAGATTGGTTTTGAATTTTTTATCTACGATCTCAGTAAATGCGACTCCGTCTGCAATTATCTCACGATTTACTTCTGCTGTCATAATTACCCTCCCTGACTAATATTATGTCTTTTTCAGACACTACTTAAATATTATAACATACAACATTATAAAAAACCAGTCAAAAATTTTCGATTTATTTTTAAAAAATCACAAAAAATTTTGCAAAAAAAAGATCCGGCAAAGAATAAATCTTTACCGGATCGTATTGATTTTTATGATGTCTTTTTTTCTTTTTCCGAATTTTCTTTTGAAACATACTCCGTTTCAATTGCAAGCTTTATTTCTGCAGGAGTATTATCATCAAACTGATCTTCAGAATAAATATCCTCTGACTCAACTTTTTCAATGTCAGTATTCTTTTTCAGTTCTATTTCTTTTCCGAAAGCTCTTACTTCAAAATCTTTTACCATAAGAGGTTTTGCAAAACAGAAGCCCTGAACTATACGACATGTGGTTGCTTTCAGTATTTCCTTCTGCCAGTCGTGTTCAACTCCTTCAACAACTATTTCCTTTCCTATATCCCTGAGGAATGAAACAACTCCTGAAAGGAATTTCTGATTGTACTCCTGATCAATGTTATCTATAAGACCTTTGTCTATCTTGATAATATCAAACGGAAGATTCTGAAGTGCGATCAGTGAAGAATAACCGGATGCAAAGTCATCCATGAGAATTGTAAATCCTCTGTTTTTAAGTTCCTGCATTAAAGGAAGAAGTATTTTTTCACTGTCCTCAAGAAGTGCACTTTCAGTAAGTTCAAGCTGAAGCATCTCAGGCGGAATGTCATATTTTTTAACAAGTTCAGAAACATAATCAACAAATTCATCACTGTATATATGCATTCTTGAAACGTTTACAGAAACAGGAACATTTTTACATCCGCATTTTCTCCATTTACTGATAGTTCGGCATGTTTCTTCCCAGACATATCTGTCAAGAGTAATTATAAATCCGCTCTTTTCAAAAATAGGAATAAAAGCACCCGGAGAAATTATATTTCCTGTTTCATGGTCTCGCCATCTTACAAGTGCCTCTGCACCAATTGTTTCACCGGTCATGATATCACATTTCGGCTGAAGCATAATGTAAAAATCTCTGTTTTCAAGGGCTGAAAGCTTCTGGCTTTCAACGAATTTCTGCATCTGATGTTTTGCTTCATACTTATCATCATAAACAGCGTAGCATTCAAGAACATTTCCTTTTATGCTTTTAAGTGCGATACCTGCGTAATCACAAAGTACTATAATATCCGAATCAGCCTTTACGCCCTTGTACACACCAAAATGAACTGAAAGCTGAACTCTGTCTTCACATCTTTTAATATTGTCTGCTGTCTTGATTATTCTTCCGAGAAGCTCATCTTCTTCCTGATAAGGAACACAAAGAACAAAAATATCATTTCCAAGATAACCGAAAATCGTATTTTCATCATAAAGACTTCTCAGAATATTCGCAACCTTCTGGAGTATTTCATTTCCGACACTCCAGTCAAAAATGTCATTAATAAAACTGAAATTATCAATATCCGATCTGATCAAAGCATATGATGTATTAGGAGTATTGCTTATCGTTTCCTTAACCTTGCGTGCAAATGATTCAGAATTATAAAAATCTGTTTTCGGATCGTGTTCAGCCTGATACTTCAATGTAGAAATAACATTATTGATCTCTGTTGTCAGACCGCCGATCTCATCGTTTGAATGAACATTCAGTCTTTCAGAATAATGTCTTTTGGCTATATTTTTAAGACCTTTTCTTATATCTTCAACTTCACTTCCGATTCGTTTCGAGAAAATCGAGATATATAAACCGATTATTATGGTGCTGAGAAGTGCAATAGTAAACAGAAGTGCAATTGTTACTGTATATCCGTCAAGAAACTCACCTTTGTTGATAAAATAAGCAACATAAAGTCCGGGGAGACTTTCAACATTTTTGGAAACTGAAAACAGTCCAACTTTATTGATAGAATCTGAAAGTGCTTTTTCATTATCATAATAGTCCTTGAAACTTTTTGTTACTTTACCTGAGTATTCGTAATTGGATGAATAAATTATATCTCCGCCATCTATATACATTATCCAGAACTGTTTTTTTGCAGGTGATGCATTTGAAAGAATTGTTTTCAACTGCTCACCGTTTAATACTGATACAAAACATCCGACAAATTCTTCTTTTTCATTCAAAACAGGGTATGTATATGTTATTTCAGGAGCGCTGTTTTCACCGTTCGGTACTTCGTAAATAAAATACGGATCCTTTTTTACAAACAGATCTTTGTCCTGATTCAGATATGAATCATCTGCTTCTTTTTTTTCTGATGAAGAATAAATTATTTTATCTTCGAAGCCAACAAAAAATGCCTGTCTGATAAAAGTTGAACTGTTCTCCATTTCTCTGAGTTTTGCTGAAATCGTACTGTCTTTTTCCTCCCGGGCAGCTCCGGACTGAAGAAGACCCTGTATCTCATTTGAGCGTCTTGGAAAGCCTACTATCTCGTCATTCATTCTGTTAAACTCAATTGTACATGCAGCTGTTCTTCCTGAAAGCTGTCCTTCCATAGACTTTGAATATGAGAATGCAGACATCTTATATGTTATCAATACACCAAACAGACTCAGCAGACCAAGCATCAAGGCAGTAGGTACTATACTGACCAAAAGGAACCTTGACCGAATGGTTCTGTATTTGCCTCTTTTACCATTTGATTTCATAACATCACCCCTGTTGTTAATAAAGAAATCCCTCAAACCAATAATTTAAAATACCATATATATAAAAGTTGTCTATTTTTTGCTATAATAATAAAAAATACGCTTTAACATACTTATATTATATCATTTTGCATCAAAACATTCAACCCACTTTTTGCATTTTCTATGTTTTTTCACATTTTTTTTGTACTTTTTAGTCAAAACAACAAAACACCAAATATAACAACACAGAGGATATCCCCCGCCTCTGCAGGCAATGTCATCAACTTAAGCGATTTAACGTTGATTTTGAGCAAACTTTATTGAAGGATGAGATTTTTTTCTTAAATAAGATCTTCCTGGTCTTACAGGTATAACAGCGTGAATAATATTCCGGTAAATATTCGATAAAA
>JAZQPR010000170.1:0-6845 GCA_045628605.1 Oscillospiraceae bacterium
GCAGGTTGCTCACGTGTTACTCACCCGTCCGCCACTAAGAATTTAAAGCAAGCTTCAAATTCTCCGTTCGACTTGCATGTGTTAGGCGTGCCGCCAGCGTTCATCCTGAGCCAGGATCAAACTCTTAATAAAAGTTTTATAAAAAAGCTTTCGCTTTATTATCTGTCCTGGTACTCTAAAATAGAATACTTAGCATTTGCATTTTTTTACGTCTTATGCTTGACTTCTCATTAATTCATTATGTCTCAAATGAATCTTCAAGGGTTTTATGTTTAGTGCATTGTTCAATTTTCAAGATACTTTCAGTTCTGTCGCATTCGATGTTCTCTCGCCCGACAGCTTTTATATCTTACCACATTTAAATACGTTTGTCAACAAAAAATCCTTAAGTTTTTTGAGTTTGTTAATATGCAACAGAAATCTTTCAAATTGGCGAGGATTTATGTTGTATTATTAAACTGTATCGTTTTACTATTACTTTATAGACTGAATACTTAAAAGATCTGTGTTGTTTAAAGCTCTGCCTTTAACAAGCAGAGGCGATTCGTAGAATCGCTTCCATTCAGTCGGAGATTGTACTCCGACTGAATGGAAAGATAGAATCCGCCGCCTACAGAGGCGGCGGATATCATCTGTGTTGTTATATGTATCAGAATTAAACAGACATTATTCAAAAAACTCCGGATGCATATCATTTTTGTCAATACATATTATATTATGAAATATAGGTACTTGCGTTATATAAAGATCTACACTGTACTTCTCTGCGAGTTTTTTCCATACCGATACTATATAGTCTGTATTTATCAGACAATTATCATCAGTATCCATTTTTTCTATAATAAACTCCGAAACCTGCGGATCTGTAATGACCACTTTCATTTTTCCTCCGGATTTTAAAAACGGGATCAGTATATTAATTAATACACTTTTCTCAAGGCAGCTGCAAAACAGTTTCAGGTTTGAGCCGTACTTTGAATGCGGTTCGAGCAGTCTCCTTATCATATGACTGATGCTTTCATAGTCCTTGGAAGTGTAAAAATCCTTAAACAGACCAGATCTGAAAACATAACTGAAAAATTTTGACGGGCTCTCAGGCGCATCAATAATCTTCTAAAATCGATGATATTCATTTTATATTCCTTTCTGTATTTACTTTTTGTCCTGCATTTTGTCCTGCATTTTGTCCTGCTTTTTGTTCATGATTTTGTCCGGCAGTATTTATTTTGTATTTATATTTTTCAAAATGACTTTTTTTCTATGATTTTGTCCTATAATTTCTTTTCAGTCTGCGGTATTATATAACCATGCTAAGCAACAGCTTAACGAAAACAAAATAAAAACGAAAAAATTTTTCAGATCATTCTATCAAACAGTAATTGAAAAATCCATATATTACTTATTTATATGTCAGAACAAAAGAAGTAAAAAAGTATTATTTTCTAACACTAATATAATACCATATGATATATGGATTTTTCAGAAAATTACAGTTTTGTAATAGATACTATGAAAAAAATATTAAATGAAAAGAGGAAATTTATTATGTCAACAATTAAAAACACAAATTCAGGAAAAATCAAAAAACAGATCGCAGCATTCGCAGCAATTGCCTGCTGTGCAGCAAGCATGACAAATTTTGCACCTGCTGACAGCTTCTGCGGTATTTTTGAAAGTGCAGTACTCTCTGTAAGTGCATCAAATGACCCGACAATTATTCTTGATGCTTCCAGTGCCAACCAGGAATTAAAAGTCGGAACACATTACAACACGCCTGACAAAAAGCATTATGTAATATTTCAGAACGACGGAAACCTTGTAGTTTATACCAAAGACGGAAAAGCATGCTGGTATTCAGGCACACATGGAAGAGGCGGAAACCGCTGCGTTCTCCAGAACGACGGAAACCTTGTTATCTACAATAATGCCGGTGCTATATGGCATACAGCTTCAAACGGAAAGAAAAATCCTGTTTTAAAAATACAGAACGGCGGTACACTTACAGTATACTCAAATTCTGCAAGATCTGTTACATGGACGTCCACTAACAGCAAAGGAAATTCACTTTGTCCAAATCCAATCGAATCAGGTTACTATACTATAAGTGCTTCTTATGCTCCTTCAATGTGCATAGATATCAACGGAATCGGAACAGCAAACGGAACCAACGTACAGCTTTGGAATAAGAACAATACTGCAGCTCAGACTTTCTATATTCAGAACAACGGAAGCGGTATATATCGTATAAGCCCAGCATATAAAACAGACAGCTCTCTCGATCTTAACGGAAACAACTGCAAGGAGCATGAGAATATCCAGCTCTGGTCCTCAAATAATTCAGGCGCTCAGGATTTTATATTTGTAAAGGAAAACAACAATGAATATTCGATAAGACTTGCTCGAAACACAAGCTATTGTCTCGATGTTCAAAATCGCAGCACAGCAAACGGTGCAAATATTCAGCTTTACAAATATTCAGGTGATCCCGCACAGCGCTTCAAATTAGAAAAAACAACCGGCAATCTGGAAAAGGAACTTAAAAATTACCTTACTTCACTTATAGGAAGAAAACCTATTGACTATGACCGTTCCGGCGATGTTCAGTGTCCTGAGCTTATCAAATATGTTCTTGAAGATTTCTATGGACTCAGCGGAAATTATAAATTCGGTAACGGAAAAGACGTATATAGAGGTGTTGCTGATAAATACCCGGAATATTTCACTAAAATTGAATACAAAAATATTGACAGAATACAAGTTGGTGATATAATCTCTGTAGGCAGCAGTCTATATAAGGGTCAAGATTGCGGTCATGTAGGAATAGTTTATGAAGTTGACAGTACCGGTAAACAATTTAAATATATAGATCAGTATGATGGCTGCGGCACAATAAAAGTATGTGGTAAATTCTACAATATGAATAATCACAGTAGTATAACATCACATGATTATGTTTACGGAGTTGCCCGTCCAATAAAGAAAAACAAGTAATACATTTGTATAATAACTAAAAATCCGGCATTTATGAATAATAAATGCCGGATTTTATATTGAAAAACTATTATTTCTTTTCCCACAGAAGAGTTTGTGCACCTGTTTCAGGATCATAATAGTATATAGCTGATATTTTTGATTTCTTGTTATTGGTATCTACAGCAAGGCTTCTTTCAGCTGCAATTTCAGAAGTGCTGTCCATTCTTGAAAATAGAAGTCCGCGTTCATCGTCGCTGAAAGGTGTGTCAGCATTATTAAGCCAATGTTCGAATTTTCTTTCAGCAAGAGTGATCACAAGATCTACTTTTTCTGCATTTTTCAAATCCACCGATGTTTCCTGTTCTGTATTGTCAGCTTGTTTTGATGGAAATGCACTTAAGCCGAGCAGCTGTCGCATGTCATAATATGTTCTGCAACTATTTTTCTGCTTTCTTCGCTGCATAAACCGTCTGCGTAAACAGGCAGCAGATCCTTTATCAGTTCACAGTTTGTTTTTATACTCATGATCATTATCCTCCATCTGACTCAACTTTTTTACCGCATATTTTTTCTGAAAAAATGAACCTTTTATCTCCGCCGGAAGTAATAATAAATAGAAACAGAATTTTCTGCAAGTTTTTATCCTGAAAGGAAGTTGGAAAAATGATAATAAGAAAAACTATATGCATTCTGCTTGCTTTAATTACTGCTGCATCATTTTCATCATGTAAAAACAAAAGCATTTCAGAAAATGATACATCTGACAGCAGAACAAATCAGCTTCAGCACAGCTTTCAGAAATATTTTGAGGAAACGGATATTTCTGATTCAGACCTTATGTATGCAGATCCCGTTGCAGTATACAATGATAAATACTATTATACTCTCAGCGGAATTTTAAATGAATGTGAAAAAGAAATATGCGGATATACTTTGGATCTCGACAGTATGGAGATCCTTTCAGATGACTTCGACCATTATTCTGCTGAAAATATAATTTACAAAGATACTGAAACTATTATTTTCTTTACATCTGATGACGAAAAATATACTCTGCATAAAACAAGTCTGAATGACAACAGCGACATTACTGCTGATATTGCGGGATATCCTGCTTACAAAGGCACTGACGGAAATGGAAATATCTATCTGTGTGATGCAGGAAAGCTTCAGATATTTGATAATAAACTAAATATTACAAAAGAAACAGATATCAGCAGTCAGCTAAAAAATCTATCTTCTGAGAAATACTATATCTACGGAATGACTGTAACCGACGATGGTCAGGTATTTTTTGTAATAGGTGTTAAATATGAAAAATACACGATATATAAACTCGATGATGATTCTTTAGTACAGCTCTCAAAACCAATAACAGACCTTGAAGATCCTGTGTCCGGTTTTTATACTGACAAATCAGGAAATATCGTTCTCTGTACAGGTTACGGTTCCGTATTTACTAACGTAGTCGACAGAAATTCCGGAACCTTACTTAAGCGATATGACAACAGCAATATTGTAAGAGTAATCGGAACATCAAAAAAACATGATCTTATTTATCTTTCCACTGACGGAATATACGGATATAATTTTGAAAATGACACCAATTCGGTTTTAGTTTCAGAAGAGCAGATTCCGGATCTGTCAAAAAACTTTGAAGGCAGTATGATAAACGGTAATTTTATATACATGAGTTTCACACTAACCGGATCTGACAAACTCATTGAAATTAATTCAGAAACCGGAGAAACCAAACATTTCAACTGCAGGGAAATATCTGATGCCTGCATTTCAGACAATGGAACGATCTTTTATCTGAATACCGATATAAGGCTGAAAAGCACTGATGAAAACGAATTACATGAAAACAGTACTTCATCCGTATATAAACTTGAGACTGACGGATCCTCAGGGGTTGTATTTTCACTTTCTGATGATAAATCTGAATATACTGCTTTTGCAATTGAAATTGATGAAAATGACAATTTTTATTTTTTATCACGAAATCAATCGGATAGCATTATCGTCTACAAATATGATGCTTCAGGAAATCTTCTCTCTGAGATCACAATTCCTGAAAATGACAACTGTCTTAATGCATATCTTGTAAAAAATCCATCTCATGATTTTTTCATCATTACTGACACCAACAACATATACAAAATCGATAAGGAAACAAATAAGCTGATTAAATGCGGAACCATTGATTCATATACATACGGGTGCTACAACGGAAACAGCGGGTATGACTTTTACTTTCAGAATGCTTCAGGTCTGCTCGGATGGAAAGAATCTGACAATACCCATGATGAAATCGTAAAATGGGCAGATGTATCAGGCGAAAGCTGCAAATCCGGAAAAATGATCATTCTGAATCCTGATGAAATACTATGTTCAAACGGTAAAAAACTGATACGAGCTGATTCAAAAAGACTTGACGAACTTAATTCAAAAACAATCATTACTCTTGCTGTGTACGGTGCTGATTCTATAAGATCAGAAGTTGACTCTTTTAATTCAAAAAATGACGACATACAAATAAAAATTGCAGACTATATGGATACTGACCCTTCAAAAACAAGCTATTTTGACAATACAGTTTCTGAACAAATGACAAAAGATATTTTAAGCGGAAATATACCTGATATTATCATGTTCGACGGAATGAATCTTTCATCGATGATCGAAAAAAATATTTTTGCCGACTTGTTTGAAATAGCAGACAGGGATCCGGACATTGACTTTTCGGATTTTTATGAAAATGTCCTTGATGAATTTACTCACAACAAAAAAATGTTTGCCCTGCCATGTATGTTCACATGCAGAACAATGGGCTCAGTTTCGGAATTTGACAGCTTTGATTATAATACAATTTTATCACTTGATAAAGGAGAACAGGATGCACTTTTTGAATATTGCTCTTCTTCACGTGATTCTCTCGAAAGTTTACTTTTAAATTCTTATCTGAAAGATTATGTTGACCTTGAAAAGAAAAAATGTGATTTTGAAAATGATACTTTTAAGAAACTTCTTAAATTTATCAAAGAATACAGCTATTTCAATAATGGCAGCAGTTCGGTATCTGAAGATGATTTTAACCGTTCTTTTGTTCTTAAAACCTTTACGATAAATAATATAACTGAATTTTATTACAATACGCAAACCGATAACCTGGGATACAGTACTCCTTTTATAACAGGCTTCCCTTCAGTATCAGGCGGAACAAATTTCATTTATCCATTTATGACATTCGGAATATGTGAAAAATCACAGAACAAAGATGCAGCATGGAAATTTATCAAATATTTTCTTTCAGATGAGTTTTATTCTGAATCTGAAAACAAATATCCATCAATACCGTCCATCCGAATATCATTAACAGAAGAAAAAAATTTCATTACTATTAATGAATTTAATAAAAATTCATCCTTTTCCGGTGATACAATAACCACTGATATGTCAGAAAGATTTAATAATATCCTTAAAATGCCGGTATATTCAGATGTAAAATACCGTGATATTATGAATATGGTTCTGGAAGAAACTGCAAAATATTATTTTGATACTGCCACCGCTGAAGAAGTATCAAAAAATCTCAGCAACAAAGTCCCGATGTATTTGAACGAGATATCCTGAAATGATTCAAAGCTCTGCTTTTAACAAGCAGAGGCGATTCGTAGAATCGCTGACCAAACAGTCGGAGATTGTACTCCGACTGTTTGGTCAGATAGAACCCGCCGCCTGCAGAGGCGGCAATGTCATCAACTTAAGCGATTTAACGTTGATTTTGAGCAAACTTTATTGAAGGATGAGATTTTTTTCTTAAATAAGATCTTCCTGGTCTTACAGGAATAACAGCGTGAATAATATTC
>JAZQPR010000171.1:0-18392 GCA_045628605.1 Oscillospiraceae bacterium
ACCACCCATTGGACCTCCCATAGGACCGCCCATTGGACCTCCCATAGGACCACCCATTGGACCACCCATTGGACCTCCCATTGGACCTCCCATAGGACCACCCATTGGACCTCCCATTGGACCTCCCATTGGACCTCCCATTGGACCTCCCATTGGACCTCCCATTGGACCACCCATCATAGGTACACCATTGGTGAATGAAGCTGTTTCCATAGATTTGAACAGATTTTCTACATTTGCTTTCCATTCAGCAACTTCTGCCTCATCGTATGAAATAGCCTTTTCTGCAACTGACTGGCAGTAGCCGCATGCAAATGTATTATTATCACCTGTAAGAACTGCTTCCTTACATAATGTTTTTGTACAGTTGTTATTATTTACAAAATGGTCAAAGAAACCGTCAAGAGCACGATTGTCTATATAAATATTCGGATATGTTACTGCCTTGCCATAAAGAGGAAGTGTTTCCCATGGCTTTGAATAATATTCCATATTCTTCATAGCAGGTCTTTCCTGATTTCTGTCTGTGAAGCCCATGTTTTTCTTTGAGGACCAGTTAAGAATATCAAGAAGGTTTCCGTCATAACGTTCATTCAGGTATGCTGTGATCACGTTCTTAAGGAAGTCTGTTGTACGAAGTCTGTCAACCAGCTTAAGAGAGAAGTTTTTGAAGCCTGTCTTTTCACATAATTCTTCAAAATAATGAACATCCTCAGGTCTTATCCATTCTGAAGTGATCATTGAAGCAGGATGTGTTATTTTCTGATAAGCACAGTTAAGAGCCTGATAGTCCATAACAAATCCTGAAGTATCACCGTGTGATGCATATGCTCCGTGAGCAAGTCTGAATGTACAGTCTTTAAGACAGAAATTGTTAGCAATAAGTCTGAGATGAATATCTGTATCTTTAAAAGCTGTGAATGTCTGCTCAAGAAGTTCAAAATTTCTGTTGAATGAGTGGTCAAGTGTAATTTCGTTTACACCCCAGTTAGCCCACATCTGAACCTGTCTGAGAGTCATAGGGTAAGCATAAAGTCCAAGAGTGATATACACATCAGGGAATTCCTGTCTCAGATATTTTACAAGAAGCGGAGAATTAACTGTTATTTCTCTTACACCGCAGTCATAAATTTTATGAATTGTATCTCTTACACCTTTGGCTGTTTTAGGATCGACTTCAATCTGACCCATGCAAAGCGGATTGATAAGATAATTGAAGCTGATTCCAAGTTCTTTACATTTGTTAATGTAATCCGGCAGCTGATCAAATGAAAAATCACCCAATACAGCAGCAGCTCTTCCGCCCGGGAGTCCGTCTTCTTTTACTTTTCCATAAAGGGTCTTGATTCTGTGATCTTTATCATTTTCTCTGATAAAATCCAGTAATGCAGGATCAAAGTTTGTTCCGAGGTCGTACCTGATTAATTTGCCCATGTTCATTTTGTCCTTTCTGGTTGTACCTGTAATAATAATAATTCACATAGCTATTATATCCGGATTAATATAATAACATTATATATAATATTACATCCCTCACCGTAACGGCAAGGGATATAATGTTCTAAATATTAACTCCGATAAAAATATCAGATGTCTGTTTCCAGTTCTTTCTCGTCAATTAAATTATCAAAGTCATCCTGATCAAGATCATCAAGATCAAATTCAAGTTCTTCGCCGCAGTTAGGGCACAGTATAGAACCTTCTTCAAGCATTTCACCGTCGAGAGTAATGGAATTATCGCATGAAGGACAGATAACTTCATAAAGTTCCTCGTCATCATCATACTCTAAATAATCGTCATCATCATCTTCATCGTCTTCATCATCGTCGACATCTTCATAGAAATCATCTTCAACTATTCCGAGATCTTCATCAAGGATCTCACAAAGCTCTGTGAGTTCATCAACCTGTCCCTGAAGGTCTTCGATATAAGCTACCATTTCCTGCATTACATCAACGACATTTGAGAGAATCTTTCCTTCTTTTGTGGAAACATCAAGATCTATTCCATCGATGTATCCCTTAAGATATGACATTTTTTCTGTAAGTTTCAATTCTAAAACCCTCCTTTATACAATAGGGATAAACGCTTAAAATTAAGCTCTTTCCATGTATTCACCGGTTCTTGTGTCGATTCTTACCTTATCACCAGGATTGATGAAAAGCGGAACCTTGATCTCTGCACCGGTTTCGAGTGTTGCAGGCTTTGTAGCATTTGTTGCTGTATCTCCCTTGAAGCCCGGGTCTGTTTCAGTAACTTCAAGTTCAACAAAGAACGGAGGTTCAACACCAAATACATTGCCCTTATATGAAAGAACCTTAACTTCCATGTTTTCCTTTACGAAAGCAAAGCTGTCACCAAGCTTGGCTTTTTCGATCGGAATCTGTTCATATGATTCCATATCCATGAAATAATAAAGATTGTCTTCTGCATAAAGATACTGCATATCTTTTCTTTCTACAAAAGCTGTAGGATATTTATCTGTAGGGTTGAATGATCTTTCAACAACAGAACCTGTAATTACGTTTTTAAACTTTGTTCTTACAAAAGCAGCGCCTTTGCCCGGCTTAACATGCTGAAATTCAATTACCTGTACTACCTGTCCGTCCATTTCAAATGTTACACCGTTTCTGAAATCGCCAGCTGAAATCATAAAAATAATACCTCCAAAATATAGATAGATATAAAATCATCTTTAATTAATCATTCACTATCTGCTATTTTACTATAAAAAGCAATATTTTGCAATACCTATTCAAAAAGAAACTAAAAGCATGCAGGAATAATCTAAAAACAATCCAAAATAATTAACCAAGTGTAATCAAAGATTTGTCACTATTAACAAAATTTTTATATCTTCTGTCAGTGTCATCTTCCAGCACAATAGTATCTTCTATTCTGATACCGAATTTTCCGGGGAGATAAATTCCCGGCTCCACTGTAATTACCATTCCGGGTTTCAGTATCACATCAGATTTTTTCGATACTCTCGGAGCTTCGTGTATCTCATATCCTACCCCGTGTCCGAGAGAATGTCCGAAAGCACCCGGATATCCGCCCATATCGATTATTTTTCTTGCAATATGATCCAGATCTGAACATTTCATCTCAGTTCTTACAGAATTCAGAGCTTCAGTCTGAGCTTTAAGAACTGTATAGTAAGCATCCTTTTCTTCTTCAGAAGGAGTGCCCATATAAAATGTTCTTGTCATGTCACTGTGCATTCCGTCAACAACAGCTCCGAAATCCATTAAAACGAAACTGTTTTTCATGATCCTGTCATATCCGGGAACGCCGTGAGGAAGAGAAGTATTTTTTCCTGTCAGTGCTATGGTATCAAAAGAAATATCTTCCGCACCAAGTTTTTTCATATGATTGTCAGTCATCAGAGCGAGATCGCGTTCAGTCATTCCGATGCTGACATTTTCAAGAATGTAGCTGTATGTTTCATCTGCTATGTTCTGTGCTTCCTGCATTTTCTTTATTTCATCATCTGTTTTGAACATTCTCATTTCATTTAATTTACCGCTTAAAAATGAGGAGCTGTCAACTGAGATCCGCGGAAATGATTTTTTGAATGAAGAAAGCTCACTTACAGTCATATGCTCAGCATCGATCATAACTCTCGCTGTTTTGAATTTTGTAAATAATTCTGTCAGCTGAACTGTGTTATCCTTCTCTTCGATAACTTCACAGTCAGTGACAACAGCCGATGCTTTTTCAAAATATCTGAAGTCAACAAGAAAAAATGCTTTTTCCTTAAAACAGACTACTATTCCGTCACTTGATTTAAAACCTGTAAAATATCTTCTGTTTACAGGAAAGGTTACAAGCGCACATGTATTTTCATCAGGAATAATATTCATCAGTTTTTCAATATTTGTCATATTTTATTTTCCCTCCTTCAATATTTCCGAAAGGCCTTCCATTCCGAGAATATAGCTGTATCTGCCAAAACCGGCAATGCTTGCTCTGCATACAGGGGCAATAACTGATATTTTTCTGAATTCATCCCTGGCATTTACGTTGCTGATATGGACCTCTATGCACGGGATCCTTATAGCAGCAATCGCATCTCTTATCGCATAGCTGTAATGTGTATATGCACCTGCGTTTATTACAACTCCGTCAAAGCTTTTTCGTGCATCATGGAGTTTATCAATTATTTCTCCCTCGTGATTTGACTGAAAGATCTCACAGAAAGCATTCATTTCCTCTGCTTTCTTCATTATATCCGAGTTGAGCTTTTCAAATGATTCTTCTCCGTATATTCCCGGTTCACGTTCACCGAGCAGATTGAGATTTGGTCCGTGTATTACAAGTATCTTCATTATTTTTCATCACACTTTCTGTTATTGTACAGTTCCTTTGGCAGAAACGGAACTTCTATTTTTCTTTTAAATTTGAGGAATCCTTTCTTTTCAAGCTCCATCGGACGAACATAAATACACTTTACACGCTTCAGGTTTGCACCCAGAACATCAGTAAAGATCTGATCGCCGACCACAGCAAGTTCACCGAAAGGAATATTCATAAGCTTCTGAGCTCTGTTAAAGCCTGAAGAAAGAGGCTTTTTTCCATTGCATACAAATTCAAGTCCTATTTTCTCAGCAAAAGGACTCACACGCTCAGGACTGTTGTTTGATACAAGAAATAAAGTTATCCCTGAACTCTTCATAACACTTATCCAGTTCTCAACCCCTTCGGCAGGAACAGGATTGTCATGGGTAGTAAGAGTGTTGTCTATGTCAAGAAGCAGTCCGCGGATATTATTTTTTTTCAAAAGCTCCGGCGTTATATCCAGAACAGAATTCAGCGCAATATCGATCCTGAACAACTAATTTTTCACCTCTTCCGAATAAAACAAACGGCATCAGAAACCGCTTGTATTTTCTTTTTTTTTTAATAAGTACACTCTTAAAATTATACACTTATCTTATAAATAAGTCAATTATCCGTTCTTCGTTCTGACAAAACAGCACTACTATAGTCTGCCTATTAAATGAAATACTATTTATTTTTTGTTCATTTTTTGAAAAACAAGTGAAAAATACCCCTACAACTTGACATACAAATTCATTATGGGTATAATGATAATGACAATTTATTGTCTACTAACAGATTTTCATCAATATATTTAACATATATTCAGAAAGGAAAAACAATATGATAAAAAATAAAAGTACTATTTTGGCTATATTGCTTTCAGGATTATTGGCAGTATCATTTGCTTCATGTGAAAAAAAGACAGGCAATACAACTGTCCAGGACAACTCTTCAGCTGACGTTACCTCTGCACCTGCGGCAGAAACTGACTCAGACGGAAGCAAGATCACATATGTTTCTGTTACAGACGCTGACGGCAAAGTTGTTACAAACGCTGACAACAAGCCTGTTACAGAAGCCGCAATCGCAGATAACAAAGGAAATATCATAACCGATGCAAACGGCAAAAATGTCGCTCCGAATATCAATGAAAGAATAGTTACGACCAACGAATCACAAAAAACAAAAACTTCATCTGAAACCCAGGAGATTAGAAAAGGACCTACACTTACAATTCCGTCAGATATGGAAGCATCTGCAGGTGAAGAGTTTAAATTCAAAATCGCAGTAACAGACAATACCGGATACTGTTCTCTCCTCACTTATCTTGATATTAATGATAAATACTTTGAAGTAGTTGACATTACCGGAGGAGATACTGACGACGGCAACAATAAAAAATCTCCTGAATACGAAGGCTTTTCCGGTCCGAATTTCTGGGAAGGAAACAACGGTGAAAAAACTGAAGCAGGAATAAAATGTGCTGTTTTGATTTACTTAGACACTGCATCTGTAATCAAAGGCAACACAACATATGCAACAGTAACCTTAAAAGTAAAAGATGATGTTGCTCCGGGAACATATGACATCTGCTTTGATCCTATAGGAGACGGACTTTCGCTCTGCAACGGACTGGATCCAAATAAGATCGAATCGGATCCAAATATGGGCGTATATAAACTTATGCCGACCTTTGTAAATGGAAGCGTTACAGTCAAATAAACCTTTTTCGGAGGAAAATAATGAATAAAAAACATATCAGTATAATAACAGTCGCTGCTTTTTCAGTAATATGTGCAATGACATCATGCGATAAAAATGAAACAAGCAAGACAACAGTAGTATCCAACTCATCTGAAACCACAAAGGAAAATACTGTAAGCAGTGTAAAAATTCCTGAGTTTGATGACAACGGAAGCAAGATCACATCAGTTGTAGTAACTGATGAAAATAAAATTACAGTAACAAATGCTGCCGGTCTTCCTGTTACAGAGCTTGCTGTTCTTGGAAACGACAATAAGATAGTGACTAAAGCAAACGGAGAACCTGTTCCGCCTGCATTGTCCTCAGCCGCAAATCAGCAGCAGCAACAGCAGCAGGCTTCACCTGTTGGTCCTGATCTGTCAAATCCGGATGCTCCTGAAGACTACAAAGGTTTTTCAGCTTTTCTGTGGATGGCAGCTTTATCAAACAGCAACAAATTCATTCCTTTTTCTGCAGACAGTGAAATGGTTCAGGTAAAAATCAAAATCAAAGATGACGCGAAGGACGGAAATTACGAACTCATATTTAATCCTAACGGTTCTTCATACTGCAAGGACTCTAAGGACTCTGAAGATATTCACTTTGATTTAGCAAATCCTGTAATTACCATTGGAAATGCAGAAGCTCCTGAAGCTTTTGACGTTTCCTCCACAACCAATCCTGTAATCTACGCAGAAAATGCATCTGTACAGCCGGGCGATGAGATCACATTGTCATTCCGTCTTGCAAACAACCCGGGAATTATAGCCGCAACAACATCATTCAATTATGACAATACTGCTATGACTGTTGAAGACATCATTATAACAGATGCTCTTTCAAACGGCACTTTCCAGACAAATATAAAATAAAAAACATACAGATTTTCAACGTCCGTTTTTTTACGGACGTTTTTTATCTCTGATGACTTTTCAAATGATGTGTCATTTAAAAATCTGCTTTTAACAGACAGAGACGGAGGATATTTTCTGTGTTGCTATAAAAAAAACAGTGCTTTAAGATCAAAAGCACTGTTTTTTTAATCTGAATCAGCTAAGGCTGATTTTTACTTCTTTTTGGATTCTTTATTTTTTAATGAAGCCTTGATAAAGCTCTCGAAAAGTTTCTGAGGCTTATTTGGTCTTGACTTGAATTCAGGATGGAACTGAACACCGATGAACCACGGATGATCTTTCACTTCGATCATCTCTACAAGACGTTCGTCAGGTGAGATACCAACGATCTGAAGTCCTGCATCACTGAGTACTGTTCTGAATGCATTGTTGAATTCCCAGCGGTGACGATGACGTTCGTAGATAAGGTCTTCGCCGTATACTTCATATGAAAGTGAATCTTTTCTGATCTTGCACGGATACAGACCAAGTCTCATTGTACCGCCCTTTTCTGTAACATCCTTCTGATCAGCCATGATATCTATTACACTGAAGTCATTTTCAACAAATTCTGAAGAGTTTGCATCAGGCATGCCTGCAACATTTCTTGCGTATTCGATAACAGCCATCTGCATTCCGAGACATATTCCGAAGAACGGGATCTTATTTTCACGGGCATAATGAATTGCCTCGATCATTCCTTCGATTCCTCTGTCGCCAAATCCGCCCGGAACTATGATACCGTCGCAGTCCTTGAGCATCTCGTCTGCAGTAAGAGGAGTAATTTCCTCTGAATTTATCCAGCGGATATTTACTTCTGTATAATTCGGGATACCGCCGTGTCTGAGAGCTTCTGCAACTGAAAGATAAGCATCCTGAAGAGCTACATATTTTCCTACAAGACCGATAGTAACTGTCTTGTCTGCAGCCTTCTGTTTATTGACCATACCGATCCAGTCAGAAAGATCAGGTGTTCTGTTTTCAAGACCAAGGTGATAGCAGACACTTGCTGCCAGACCTTCTTTTTCAAGCATGAGCGGTACTTCATAAAGTGAAGGCGCTGTAAGGTTCTGAATAACATCTTCTTTTCTTACGTTACAGAAAAGACTGATTTTTTCTGCCATATCCTTCGGGATCTCACATTCACTTCTGCATACAAGAACATTTGGCTGTATTCCGTATGAAAGGAGTTCCTTTACTGAATGCTGTGTCGGTTTTGATTTAAGTTCGTTGGAACCTGCAATAAACGGCATGAGTGTAACATGTATATACATTGCGTTTTCTCTGCCGACTTCTGTAACAACCTGTCTGATTGCTTCTATAAACGGTGTACTTTCAATGTCACCAACTGTTCCGCCTATTTCTGTGATAACAACGTCTGTTGCACTCTGCTTGCCTACTCTGTATATTCTATCTTTGATCTCGTTTGTGATGTGTGGTATAACCTGTACTGTTCCGCCGAGATAATCTCCTCTTCTTTCCTTGTTAAGAACAGTCCAGTAGATCTTACCTGTTGTAACATTTGAGTTTACTGAAAGATTTTCATCGATAAAACGTTCGTAGTGACCAAGGTCAAGGTCTGTTTCAGCACCATCGTCTGTAACGAATACTTCACCGTGCTGATACGGGCTCATAGTACCGGGGTCAACATTAATATAAGGATCGAACTTCTGAATAGTAACCTTATATCCTCTTGCTTTTAAAAGTCTTCCAAGAGAAGCAGCGGTAATACCTTTTCCTAAACCGGATACAACGCCGCCTGTTACAAAAATGTACTTAATAGGCATAATTTTCCTCCCGATCGATATTAAAAAACTTTTTATTTTCAAAACAACAATACTTTTATTTTACTCTTTTTATTATAAAAAATCAATCTTTTTTTTCAAGTTATAGGTTTTGCATACGTTAATTTTTTGGTGTAATAAGTATTCAAATTCGGTTATTATAACAAGGTTTATATTTTCATATTTCAATTCCCACACATTACTCCTAAAACTTTTAATCTTTATGTACATAATAACGATACATCTGCCAAAACCTTAACTTTTTTAAAAAAATACTTGAAATTATTTTTGATTTAGTATAAAATAGGAAATATAGATTTATTTATAACAATTTATTATGGAGGTATTTTAACTATGTCAGTTAAAGTTGCTATTAATGGTTTTGGCCGTATTGGCCGTCTTGCATTCAGACAGATGTTCGGTGCTGAAGGATACGAAGTTGTTGCTATCAACGACCTTACAGATCCTAAGATGCTCGCTAACCTTCTGAAATATGACACAGCACAGGGTGGTTACTGCGGAAAGATCGGTGAAAATGTTCATACAGTATCAGCTGATGAAAATTCAATCACTGTTGACGGCAAGAAGATCACAATCTATGCTAAGGCTAATGCTGCTGAACTTCCTTGGGGAGAAATCGGTGTTGACGTTGTTCTCGAATGCACAGGCTTCTACTGCTCAAAGGACAAGTCAATGGCTCACATCAATGCCGGTGCTAAGAAAGTTGTTATTTCTGCTCCTGCAGGCAACGATCTTAAGACAATCGTATTCAGCGTAAATGAAAAGACTCTTACTAAGGAAGACAAAATCATTTCAGCTGCTTCATGTACAACAAACTGCCTCGCTCCTATGGCTGATGCTCTTAACAAATATGCTCCTATCCAGAGCGGTATCATGTCAACAATCCATGCTTACACAGGCGACCAGATGATCCTCGACGGACCACACAGAAAGGGCGACCTCAGAAGAGCAAGTGCAGGCGCTGCTAACATCGTTCCAAACTCAACAGGTGCTGCTAAGGCTATCGGTCTTGTAATTCCTGAACTCAACGGCAAGCTCATCGGTTCTGCACAGAGAGTTCCTGTACCAACAGGTTCAACAACAATCCTCACAGCTGTTGTTAAGGGTACAGACGTAACTAAGGAAGGCATCAATGCTGCTATGAAGGCTGCTGCTTCTGAATCATTCGGTTACAATGAAGATCAGATCGTTTCTTCAGACGTTATCGGTATGAGATTTGGTTCACTCTTCGATGCTACACAGACAATGGTAGCTAAGATCTCTGACGATCTTTATGAAGTACAGGTTGTTTCATGGTATGACAACGAAAACTCATACACAAGCCAGATGGTTAGAACAATCAAATATTTTGCTGAATTAGGCTAATATATTTAATTTTCAAACGACAAAAGGGCCGGCCATATATTCATTGGTCGACCCTTTTAATATTTTCAGGAGGAGAAAAATGATATTTAAAAGAATTTTTGCTGTTCTGACAGCAGGTACTATATTAACCGCAATACTTCTTTCAAATGTATCCGCAAAACCGGACAAGGAAAATCTTCTCTTCATCGGAGATGATATCACTGCCGGCAAAAATGCTGATACTGCATCAATTGAAATGATTTCTGATTATCTTGGAATGACACTAACCAATGATACAGCAAGTGAAATGACATCTTCACAATGCTTAAGCAGAATAAAAAACAGAAAAGATGACATAAAAAACGCTGATACCATTATAATGTCAGCAGGTTTCTTTGACTTTGTAAATCCTTTTCTTGAAATCATTTATTCTTATCGGGAAGGCAACGAATCCTTTGATGAAGTTAAAGCAAAAATGAAAAGGAATCTGTCAACTGTTGTTTCCCAGTTCAGCGAAATACTGAATCAAAAAGAAATTGTCATAGATACTACATCAAAGGCAATAAACGAGATCAAAAAAACAAATCCTGATGCTGATATTTATTACCTTAGCTGCTACAATCCTTTTAACGCATATACAAACGATGCAACATACGCTCTTCTGAACGGTCAGATCAACAATCTTCTTACAGAATTTTATACAGCTATAGATTCAATTGAGGGTGTCACCTGCATCAATATTTTTGAAGCATATTACAAAAATGAAGGTGCATATACAAATGTACTTAATTATGACGTATATCCTTCAACTGCAGGTCAGTTAAAAATTGCATCTTCTGTACTTACAAATATAACACAAAAAGATGAAAAAGAAATATTGAGCAATATTGCTGTTTCAAGTCTGGACAGTGACCAGATAAAAGCACTTCCTGATGTTATCAGAAATGATATAACACTGCCGGCTGAAACAACCACAACAACTCCGGAAGTTACTACTGCTGCTACAACTACAACTCCTAAGGTTACCACGACTGTCACTACTACAACTCCTAAAGTTACCACGACTGTTACCACTACAACTCCTAAGGTTACCACTGCTGTTACTACTACAACTCAAAAGGTTACCACAAAAGAAGACGTTTATGAATACCTTCCAAACGATATAGACAAGAACGGTGTTTTAAATGCAGAAGATCTTTTCAAACTTGGAAAAGTCCTTCTCTCTGATATTTCAGAAGCTGAAAAAGCAAAATACGATTTGAACAACGATAAAAAAACTGATATCAACGACTTTGTATATCTCAAAAAAATACTTATAAATAATTAACTTTCCATATTTAAACATAAACAAAAACGTACTGTTAAGAAACAGACTCAAAAAGGCGAATGTCACCTCAGAAATAAATGAGGTGGCATTCGCCTTTAAACTTTTGTTTCTAACATAATTCTTAATATTTTGTATTTTGTTTATTCTGATTTTCGTATTTTTATTATAAACAGAACAAATGATGCGGCAAATGCAGCTAAAGATGCAACTATTAATATGATATTAGTTCTCAGCTGTTTTATACTCGGAATATACTCTGTTCGCGTAGAAGCAACTGATACTCCTGATTCAGGGCGAACATAATATGCTATATCCACTGTTCTTCCAACATAATCATTGTCGGTATCAGCCGGAAAAAAATGGTTTGTTATCTTTTTCCCCTCTTCAGTTTCAAACTCAATATAACATAACCATGATGAATTACCGCCTATTACTGCATATTCGCCTTCTTCACGTTCACTGCTGTGCGGATCAATTATCCTTGTTATTTCGCCTTTGGTAACACTGAAATTTTTAGCACTGTTCTCGTACTCAAAATATATCTCATTCTGATACTCATCCATTGATTTAATATCTTCGCGCTGTCTGGTCAGAAATATTGTACAAAGTAAAAAGACAACCATTAACGCCATATAACAAAAATACTTTTTCATATTCATACCTCTTTTTTCATAATTTCTTATTTTAGTTATGAAATTAATTTTTTTTGCAGGTGACCAATTAATAATGATACGCTGCTAAAACTTACTGTCCTGCAAGAACACTTATACTATAACATTTAATGCTGTTTTGTTCAACAAATCGTTCGTGAATGATATCAAATTCGGAGTAAACAAAAAACATCGTTTTAAAGCAGCATAAATGCGTAACTTTGAAACGCTTGTTTTATTTTCCGGTTAAAATTCAAACACTGTTTTTCCGTCTTCGTATTTTAAAACTGCATCAAACGGCTTTCCGTTTTTGGAAATAAAGCCTGTTATTTTATCAGTTTTCCCTTCAGAAAGAAGTTTTCTGACATTTGACAATGATATTACTCGTTTGCATATCACACCATTGAGTGAAAATTTGCAGCCGGCGGTGTAATTGCTGCAGCCGTATCCGAATTTGGTTCGTCTGACTTCGTTTCCGCAGACAGGACATTTTCCGACAACATCACCGACAAAGCCGTCATCATACTCATCTCCGGGACCGGAAAAGATTCTTCTTATCTCCTCAACGGCAAGATCTGTGCTGTCCTTTACCTGAATTTCTCCCCTGAACACTTTTTTCAGAGCACGGCCAAGCTCGGCAGTCTTAAATTTGTCCATACCGATATTCATTCTTGACAGTGCTTCGACAAGGAAGATACCGTCAGGTAAAATAGTATACACGTCTTTTTTCAGAAGGATATATTTGCTTTTTCTTGCGTTGTCGATAATACCTGTACGAGTGGCCTCGGTTCCAAGCTCAAGACCCTCAAAAACAGCTCTGTATTCCTCATCGTCGTTTGTATTCTGACTGTTTTCATCGTTTTCAGCCTGTTCTTTGGATGCAGCCTTTTCCTCTCTGAAAGGATTTTTCAGATAATTGTTCAATGTTTCTATTGTATAATGCTTCGGAGGAGAAGTCTCCTTTTCAGCGGGCTTGAAATCAGTTGTCACAACATCGCCTTTTTTCAGAGCCGGCAAAAACTTGTCCTTGGAATTATAATCATCATACTTTGTCCATCCCGGCTCGGAAATTACAGTCCCCTTCAGTGTGATCTCCTCGTAGTCACCAACGGCAAATACTATTTCAGTTTTATCTGCTATGCACGGCTTTGAACAGAATACAGCCGCAAATCTTCTCATAATACACGCATAAACCTTGAGTTCATCCTCTGAAAGCTTGGATTTGTCAGGGATCTTATAGGTTGGAGTAAGTGCACTGTGTGATTCTATCTTGCTGTCATCAAAAATAGTCTTATTATCCTTAAATTCAACAGGATATCCCATCTTTCCGACACTTTCGATTATTTTCTTTATTTTGTCCTTTTCGGCAGTTGCAAGATATTCTGAATTTGTTCTAGGATAAGTAACGTATCCTGCTTCATACAGCTTCTGAACGATCTCAAGGCTGTCATGCATGGACATCTTATATTTTTTTCCAAGAACATTCTGAAGCTTTGTAAGAGAATACAGCTTTCCCGGCTGAAGCTTTTCACGACGTTTTTTTACAGATTTTACGACTGTCTGTGCCTGGTTGTATTTCTCGCAGAGTTCGAGCGCTTTATCCTTTTCATTGTTTTTGAACTTCATTTTGCTCTGCAGAAGCAGCACGTTTCCGTCTATTTCTGTTTTGCTGACTATGGCATAGTATTTTTCAGGAACAAAATTCAATATAGCCATGTCGCGGTCATATATTGCCTTTACTATCGGGACAATTACCCTTCCGACTCTTAAAAGTCTGCCGCTCTTGAGTGTTGCGTATCTCGTCAGATTTACACCGTAGAGCCAGTCCGTATACATACGTGCAAATCCTTCACTTGCAAGATTATCGTACTCAGAATCGTCCTTCATCTCAATAATAGCTTTGTTTATGGTTTCAGGTGTCTGATCGGGAAGCCAGAGTCTTTTGATCATCTTTTCTTCATTTTTGTTTTCTTTGAGAGAATTTTCGATACAAAGTCTTACGATGATCTCTCCTTCACGGTCAGAGTCCCCTGCGTTTACTATAGTATCAACGTCGTCACGAAGACAAAGTCTTTTTATCGTTTCAAACTGCTTCTTTACACCTGAGTCAGTCTTTTTGTTCATGTCCTTTTTCAGATCAAATCTGAATTCATCCGGAAAACACGGAAGATTTTTCATCGTCCAGTATTTTTCACCCTCAGGGAGAGGATTGTAGCTTTCTATATCAGCAAGCGTAAACAAATGTCCGAACGCCCAGGTAACGATAAAATCCTTACCCGTATAAAATCCGTCATTTCCTGACATTCCGCCTATAGCCGAGACTATATTTCTTCCTAAGCTCGGTTTTTCAGCAATGATCAAAGTCATTTTATTTTTCCTTTCAAACAGTAATATACTTTTCTATTATACTACTATTCTGCCTTTATTTCAATCACTGCATATCAGAAAGCATGACTTTCAGCAAAATAAGGTCTATAACATTTAGTTTTCCGTCTTCGTTCAAATCTGTACACTTCAAATCGCTGTATGATATCGCCTCTGTTCCAAGAAGATAATTTGTCAGCAAAGCCAAATCTGATGCCGATAATGTTCCGTCTGCGCTGATATCACCTTTTAATCGGCTGCTGTCAGGTACAGTGCATTCCTTCGACTGGATAGTATTTACAGTTCTCCAGCCTGCAACCGAAGCATCCTGAATAAATACCCTTACAGAATCAAGCTCTGCGCCCCTGTCTATATTCATCATCTCACCCAAAGGTATCTTAAACTCCGTAAAGTCCTTTGATGCGTATTCTGCGCCGGAACGGTCATTTCCGTTAAAATATATGGCCCCGGTGGATTCCCAGTAAATCCAGTAGTTTTTGCCGTCAGCATGATTTCTTATCTGGAGATTGTAAACCGGCAGCAAAGCGTCCTCTGATACAAGGTCGGTTCTGATATACAGACTGTTATCATCACTGTCGAGCCAGATCCTGTGGCCGTCACTGTCTGTAAATATGCACATGTCATCCGTCCACTCATAAGAGTCTGACATAACTCCGTCTGAAAGATGAATGCCCTTTGAAGAATACTTTATTCCGTCCGAATATGTTTTCACACCGTCAGCAGTGACAGCGTACATTTCACGGTCATTTGCAGATGATCCGCTTTCTGAAACACTAAAGCTTCCGAGCAGATTTGCACCAAGAACCTCATTTTTAATATTTTTATTTGCAAATGTAACGGTTCTGAGCGCGGCTTCCTCCTCGCATCTGTCTCCGGTGTTCATTCGCAGATACACGTTCCACTTTCCGCTTTCAAAAGTACCGGGAAGCTTTACATCGATAAAAATATCATCAGTTTCTCCTGTGTACCATTTTGACGGATCAATGTTTACCGGAACCTTATAATAATCACCGTCATGTTCAAGTAAAAGCTCGGATGAAAAAGCTATGTGAGGATTTGAAAATCCGGTGTTTTCAGCCTTAAACTTAAGTTTCAAAACACCCCCTCTCTTTACATCGGCACTGAGCTTTGAATCTCTCAGTACAAATCTGTATCCGAGATGATCCCTTATAAATTTAAAGACTGTCTGACCGTAATATGCCGAATTATCACAAAGCTTCGGATCATATTTTTCACCGAACTCATATTCTTTGTAAAGATTAAAAATATTTCCGTTAATATATGAAAGATGTGTTTTATACATCTCAGGTATCGCATTTTCAGGGAGATAATTGTCAAATTGCTTTGCAAAATCTATATTTCCGGAAAATTCTCCGCCGTAGTATGTATTTAACATCTGATGTGAGATCCAGTCAGTCTCATTTTGTCTGTTCGCAAATGTACCGAGATCGCTGTCAGAACCGAGGTATCCGTCATTGAACATACCTACTCTGGCAGCATCGGAGCCTTCTTCGGAATAATAGCTTCCAAGTTCACTTCTTTCGATCCCCGCCCATTTTGCAAATGTATCAGCAGTTCTTACAGTTACAGGAACACTTTTCGGAACGCAGTCGAGCATGGCATCGAGAAGTTGGGCTTTGTATTCGACGGACGTGTATTTTCCGCCGTGCTGCTCTCCCCATTTGCCTACAAATCCGCTCTCGACAAAAGCTAAGATATCCTCATAATCATCAAATATCCTGCTTTCCTTTATCTGTTCGATGTGATCGAGTACCTTTTCAAACGTCGCAGGCTCAGGGTCATCATTTCCAAGCTCGTCATATCTGAATCTGACAGCCATCATGCATCCGTTTTTGCGGCCGTTTTCAAACGTCTGCCTCAGTGATGAGAAAAACGTTTCGTCCAGATCATAATCCGTACCCGGTGTATATGTTCCGTCATCATTTTTTGTACCGTTGCTGCCGGATGAAAATGCGCCGATATTTATAAACATCAGAACAATATTTCCTGTCGGAACTCTTACCGGTGTATCTCCCGGTCTGCAGGTAAGCCAGATGGTCTGCGTGTATCCGACTCCGGGCTGATTTATTGTATCTGTCAATTCGGTATAGTCGATTCCGGAATCTGCAAGTACTTCTTCATTTTCCGTTGCTGTTTTTCCTGATGCCGTGTTATCATCCAATGAAAAAACGTATGTTTCTGATCCTATTGATGCAAATGTTGACGCTATTAAAAAAGCTGTCAGAAATGTGCATATTCTTTTTCCCGTTTTCTTTATCATAACTATATCCCCTGTATAATCCAATCATCCCCCAAAGTAATTAAATTATACGTTTCCTTTCTGAAAAAATAATATTTCCCTTAACGTATAACATTCTGAAAACAGCGCGTACTTTGGACACATTTTGATACTGCAATGTTTTTTCAGGAAGGGGGAATATGAATATGAAGTTCCTGATAAAACATCAGTGTAATATTTCGCCCTGTATTTTTATTATAACATAACTGATGTGTTAATAAAAGAATTAATCGTTCCTTTTATCTATCATTCAAATTGAAATAATGGTCAACTGAACAACGTTCACACGAACTTATTTTCTGAGGTAATACAATCATAAATATCCCGACACGCTATTCAAATGTGTCGGGATTTCTAATAATTTAATGTATTTTTCTAATTTAGCAATATTGATCATATATATTGTCATATTGCAATACAGTATCTAAAATCTCAGATAATATTTCAGGTTTTAATGTACTGCTTTATAAATCATATTGAAGACTGAATTAATACAGCGACTTTTTGTTATGTAAAGGAAATTATTCTACAACTACAGTGTTTTCCTCATTAAAATATTCAGTATAAAACATTTTATTTCCTTTTCGTGTAAAGAATTCTTCAAACGGAAATTCTCTTGATACTATGTAATCTATTGCTTTGCTCAAATCTGAAAATGAATAAAATTCTTTTTTTCCGGGTGGCATATGATCATACTCAAAATCATAGAATGCAAAATACACCAGATATTTACCATCCTTTTTTTGAATTCCACATTCATACGCATAACTATCTGTTAAAAAACTATAACCTATTTGCTTTCCTTTTTCAATAGCATTTATTTGTTTTTCAAATTCCAATTTTTTCACCTACTATATTTATTATTACTTCTACAAGATCACGACGCATTCAAAGCTCTGGGTTGTTATATTAATATAGCTGATAATTCATTTTTAAAAGAATTCAAAAATACAACTAAAGCTTGGGAATCGCCATAAAATCTAACCCCTTTGTCATATCCATACTCATCACCATTTTCCAGGTCACCTGCTGCCACCCGGCCTTTATCCATGACATAGAACGGATGATTTTGTGTTGAAGATTTAAGAAAAGCTAAAACATCAATTATCAACCTTGTGTTGTGACAGAGCCTTATTAAATAATTCAATTTGATTTAATTCACAAAATTGTATAACATCTGATTCAAAACGTTGATAATCGATTCTTCCTTTTTTGGCAATAACTTTTACTGATTTTAAAATATTTTCAATTATTAATTGCTTTTTATAGCTGATATCAGCATTAACATATGTTTCAAAATCGATTTGTAAACTAACAGATGAAAAACCATATTTCAATTCACATTTTTTTGTTTCTTTCCATAATCCTTTTAATATTTCATTTTTTTCGGCAATAATGGGTACAATACCTATTATGTTGATAATGTCACTATATTTATTATTTTTTAAAAATATTCGTAAATCTTTACACATAGAATAAATCTCATCATCTATTCCATACTTTTCAGTATAATATGCAGGAGAATTTATATTCAATTCCATGTTATTTTTACCATCCTTATTTCAAAGCTCTGCTTTTAACAAGCAGAGGCGATTCGTAGAATCGGTTCCCGCTCAGTC
>JAZQPR010000172.1:0-2296 GCA_045628605.1 Oscillospiraceae bacterium
CACAGAACGACATGGCTACGATCCGACTTGATAGCCGACGGCGGCGAGCTTGTCTTTAATATGGGCAGCACTCCTGCGGCAAACGGCGGTTATTGATATTATTCATCCGGCTGTATGCACCGGGTAAACACAATTATTTTAATCCACGGGGCTGTGACGAAACAGCCAAAAAGAAAAAGCGAGTCGAAGCACTAAAAAGGAGTGCAAGCGGCTCGCTTTTCTGGTATAATGTAGTTGATGAAAAAACAAAACACCGGAGGTAATTATCGCACATTTTCCCGGAATGTGCAACTAAAATTTGATGAATTTTATGCAGAAAAAATAATACCGGAAAACGACAGTGTTCGGCTTTTAGAAGAAATCGCAGAGGAAATAGAAAGGCCTCTGGAAAAAGCACTTAAACGAACCGGTCGAAATTACGGTACAAGCCCTGCAATAATGCTGAAAGTCATACTGTATGCGGCGATGGAAAACATATATTCCAGCAGAGATATAGAAGAACGCTGCAAGAGAGATATAAACTACATCTGGCTGCTCAACGGGGAAAAGACTCCGAGTTACAGAGCAATATGCAGGTTCAGAACAAATATCCTGAGTGAATGCGCAGAAGAAATATTCTATGAGCTTGACTGCAAATTGAAAGATAAGGGCGAGATCTGCTTTGAGCACCTTTTTGTTGACGGAACAAAAATCGAAGCAAATGCCAACAAATACAGCTTTGTATGGAAGAAAAGTACAAACAAATATGAACAAAGAGCATTGGAAAAGATAGATAAGCTGACAACGGCATTAAAAAGCAAGTACGGAATCTTTGAAGAAAATGAGTATGAATTGTACAAGCAGCTCAAAGAGATGCATAAGGAACCTTTTGTTCACGGCAGAGGAAAGAGAAAAAGTGAATTGCAGCGAGAGATTGAAGAATACGAAAAACTGTTGACCCGTAAAGTAAAATACGAAAACTATCAGGATACATTTGACGGCAGAAACAGCTTTTCAAAGACAGACAAAGATGCTACATTTATGCACATGAAAGATGATCATATGCGTAATGCTCAGTTAAAGCCGGGGTATAATATCCAGTTTGCAGTAGAAGGTGAATATATAACAGGAGTAGATGTATCATCAGAGAGAACCGACCAGCTGACACTGATTCCTTTATTAAACAGGATGAAAGAAAACGGAGTCGAATACCGGGATGTAACTTGTGATGCGGGATATGAGAGCGAAGAAAATTATACATATTTTGAAAACAGTGAGACAGAATGTTACATAAAGCCTCAGAATTATGAACGCAGCAAAACAAAGAAGTTCAAGAGCAACATGGCGCTGAGAGAAAATATGAAATACGATGAGATTTTTGACGAATATATCTGCCAGAATGGCAAGAAATTAAAAGCTATTTACGAAAGCAAAAGAAAAAGTAAATCCGGATTTGAAAGTGTAATCACACATTATGAATGTGAAGATTGCACAGATTGTCCATACAAGAAAAGCTGCACAAGGGCAAAAGGAAATCGAAAAATGCAGGTTTCAAAAAAATTCATTGCTCAAAGGCAAGCTTCATTGGAAAGAATAACATCACCGATTGGCATAAAATTAAGAATGAATCGTTCTATCCAATCCGAGGGAGCCTTCGGCGTTGTAAAACAGGATTACGGTTTTCAGCGTTTTCTTCACCGTGGAAAAAAGAATGTTTTTACGGAAATGTTAATTGTGGCAATAGGATACAATATTAACAAATATCACAATAAGTTGCAACAAAATCGTACCGGTTCACAATTGCACGAAAAACTTACCGCTTAATCTGATGAAAATTAAACATATTTTTTCAAAAGGCTAATGCCTTTACTTTGTTATACCCAAAATGAAGAAAAATTCTTTGGCTTTCCACTTTTTTTACACTTTTCAACTTCTAAAATATACAAAATGGGGCCGTGACGATTTTTCTGTTTCGTCACAGCCCCTTCATTCATTATTTCACGAATTCGTTTTTTCTTGTCTTCGATCGGAATATCAAAATATTTTTCCTTCACTTCGTCATAATATTTTATCTGAGCCTTATGAAGCTCGAGTTTCTGAAGCGGAGTCATCTGATCATATTCCTCAAACTTAGAAGTATTTAAAACCGGGCATTCCGAAATCGCGGTTATTTTCGGATGAGTTCTGTTTTTATCTATGGTACTCGGGTCTATTTTGGGATATTCCCTTCTGACAAAATCTATTACAGCGCGATGATCTATTATCAAATTTTTCACCTCCTTCCCCAAAAATCAGGAATCGCAGATGTCCAGCGATT
>JAZQPR010000173.1:0-16083 GCA_045628605.1 Oscillospiraceae bacterium
CCATCTGAAGATAAACCAGTCACGTGCTGTGTTTGTTACAGGTGCAAGCTTTGCAAAAACTCCGCCCCATACTGTATCCCAGCAGTGTACCCAGATATTTTTCCAGATACTGCCTGTTGTCTTGATGATTCTCTTCATGTAGCCTGTATATGTAACATGACCCATGTCATCGACCTGTGATTCATCAACTGAGATGATATCGTCGATATAGTGCTGTTCGCCTGTGCAGTAGTAAAGCCATACTGCAGCCCATGCAAGTTCATCATAGTCATAGCTTGATGTATAGAAACCGCCGTCATAGCCAAGACTGAGAACTGACATTCCTTCGTCCTCTTCATGAGTTTCAACGGCAAATTCATAAAGTGCCTTTGCCTTCATAAGACTTTCTTCAGCATATTCAGGCTCTGTATCCTTGAAGTTAAGATAGTTTATTGCAAGTGAAGCTGCTGTACCTGCACACATATCTGAAGCCGGAGTTTCAGTTGTAGCAAAATATGCCGGTCTTGCAAAATCAAGAAGCACCTCTGAATCCTGAAGTTCCGGAGGATTCCAGTAGTTATGGTCGTTGTTTCCTTCACCTACCTGATAGTTGAAGGCTATGACCTTTCCGTCTTCATCAAGATATGTGCCCTTCATATAAAAATCGTTGAACCAGTGGAGAATATCCTCAACATGCTCCTGCTGTCCTGATTTTTCATATGCATCTCTGAATTCATAATAGCCCCAGCCGACAGTTGATGCTGCATATGAGCCCGGAAGTCCGAATTTTACATGGTCTCCGGCATCGTGCATTCCGCCGCCGCAGTCGATAAAGCCGTCTCCGTCAGGATCAAGGATATCCTTGTACTTATCGATAAACTCCTGGGAAAGATTTGTTCCGAACTTGGCATCGGCACCTTCGAGTGACATCGGCTTGAGAGGGATATTGTAGTCCTCAACATGGCAGTTGCCTCGCCATTCAAGTCTCTTGAGACCGGGATTTCCGTCTTCATCGATGTCATATCCGCACTTGTTTGCATCATAAAAATAGAGAACGTACTGAAGGCCCTTGGCAAAGTTTATTTCAACATCATCATAGCTGAAAGAACCTTTTTCAGGGAACACGATCTCGTCTGCCGTTATTTCCGGCGGTTTTTCACCGGCATCGGCAAATGCTGTAAAGCCGCACATAGCAGTATTGCCCAGAAGAGCAAGGCTAAGTGCAGAAGCAATAAAACCGTTAAATCTGTTTTTCTTCTTCATAATACACAACCTTTCAGTTTCTTGGAAAAACATACTTATAAAAACTTCTGCATGCATTTTGAAATATCCGTCCCAAAAAATGCTGCTTCAAACCATAAACAAAGCACAGCAAAAATACATACCACATTGACGCAATTCAAAAATCACCTTAACTGCAAAACAGTTGTCATGATCGGATTTTTGCAGAAATGCAAAAGCTCTCTTTATAATTATACTACCTGCCAAAAATCATTTCAACAGTAATAAAAATCATCGTGGAAAAATTTTTCACGAAATTTTCAAATGCTTTTTATATATTCAACCTAAAATTTAATTAAAAATGTTCAAAAATTGCTCTTTAACAAAATATTTTATAATAATTATAGCCTTATAGTTATAACAAAATGAATAATATTCCATATAAAAAAAGGACAGAACCTCTGCCATTTTTAAGGCAAAATGTTCTGTCCGGATTTTTTTAACTCTGTGATATATTATTTTCTGTCAGCCATCTTTGTATATTCTTTGTGTTCAGCAACTGCCATATATGCAGGTCTGATGATCTTTCCTGCATTCAGAAGCTCTTCTATACGGTGAGCAGACCAGCCTGATATTCTTGCAATTGCAAAAATAGGTGTATACAGTTCTTCAGGAAGACCGAGCATACGGTAAATAAGACCGCTGTAGAAATCAATATTTGCACTGACGCCCTTGTAGATCTTTCTCTTTTCACCGATCACCTGAGGAGCAAGACGCTCAACCATGGTATAAAGCTCATATTCCTTTTCCATTCCCTTTTCAATGGAAAGATCCTTTACAAACTTTTTAAGCACACGTGCTCTCGGATCTGAAATCGAATATACAGCATGACCCATACCGTATATGAGACCTGATCTGTCAAATCCCTTTTTATCAAGAAGATCTGCAAGATACTGTTTTACCTGTTCTTCATCTGTAAGATCCTTGACAGTACCCATCATATCGTCAAACATCTCAACAACCTTTATGTTAGCACCGCCATGCTTTGGTCCCTTGAGAGAACCAAGAGAAGCGGCTACAGTTGAATATGTATCTGTACCTGATGAAGTTACAACATGCGTTGTAAATGTTGAGTTATTTCCGCCTCCGTGTTCTGCATGAAGAACAAGTGCAAGATCAAGGATCTTTGCTTCAAGTGCTGTATACTTTGAATCGTCCCTGAGAGTATAGAGAATATTTTCAGCTGTTGAAAGCTCAGGATGCGGTTTATGAATAACCAGACTGTTTCCGTTTTTGTAATAATCATATGAACGGTATGCATAAACAGAAATAACCGGCAGCAGTGAGATCAGCTGCAGACACTGTCTGAGTACATTCGGTATCGATGTATCTTCAGCAGCATCATCATATGAATACATTGTCAGAACGCTCCGTGCAAGAATATTCATCATATTTCTGCTCGGGGACTTCATGATAATGTCTCTGACAAAGTTTGTCGGCAGTGTTCTGAAATTTCCGAGAAGCCTTGAAAAACTATCGAGCTCATTTTTCGAAGGAAATTTACCAAAAAGAAGCAGATATGTCGTTTCTTCAAAACCAAATCTGTTTTCTGAAACAAATCCTTCGACTATATCTTCAATATCGACACCTCTGTAATAAAGCTTTCCATCACAGGGGACCATCTCTCCGTTTACTTCTTTTTTTGAGCATACTTCACTTATATCCGTCAGTCCTGCGAGTACACCTTTTCCGTTGAGATCACGAAGTCCTCTTTTAACATCATATTTTACATACAATTCGGGATCAATATCATAACCGCTGACGCACTTTTCAGACAAAGCTATAATTTCAGGTGTTAATTCAGAATATTTGTAATGTGACATATTTCCACTTCCTTTAATTTATGTATTATTAATTTATTATAACATATATACGTTTCTTAACTCATTAACAAACTGTTAACTTTCATTACTTACACCAAAATCAATAAAATAAAAAAAATAATTGAACGCAATCCATTTAAATACGTCGTTTGAAACTGCTTCAAAAAATTTTTTCAAAAAAATTTTAAAAAAGGGTTGACAAGGCGATTTGTTTATGGTAGAATAATAGAGCCGAAAGGGAACGGACGTAAAAAATGAAACGTTTCTTTTGGTGAATATATCAAAAATGCGGGTGTAGTTCAGTGGTAGAATTCCAGCCTTCCAAGCTGGTTATGTGGGTTCGATTCCCATCACCCGCTTCAACAAAACTTTGTTGAGTTTACAAACTCCTTAACGGGAGCTAATTTTTTGCATCTTTAACTCAGTTGGATAGAGTAACTGCCTTCTAAGCAGTAAGCCGCTGGTTCGAATCCAGCAAGGTGCATTTTATGGTGGGTATAGCGTAGTTGGTTAACGCGTCAGTTTGTGGCACTGAAGACCAAGGGTTCGAATCCCTTTATCCACCTTTTTTATGTTCGCCTCTGAGTTCAGTACTTAGAGGCGTTATCGTTTTATTTACTTTTTGATACCTATCTTTTTATCATTCTTTTATAATAAAACGGATACCGTTTTTTTACCGGTATCCGTTTTATTTTTTTATTTTGAATATTCGGAAAGATCCTTTTCTTTTATCATTCTTCCTTCTCTGAGAAGTTCTGTCATCGTCTGAGCATCAGATTCAGAAAGTGCGCTTCTGTATTTTCCGAGATTTTCAATAAGTGTATCCAGCTCATAAAGAAGTGCTTCCCTGTTCTGCATAAACAGATCGGTCCACATATTTTCGTTAAGAGTAGCAATTCGTGTCATATCCTGAAAGCTGCCTGCAGTGAAGCCTGATTCTTTCTGAATTGACGGGCTTTTTACATATGCGCTTGATACAACATGGGCAAGCTGAGATGTATATGCTATGGTTCTGTCATGAGCAGCCGGAGTGGATTCAACTATCTTCTTAAATCCGACTGCACGTGCAAGGTCCTTTACTGTTTCAAGAGCCTCTTTGTCAGTATTTTCAGTTGGAGTAACGATAAAGCTCCTGTTGTCATACAGATTTTCCAGCGCATATTTGTATCCGCCGAATTCACGTCCTGCCATCGGATGTGTTCCGACATATCTCAGACCGTTTTTCAAAGCTGCTGTTTCCATTGTTTTAGAAACCATATTTTTAACACCGCAAACATCTGCAATGATCGTACCTTTTTTAAATCTTTGAGCGTTTTCTTCAAAAAAATCCATAGCTATTTTAGGGGGAAGACAAATCAGAACCAGATCTGCTTTTTCAAATTCTTCCGGTGCAAGTGCTTTTTTTATTGCACGGTCACGTACTGCCATCTCTATCGGCTTTTCATTTATATCATATCCGAATATGCCGTTTTCCGTTCTGCTGCTTAACGCCTTACAAAATGATCCGCCTATAAGGCCGAGTCCTACTACCAAAATATTCATTTCTTATCATTTCCTTTTAATATTTGCTTTAGCACTTTTGTGTTTTAATGCTTTTAAGTTTTAATGCTTTTATGTATTAAAGTATACCATAGTTTTCTTTCATTGTCAAGTAATTAATGCGGAAAAATTGAAACTGGCTGCACCCGCGAAATGGCGAACGCAGGCACAGCCGTCTGTCAATTTATTTAAGGAGGTTAATGTCTGAGTTCTTTGGATGTCCCTACCAGAGAGGCAACATCTATTTCTTTTGCATACCCGAAGTCAACAATATATGATTTCTTTTCGTTTCGTCTCTTTATGTGATAGTCTATCACAACAAGATACAAGACATCATCTTTGTAAACACAGGCATACAGAAGCCGAAGCTGTGCATTATCCCTTCCGTGGAATTTAAAGGTATACGCATCACCGTGCTTGTCATACTTAACGTTGTCATCATTCAAAATCTTATCAAAAGTAATTCCCTGTTCTTCGTATTGAAGTATTCTGCTTTTCAGCTTATCCAGTGCTTTAAGTATTAATTCATGTATTTCAGCACTTGATCCGATATCCTTTCGGCACGCATCAAGATACTTTACCTCTGAACAGCTCATTGTGACCACCCCTTCTGGAAGTACAATGACAGCACAGTTATTTGTTACCTTTTCTATATTATAACATATTTATTACACTTTAGTCTATTAGTTTTATACACAATAAACAAATAAATTGAATGGTTAATATGCTAATCTGATAATTTAACATTTTTTCCAAATTTTATCCTGACGTTTTTTCTTCATTTTCCGGTTTTTAAAAGCTTCTTTCAGACAAAAAAAATCTGCCGTAAACGACAGATAAATTAGAAAATATTATTAAATAATAAAATAAATAATTGTAATTTGTACTTATCATCCAAGGAAAGTATCTCTATAAACAAGTACACTCATATCATAGCATATATTTTACATTATGTCAAATCGGTTTTGAAGAACGTTTAATTCTGCAAAACACACATAATATACACTTATCTGCCGTGAATCGTCTCTGTCTTTGTTTTTTCTTTCTTTCTGATCATTCGGTTATACTTTCTAACAAGAACAAAAGAAATCCGTCTGCGAGGAAATTCCTTTATTTTGTATTTTCTGAACGAAATGATATTGCATGTCATTATTATCAGTTCGGTAAATCCTGCATAATTTCCGATACTCATATCAAGAACAAACATACAGCAGCAGATCACAATATCTGCGATTCTCATTTTCTGTGGATCAAACCACCAGTTTGACGTAACAGACAGCATTGCTACTGAAGTACAAAGAACAGATGATACACCATCAAACGTAAACAGCAGAATAATAAAATAAACTGTCATATATGCAAAATACAGCCATTTTAAAGTCATTTCTCTGCGTTCTCTGACGTTTGCTGCGATCAATACCGTTAAACCGACCATTTCAGAAAAAATACCTGCCTTTTCTGAAAAAAAGAAAAACATAAGTATTGTAAGAATCTTTGCAATAAGATCCAGTGTCAGAATAGCCTTTTTGCTCTTCTGAAATCTGCTTATACAGTAAATTATGCAGACTGATACTGTACTTGCAGTCCCCATTATTAAATTATTATCCATCCCTAATACCTGTTAAAATAATATTTTATTTTCCCTTTCCCAAAAATGTTCCACAAAAAATGAATTTAATGCCGGAATAGATTTTATTATATCATCTTTCTCTTTAAATAACCATATTTTTGCACTATTCGCCTGCATTCTGCATTTTTCGCCTGTATAACCGGATAAATATCCGGTTATTCTCCCCGGCAGTACAGAAACAGGTATTTTATTTATTAATTTCTATATGTAAATCTTTTTATTAGTTTATCAGTTACAGAGCTGAAGTGCCATTTTCTGTGTCTGTATTTTTTTATCAGAAAAATCGCTGACACTGCAATAATATATACTGAAAAACAAATAATAAATATCATGACAGTTTTAAGCCTGTTCTCAGTTATCCTTGCTGCGTTTTCCCAGTAAGGATAAGCTATCGGACGTGTTGCAACTGTTGATCTGCTGCTTAAGTACAGCTGCTTGACAGTATTTACAAAAGAATATCTTTCTGTGTTGTTTACTATCTCACAGACCATATTTTCCTTCGCTGCAGCAAGATCCTCATCAGACTGGGACATTACATCAACACCATAGTAACTCATAACGAGATTTTCGGCATATCCTTTTACCTGTGAAGGCATTGTGACCTCATAGCAGTTCAGCGTATCATCAAGCTGAAGTTCAGACAGCATATTATAATAAATATATACTGCCGGCTCTTTCGGATAAACCATACTGATGTTTTTCCCTTTTTCTCTTTTTACTACGCCCTGAACAACAAATTCTCTACCATTAAGATAGAATGTCATTCCTGTCACATCACACGAGCTGTACAACGCCCATGCTGCATCCTCATCAAGAACGGCCTGATTATCTCTGAGTGCAGAATCATAAAGATAATTTCCGCTAAGCAGTTCAAGAGGATGAAAATCAAAAAAATTTCCTCCGACACCTGTTACACTGACAGTTGCAGTTTCTTTTGAGTCTGTATTTTTCTGAACCGATGCCTTTGAAGAAACTGATGAATATGCATCATTCCATATCCTTGCATCTTTACTTTCAGCCTTAAAGTTTTTTGTAAGTGCTGAATCTATATGACTTTCAAGCATAGATATCCCGCTGCTGTCAGTTTTATCAAAACCTTCCGGATAAAAAACCGATATCTGAGAATATTTCACTTTTCCGGATGACCATCTCTCAGCCATATTCTGAGATATCTGACCTTTGCTTATAACACTGTACACAAGCAAAAGAAGAAAGAGAATAATCCACGCAGCAAAATACATCAAAAGCTTTTTCTTCTTTTTTGTCATGCGGTTACCCCTCTGCAATTCTGACCTGGGAGCCTGTTGTAAACGGTTTTGAAGAAGCTGTGATAATATAGTCGGCATCCTCTCCGAAATCACCTGAAACAGCGCACTGTGAATCATCCTCAGCCAGTACCTTCACAGCAATTTTCTTTGCAATATATCTGTTTCCTATAGGGGTATTTTTAGATCTTACTGCATAGACAAATTTTCCTGAGGAATCTTCCCTGACTGCATTTTTCGGTATAACATTATCATATCTTTGTGACTCTTCACTAAGCATTATTACAATGTTTGCACCGGCTTCAATATCTCCGGTTATATCAAATTCAAGATCCGAAGATTTGCTGTCCTGTTTGTTTTTTGTGATTTTTTCAAGCTTGACTTTTGTATCGTCATAGTCCTTTACTGAATAAGTCTTTCCAACACTTAGTGCGCGGGCCACGTCATTTTTTACGGTTGCCTTTGCTGTAAATCCGCTCTCTTCCATATATATGGAAATCATAGGGTCTCCCTTGACCACTGAAGAGCCGGAAAGTGCCATGATCTCACCGACTATACCGTCCACAGGAGATGTTATCTCAGTCTGACTGCTGCTTTCAACAAGCTTTGCATACTTTGCTTCATCTTCTTCGATTTTTTTGTTTTCTGCATCAAGATCAAGATTCATTTTTGAGTTTTCAACAGAATCGTTCTTTATCTGAGTTTCAAGGGCATGAACTGCAGCATCAAGAGCATACTGCGCTTCTGCAACGTTTTTATTAAGTGTTTCCGGATCTGCAGCTTCTGAACCGGGGCCTGTCATATTCAGCTCTTCGATTTCAGCAGATATTGATGCAGCCTCTGCAGTCAGCTGATTTTTCAGTGCTGACAGCTTTGTTTCTGCTGAACTTTTTGATTTGTATGCAGCTTCCTTCTGAGCAAGTAAGGTTTTTGTTTCATTAATTTTCTCTTTTACTGAATCGATCGAATTAAAATCATCTGTAGCATAATTGACTTTTGTCTGTGCATCTTCGATCTGTCTCTTGTCAGCTTTATCCTCCTTGAGACGTTCCAGTTCAGTTTTAAGATTTTCAAGTTCTCTCTTTGCTGCTGTCCAGGACTGGTCTCCGGGATAGTTTTTATTAAGATCTTCAAGTGTACTGAGAGTATTTTCATATTCTTCCTTTGCTTTAAGGTATTCTGTCAGTTCGTTCTGACCTATTATATTTTTGGATGAATCGCTAAGCTCAGTATAAAGACCTGATTCAAGAGAATTTAAGTCTTTTTCAATTTCACTCTGTCTTTTTTTCAGTTCACCAAGCTTCTGTGAATCTGCTGATGATGCACCGGGATTATAATTATTTCTGGCTGCGATCGCATTGTTTAAGTCATCTCTTGCCCTGCTGACTGCCTGATTCAGATCAAAATAATCTTCACCTACTATCATCAGATTTTTTGCATGTTCAAGCTTTGCAGCATCTATCGATTCTCTGAGCATAACGGCTTCTTCAGATTCTTCTGCACTTTTCAGATAGAAAATGATCTGACCCTCTTTTACCTTCTGACCGGTCTTTACTGCTGTTCTTTTTATTTCTGCGTTATTTTCAGCCAGAACAGTATAATCCTGATTGGACTCAGCCATTGCAGATACCTCAGATGCTTTTGCGACCACACCGCCTGAGATTCTTGAAACCGACACCTGCGGCAGAGAATAATTCATTATCGTATTTGAAAAAAATGTTAGAACAAGCAGTACCAGGAGAAAAATGATAATTATATTTTTGATCCTGTCCTTTTTCTTTTGGTTTTTTACTGACATGTATTCGCTATTATCCATTTGCTAAACTCCTTTTTATTTTTATCCTTTACTTCCTGACGAATATGTGATCCCCTCTGCAAGATAATCCTCCCCGTAGAAAAACAGGAGAAGAGCCGGGATCATATAAATTACTGCCATGGCAAATGCAAGACCTATATCATCTGAATTGATCTTTGACAAAAAGACTGACAGAGGATGATATGCCTCATTTTCGAGCATGATAACCGGCTGTTCAACCATGTTCCAGTAATCGATAAACAAAAGCATCAATACTGAAAAAATCGAACTTTTGCAAAGAGGAACGCTTATCATGGTAAATATTTTAAATTCGTTTGCACCGTCAAGTCTTGCCGCCTCCTTATATGAAACCGGAATCCTCTGCATGGCCTTTGTAAAAAGAAAGACACTGAACGGAGAAAAAATACCCGGAAGAATAACTGCAAGACGTGTATTCAGAAGTCCCAGTTTATCAGCCACCAGATAGTTAGGAACAAGTGTTACCTGATACGGCATAAGCATAAGAATGATATATGCAAAAAACACGATCCCTTTGAATTTGCTCTTTTTCCCGGAGAAGCTGTATGCCGCCAGAAGCGATACTATCAGCTGAAACAATACTATAGGAACTACCAGTATTACAGAATTCCAGAACTTCATCAGATAATCCGGTTCCTTAAAAAGAACTGAAATATACTGACTGAAGGAAACCTTGTCAGGAATAAGTTTAAGGTTTAGTTTATCTGAAATATATGTTTTCTCTTTTGCCGAGTCAAAGTTCTGTATCATGACACCGTAGTTCGCATTTATTTCTTCCTTCGTCATAAATGAATTTACGATCGTCACAACTGTCGGAAACAAAAATACCAGAGCACAGATAAGAGCATATACCGTAAGAAATCCGATACCTATCTTTCTTCTTATATTTTTTGCTTTCAGTTTCTTTTTAGCCTCAGCGTTTGTTACAGCACTCATCATTCCACATCCTTTCCGAAGAAATGCTCAGCGATCAGAAGAATGCCTATTATCACGATCATAACCAGTGACATAATGATCGCAGCTGCGGAAAGCTTCTGATATTCGAGAAGATTAAAGGTGTTGTTCATAAAATGCTGAAGCATGTACATGGATTCATCAGGATAGCTGCCTGTGAGAAGATATACTTCACGGAATATTTTGAATGAATTAATAATTGACAGTATTGTAACAAATATTATTGTAGGTGAAAGATATCTCAGCTTGATATGAAAGAATTTATAAAACGGACCTGCACCTTCTATTGTTGCAACCTCCATTACATCCTTCGGCACAGCTGCCATTCCTGCAATAAACAGAACCATGTTGTACCCGAGATTTTTCCAGAGAAAAATCAGTATAAGAACGATCATGCCTTTCGGTGAATTCAGCCAGTCAACAGAATCTGCGCCAAATTTTTCAAGCATCTGATTGACTGTTCCAAGCTTGTGAAAAAGCACCTGAAAAACAAGAACCACTGATGCAGTCGGTACCATAAGAGTACACAGAAACGATGCCCGTATCTGACTTTTGAAAGGTATCTTTGCATCAACCACTACTGCCAGCAGAAGTGACAGGATCACAGCAAGCGGAACAGCTATCCCCGAAAAAATCGCTGTGTTCTTTGCTGCAAGTGTAAAAGCCCCGTTTTTAACAAGTGCTGAATAGTTATCCATCCCTACAAACTGTGTATTTATCGGATTATCAATAACCGAGTAGTATATGACTACTAAAAAAGGAAGTATGAAGAAAATCATAACTCCTAAAAAACTCGGACTCAAAAACAACGCCGACGAAATACTCTGTTTAAATTTTCCCTTTTTGTGCTTTACATCAAGGGCGCTTTTTTTCATTTAATTTCCTCCGTTTCTTTTTTATTGACAGTTTTATTGAAAAATATTTTCTGTCTTTCTGTTTTTAATGACAACTTTAGTGTCAAAACATGACGCCGTGTTTCATTCTTTTATATTATAGCATATTCTTTTAATAAATAAAAGTGACTTACTGGCTTTATTTTTTTAATTATACTGCTTTTAATAATTTTTTCATCAGAAAAATTAAAATTTACAGTTTTTCATCAGTATTCAGAGAAATAAAAAAAAGCCATTGCGTTCATGCATGCTATTTTTTGATTTGAAAATAGTATGCGGCAAACACAATGGCTATATTAATTAAGTATACTAAATCATACACATTTTTTCAGTATATGAATACTATCTACAGTAAATACCCCGCTTAAATTAATTTTTTTATACTTTTAGATGACAAAACTGAAAATATAACAGCTATGCAAAATGAGCATATTACTGTAATTGAAGAATATTTTAACATTTTTAAAACAGAAAACATGTTTTCCATACCAAGATTTGATTCCAGATATTCACTAACAAAATACATTATAATTCCGCCGATTATAAAGGCTAATATAAAAGCAAACAGCAAGCATATTGAAATTTCAAATAAAATATCAAGAAAAAGAGTATTTTCTTTCATTCCGATCGACAAAAGCATGCGGCGATAAGTCAGTTGATTAATATAATAAAAATACAATACTGTAAATATACTTACAATAAGTGCTATAAGGAATACAAGCAGTATTAATGAAACAGATTTTGTAACTATCAGATTCTGCTTATATATTTCTTTATAATAATAAAGTTCACGGGAAGAACTGGTCGGAATATGATCTGCTGATAGTTTTTCCAGAAGATCATAAGCGGAAACAAAGTTTTCAGTATAATTGAAGTATGTCTTTTCATCAAATCTATTATCGGCATCATCAATGGATATCAGAATCTGTGCTGCCCACTTTGCCGAACTGATTCTGAATATATCAGAATTCAAAATACAGCTAAGTTCCAGATCACTGCAATATATTTCTTCTGTTTCTGAGTTATACAAAGAAAGCTTTGAGCCGATAAGTGAATCATCAGGAATAATTCCGAATCGTTCCAGCATATAGTCTGAAATAATTATTTGACCGGAAGAAAGATTCAGATCTCCAAACAATACCGGTGTATCAGATCCGAAATTTGTTTTATATTCTTTCAGTTCATTCTTTGTAAATAACGAAAAACTTCCGTTATAAGCATCTATCTTTAATGGTACACTATATCTGTATTTTGGTGTACCTGCTGAAAATGGAGTATCAAAGTCATAACTGAAATCATCAGCACCTTCATACTCTTTGTCATCGATTTTTAATCTGATCAGATTAAAATCAGATCTCTCAAGATCAAGATTTACATACTCTTTAATCTCAGTTATTTCCGGATACAGTTCATTATTCAATAAAGATTCTGTTCCAACGTATGATTTAGCCGCTGAACCGGCAATAATTGTGTCAAGTTTAGAATTTGTTGAATCTATATAATTAAAGAAACATGATACGCTGCATACTATTACAAAAAAACATGATATCAGCTTTATCATAACTCCTTTTTTACATGTAAAATTTTTCCATGCTATATATAACGCTTTAACCATAATCTGACTCCGTTACTGAACCGCACTGAACCGGCTTATCAGCTCAGTACTGCGTATTTTTCGATATGACCGCAGCAAAATAGCACACAATGTTATAACAAATACAAAAAATCCCTTTATAAGCTGCGGACTGTTTTTAAATTCAACTTTCCCAAGTTCAGGATATACTGTTTTTGCAAAATCAATCAGATAAACTGAAAACAGGTTTGTAAAATACATTGAAATCACAAATGCAAAAAGAGAAATAACCGCGATAATCGATCCGTAAACCATTAGTGTCTGATAAGGTTTAGCGCCAAGTATCTGAAGATGTATAATAAAACCTTTTCTGTTATTAATTATTATGCTGCATATATTTGAAAAAGTCCATATACCGGCAATGGTCACAATTACAAACAATGCATCCATAAGCAAATTCATAATAGTAAGAGCATTTAATACTTCATCAAAAGGACTTTGAGTCAAAATACCCCTTGACCTAAGTTCTTCTGATATTTTTTTATACTCTCTGACATCGCTGATAGTTCCTTCTAATCGTTCATTAACATACCATCCTTTTGATACCATAGCTTTATAATAAGTCACAAAAGGAACATACATATCGCTCTCAAATTCATCGGTTTTCTCAAATATTCCGGCTACATTATAATCAATTATAGAATCAGAAGATACTTTATGTGATATCACACTATTTATCTTACAGTGGTTTTCTTCTGATAATTCTTTACTTATCCAGACAAATGTACTTTCATTCATCTCACTGGTAAACGGTGATCCGCTTAATATTTTTAAAGTCTCATCTGAATTCTGAAAATGTACTTTTACAGAGTAATCCGAAAGATTGTTTCCGTTAAATAAAAAATCCGTACCGTTTTTTATTATATCGTCCGGAACCAAAGATGTAAAAGGAATATCTGATACCGTATCACAAGCCGAATACTGAAGCCCTGCAAGTTCAAAAGAAAAACCTTCCGAATTATCTATGTATGCTATATAATCAAAAAATGCCTTAGTAATATTAGTTGAAACTGAAGAAACGCAAAACGCAGCTGTCAAAATAGAAGCAAACAGTATAAAAGAAATAAAAAGCAACAAAATATTTCTTTTTATTTCTTTTATACTAAGCCAGATTATTGATCGTATTTTCATCTTTACAAATTACTCCGTCTGATATTTCTATGATTCTCTCTGCTTTTTCTGCATCAATCATGTCGTGTGTTACAAGAATAATTGTTTTCCCGTCTTTATGTAATTCTGAAAAAATGTTCATGATCATTTCAGAATTTTTACTGTCAAGATTTCCGCACGGTTCGTCAGCAAGAATAAGCTTTGGTTCGTTGATCAGTGCTCTGGCGATAGCAACCCTCTGTTTTTCTCCTCCTGAAAGGTTTGCTGCCTTAACATATATCTTTTCCTGAAGTCCAACATGCTCAAGTGCATTTTCAATCCTTTTCTTATGTTCAGACCACGGAACACCCGCAATAACCAACGCTATACGAATGTTATCAAAAACAGTGTACTGATGTTCAAGATTAAAAGCCTGAAAAACAAATCCTGTTTCCTTCAGACGATATTCTGCAAGTTGTGACGGATTTAACGTTGTGATATCCAGATCATTAACAACGATTTTTCCTTTGTCACAAGGAAGCAATCCGCCGACCAAATGAAGAAACGTTGATTTTCCGCTCCCGGATCTTCCAACTACGCTGACAAACTCACCCTCATTTATATTAATGCTGATATCATTTGCAGCCGTAATAAGTTTCCCCCCGGCTTTAAAGCTTTTATATAAATTTGTTATTTCGATCATCTGATCATTTTTCCTCTCTTTTTAGAATATGATCGTCAAAAACAATAGTCTTATTATTCGGAAAATACTGAGCATAAAAAAAGAATTCACAGTTTTCTACCGGAACATATATTCCAATCGTTCCTTCTTCATCCTCAGTTTCATATTTTACGGCTTTATCAAGGAACTGTCCGGAAAGGTCAATGCTTTCTCTAATCATCTGAATTCTTTCATCACTTAATTCTTCACCATCATTTAGCTTTTGCTTTTCCATGTATATAGTAGGATTTTCATATACTGATTCTTCCATTTCAGTAAAATCATATCCATGTACAGTCAGCGTATTATTTTCACCCAAAGTAAAAGTTGTATCAGTACCTTCTATAAAATATGTACCGTTTTCAATAGTGAGAGTCTCTTTTTCTTTCCCGCACGAGCAAACTGCACTTAGTATAGAAAGACTTAGAAACAAAGCAGCAAATATTTTTTTCATCATTTTTTCTCCATGTAAATTGTTATATTATTTTGTTATTTTTCGAAATAAATTAAACGTTTAACAATTTCATTTATAGTTTATCAAAGATACGTTAAAATGTCAAGATAATGTAATTTATTTCATCTTTTTGTATTATTTTTTTATTTTTCTGCTAATAATTCATCAAAAAAATACAATTCAATATTTTCTATTAACACATAACCTCAAAGCTCTGCTTTTAACAAGCAGAGGCGGGGGATATCCTCTGTGTTGTTATAAAAAAACAGGAAAATATAAAAATCGGAATATTTCCTTAATTAATATTACAACACCAAACTTTGAATAAACAGCTTTTTCATATTGAATCAAAATAAAAAAAATAGTATAATTACTGTAGCCGATACCGATCAAAGGATGTGAAAAAATGACTGAAGAAAACAGGCAGCTTTATTTTGACTGGAATCCGTGGCACGGATGCACAAAAATAAGCGAAGGCTGCAGACACTGCTATGTTTACAGACAGGACAAACAATATGGGAGCAGCATAGGCAGCAGTACCTGCAGAAAAACTGCAAACTTTGATCTTCCCATAAAGAAAAACCGAAAAGGCGAATATAAAATACCATCCGGAAGAATAATTATGACATGCTTTACGTCTGATTTTCTTCTGAAAGATGCAGACTGCTGGCGTCAGGAATGCTGGAAAATGATTAAGAAAAGAAGTGTCAACAGGCGGCGAATCAGGTCCGGAAGCACGTCCGTGCAGCTATGACTGGATCCTTGATTTAAGAAGACAGTGCGTTGAAAAAAATGTTCCTTTTACATTTCATCAGACAGGTGCCGTTTTTATCAAGGACGGAAGAACATACAGGATAAAACGTGCTCTGCAGCGTCCGCAGGCAAAAAAGGCAGGGATCGATTTCAGGATTGGAAAAGATCTTATACCTGAAACCGCTCAGTTTTCATATGATGATGAAAATGACGGTCAGCTCATGTTTGATATGGA
>JAZQPR010000174.1:0-3615 GCA_045628605.1 Oscillospiraceae bacterium
GGAGAATGGTGTAAGGAACACTGGAAGCTGATAGTGACGGTAGTAATAGTTGTAGTAGCCGTTGCACTGTTATGGTGCGGAGTCGGAGAAGGAATACTGGCGACATTGATAGCCGGAGCATGCTGGGGAGCAATAATGGGAGCCGTAATAGGTGGCGTCTCAGGCGGGCTTGAGAGTATGGCAAACGGCGGTTCGTTCTGGGAAGGTGTCGAAAACGGAGCGTTTTCAGGAGCTGTAAGCGGAGCGATAATGGGTGCGGCATTTGCAGGAATTGGTCAATTGGGAGCTGCATTGGGTAAGGGAATAGAATGTGCTTCTTCTCTTGGAAAGTTCGTTAAGGGAACAGCTGCTGTAACTAAAGTGATAAGCATGTCAATGGGTACCTTTGATACAGTTGCTCTTTTAGATAAAGCGTTTGGATCCGGAGATATTGCATCTCTTAACGACAAGCTGCATGAGAGTAAAGCGTATAATTACTTCCAGCTCGGTATTTCGGCTGTTGCAGCTCTCACCGGTGGTATGACTAAAACAATGAGCTGTTTCGTAGCGGGAACACCTGTATTAACTGCGAGCGGATTGATTGCAATAGAGAAAATCAAAGTCGGTGATGTGGTTGTTTCAGCAGATCCTGATTCTTTTAGTATTAGTAATAAACCTGTTGTTGAGACATTTTCCAGAGATGTTGACAGACTGGTACATCTTATTATTAATGGTGAAGAAATAATAACGACATTTGATCATCCGTTTTATGTCAAAGGAAATGGTTTTTTAAATGCTGCTAATTTGTGGATCGGTGCACAGCTTGTAGATAAAGATGGAAAAATACTTGTCGTTGAAAAAATATACAAAGAATATCTTGAAAATGAAACTAAAAAAGTATATAATTTTAAAGTTGATGAATACCATACATATTTTGTAGGGAATAATTGTATCTGGGTCCATAACGCAGAATGTACTATCGAATTTTCAAATAAAAAAGGATATAAAAAAGATGAATTTGAAAAACAGCTTAATGATCAACAAAAGGGATTTGGTGATCTTACGATTGATGAATACAAAAAGAATCGTAAGGCATATAATGATCGAAAAGCTAAGACCGGAAGTGGAAGAGATCCTAATAGTGCTAAATATCAAAAAATATTTAAAAAAATGGAAATTGCTAAAAAAAGTGCTGAATACCAAAAAAAAGGAGATCCTGTGGATATTGCTGATGCTAGGGCAGAGAACTGGGCAAAAGGACAAGCAGCTTTACATGCTCCTGACCAAATTGCAGGTGGGAAAGCTGATAATTTTTCGGGATTAGGTAATAGTAGAATTAATTCATCTATTGGCGCACAATGGAAGTCCCGTGTAGAAATATTGGATAATTATATTAATAAAAAATCAGAAACATTACCGGGAAGTACAAAACTAAGTGAGCTTGATATTGAATTTGTGTTAAAATAACAGGAGGAAAATATTATGATAACAGATTTTTTTAAGGTAGCAGACATATCAGAAGAATTGATCAAGGAATATGAAGATAAACTCCCTGTGGAACTGATAGACTTCTGGAAAGAATATGGATTTGGAACATTTTATAACGGATATTTAAAAGTAATAAATCCAAATGATTATATGGAGTTAATTGAAAAATCTTATTTTATGGGAGATGTTTCAATTCCGATTTTTGCAACAGCATTTGGTGATTTGATTATTTGGCAGGGAAATGAGTTCATAGGAATTGTAAAATATCGTTATGGTGATTTTGATATTATAAGTGCCGGGTTTGAATTCTTTTTTAAAAATCTTACTGATGGCTATTATGATAAAAAATATTTAAGTATCCAAAAATATAAAGCAGCAGTAAAAAAACTTGGCAGTCTTGAATATGATGAATGTTTCGGATATGTTCCTTTGCTTGGATTAGGAGGAAAAGAAGCAGTAAACAATCTCAAAAAAGTCAAAATGCGTGAACATATAGCATTAATTTTTGAAATGTGCGGTGAAGTATAAAAAAATGGTATCCGATACATAGCTTTAAATGTTGCCGGGACAATGAATTAAAGTCTTCACAGGTCAGTGTTCTATGATGGCATGAACGTGCTAGTGATAAGAAAAGCATTACAAAGCTTGAGGTCATAACATTATTAAATTCAGGACAGAACTATAACAAAAACGTTTATTAACAGCAAGGAGAAATCTCTAGCTGTTTTTTTACATTTTTTTTCACATAATGAGTATAATTCTATGTCTATTTGACAAAAAATAATAGTGATGTTGAATAACAAAGTTGTTATTGATATAATATAAAGTGAGCTATTTTAACATGATTATTTAATAGAAGGAGAAAACGAGACAAATGTATAGTAAAATATGTGGTTTACTTATATCAGTATTGTTAGCATTAAGTATATTCAATGTTGGAAGTATTTCAGTTAAAGCAGAAGCGGTATATAATGTCGGGCTGGAAATAGAAACACTTGATATACCTATTAACTGGCTTCAAGATGGCGATGGAGTAAGTTTAATGGTGAAAATAAAAAACAATCCGGGTGTTGATGATTTTTCATTTTGTTATAAAACAGATGATAAAATTAAAGATGATCTTTATAGCATGATAGTTACAAAAGGCGAATACCCGTCATGGAATATAACAACATATATTTTTAACAACCCTGTAAAAACATATAGAGACGAGATATTTACTCATGACAGGACAAATATTGAAAAATTTAGCGCTAATGGAGGAGTTTGTTATATCATAGTACATTTGGATTCGGATAATCTTCAAATTGGTGATTTTTATCCGGTAGAATTTGTAACAGAACCAATTGATCATGATTATGATATAGGATTTACTATTGATGATATATTTTATGATTACAAAAATATTACAGAGTATATAAACGGAGGAGTCAGAGTTGTTGAACCGCGATTGAAATATACTCCTGTAGAAGGAAATCAGGTAATAGAAGAACAGTCGGTTCAGCCTCAGCAGTCAGCAGAAGTTCAACATCAGGATGATAAACAAAATAATGATTCAAATACTCCTTTTAATGAAATTGAACAATCTGAAGTATCACAGTCAGTATCAGAAACAGTAATAACAACAAATGATATAACAGTATCAAATACTGAAACAAAAATAATTACGACAGCAACAAAAAAAGTAACTTCAGAGAAAAAAATATCAGAATCATCTGTTTCTGTCACGGAAGGAGCAGTTGAAAGTACAACAAGTGAATATCATATTGATAACACACAAAAAAATAAAGAAGAAAATAAAGTCGTAAAACCTGTGATTTTTTCTTCAGTTTTAGTGTTGGCGGCAATAACAGTAACTTTATTAATTAGAAAAATAAAAAGAAAGAAAGAGGATCGATAAAATGAAAAAAATCAGAGAAATACTTGCATTTACAGGAGGAAAATATTATGATAACAGATTTTATTAAGGTAGCAGACATAGCAGAAGAATTGATCAAGGAATACGAGGATAAACTCCCTGTGGAACTGATAGACTTCTGGAAAGAATATGGATTTGGAACATTTTATAACGGATTTTTAAAAGTAATAAATCCGAATGATTACAAGGAGTTGCTTGAAAAGTCGTATTATATGGGAAATGATTCAATC
>JAZQPR010000175.1:0-22874 GCA_045628605.1 Oscillospiraceae bacterium
TTACTTTTAAATATCCGTTATAAAATGTTCCAAATCCATATTCTTTCCAGAAGTCTATCAGTTCCACAGGGAGTTTATCTTCATATTCCTTGATCAATTCTTCTGATATATCTGCTACCTTAATAAAATCTGTTATCATAATATTTTCCTCCTGTTATTTTAATACAAATTCAATATCAAGCTCACTTAGTTTTGTACTTCCCGGTAATGTTTCTGATTTTTTATTAATATAATTTATCTAATATTTCTACTTAGCGTCTTAGAAAATTTTCTTAGGCCGGATTACTTTTTTTAGTTACCTTATTTTACTTGCTTTAAAATCGCAACTATATCTCGAATATCTTCATCAAACTTTTCGTCCGGAATTGGAAAGTTACCAGCTTCTCTAAATCTAACAGCAAATTGAAGTTTAGAAAATCTCCACACCTCTGCTACGGATTTTGGACGATTTTTTAACTCTTCTGCTATATTTATATCCATTTTTCTTTCATATGAATCAACCAAGTTTTCATATAATTCCGGATGCCGATACTTATTAACTTTATCAATAAGAATTTTTGATTCCTCATTCATCCCTCTTTCACGAAGGACTCTGGACTTTAAACACATGGTCAGATCAGGTATAAACCATAAATTATAATTTCCGGAAAATTCAATATCTTTAACTAAATCACATACCTCAATCATTTCATCATAAAAGCCATAAATATACAACCATGTTGCAAGTGAAGAAATGTTTCTCAAATCATTTTCAGATTTAAAGCTGCATTTTTTTAAGATTTTATTGCAAAGGCTTTTTACTTTCTTTTTTTCAATGTTATTACAAATTTTTTCAATTAATTCTTCCACAAATAATCAACTCCTATTTTATCAAAAATCATGTTAAATCATTCAATACCGCCTTTAAATTGTCTACCCAAGCTTCTATTATAACAACACAGAGGCGGGGGATATCCTCTGTGTTGTTATATCAATTTTAAATACAGATTTATTTTCAATAATAAAGCAGTATATTTTTAGCTGATAATTTTTATTTCGGAAGTTTGCATCTGAGAAATATAATCATCTATTTTCTGACCGTCTTTCATTTTTCCGACTATCATGCTGCTGATTTTGCCTTTCCGGTTTTTATCAGGTCTGATGCAAAGAAAACATCCTTCATATTTGTCGGAATCAGACAGCATACATATCGTTTTTTCTTTATTCTGATCATATGAGATCCATGCATAACCGCTTTTTAAGCCTGCAAAAGGAATAATATTCTCAAAAAATCTGTCGATCTGTTCATCGTTTACTGAAGATAATAATTCATCTGACAGCAAATCATTCAGATCATCCTTATATGTAAGCAGATTATTATCTTTATGTCCGATCCTGACAAGATCATATGAACTAAAAATTGAAAAAAGCTCATGTGTCAATTCTATTTCATCTGAAGAATCAGAGGAAAACAGACCGGCAAGATTCAGATCTGCACCGCCCTGATCTGTTCCTTCATCATCCCAGGTCTCAAATTTCATACTGTATACACCAACAAGATCAGGATTTTTTTCATTTACTGTATATTCATCCCATGTAAGTTTATAGTAGCCTTCAGATGTTTTAAATACACATACGGGTGTATATGCCTGGTATGCATTTTCTCCTGCCTGTTTACTTTGTCCAAAATTTTTATGTGTTATTTTTTCATATTTTCCTTTGTATATGCTTAGCATCTTTTCTATTTCAGAGTCAAGATCCGCACTTCTTTCTACTGCAAGTTTTGAAAAAACTCCTTTTATAGCTTCCGCATCCTGATTTTCAAGGGCATCTATTATTTTATTTTCAATATTTGACTGACTCCCTGAGATCACTACTCCTGATGTACTGCTATTGTTTGTATTTACTGAACATGACATAGTTGAAAACAGACCTGCCATTATCAATAAACAAAGAAACGACCTTCTCATATCTATCATCCTTCCCAATTCAACGTTACTACATAAGAGTCATACTCTCCGTCGGAATTTCTCTCCGGAACTTTAAAATTATTTGAATTATTATTATAAGTAATGAAAGCATCAAGCATAAGCTCAGGATTTTCAAATGATGAAAAATCTATCGTTGTAACAGCTCTCAGATCTTCTGCTCTGACATTCTGTACAAGCGGATCAAATCCTGTTATCCACCACTGTTCTTCATCAGGACTGTAATTATACAGAAGTTCATCCTGATAATACAGCTCAAGACTCATATCTGCAGAATAATCTCTGTTGATCTCTGCATATATATAATTGTTTCCTTCATCATATCTGACGACCTGATAAATACCGGTTTCCGCTCCCGCTCCAAGATTTGTATAATCGCCTTTCCATGACCATATAATAAACTCTTCGCCTTCGTCCTTTATACCGTCCCCATCCATATCAGCCCAGAATATTTCTGACTGATTTACAGCAACTGTGATATCACCGCCTGACGCTGAGTTTACACCGGCTGTAAAAACATCATCATACCCGGTTGAATAATGAACATACTGCTGCCAGCAGTCAGGTCTGATATGATACACACCATTTTCATCCATATCAGCACATAATGTAACTGAGAAAAATGTCGGAACTGCTTCTGCCCAAAATCCGAAAGCAGGAAATATCCCGGCGATCCATGGATGTTCCCTGCTGAACAGTGCAAGCATAGTCCCAAACTTAGCCAGGTTTTTTATAAAAGTATAAAAACCAATATCATAGAAAAATCCGGTTATAGCTGACACGACTTTTAAAAATGTCGGATTGTGTATCAACGTTCCTACAAAATCAAAAAAATTAAAATTCTTTAACTCATTCCATACTTTTTCGCACCAGTCAGCAAATGACTCAAAACCATCCACAATATCCTGCCATCTGTCACTGCACCAGTCCGAAACACTTTCAACCCATGATTCGAATCCTTCAGCAAGCTTTTCACCGAAAGACTTTTCACTATCAGGTTTAAGATATGAATATTTTGTGTAAAATTCTTCTTTTTTGGCATTTATCTCTTTTTTCGCTTCTTTGTCACGATCTGAGGCTGTTTCTATAAACTCACTGAGTTTCTTATTGAGTTTCTTCAGATCTTTTATTTTATCATCCTCGCTTTTGGATGATGAACGAATGCTTTCGACTGTATCGTTCATATCACATGATGTGCTTTCCACACCTTCAAGTGTATTTTTCAGTGAATCAAGCTGAACATTCAGATTGTTTACCGATTTGATAATGTCATCGATCAGGCTTCCGACACCATTTACTTTATCCTTATATAATGTAATAACAGCCATAATAAATCTCCAGTCCGGTTTCCCTTTTTTACTCTCTTCTCATAAAAATATATTATAAGAACCTTTGCTGAATTCAATCCGCAAAGGTTCTTAAAAATTTTTATCAGCCCTGTCCGCCGTCTCTTATACTTGATGCGATCTGAGCATCTACATCTTCAAACTGTTTTCTGTTTTCTTCAAGCAGAGTTCCAAGACTTTTGATCATTGAAGGAATTCCTGTTTCTTCACTTGTAAGAAAAGCCTGATACTGTGATTTATAAAGCTCAACAAGAGCATCCTTTGTATCGCCTTCCATATCTGCTATCGCATTGTTGAATGCTGTTTCAAATGTTGTTCCTGCATCCGCATACTTCTGAGACATTGTATCACGAATTGATTCTGCTGCTTCTGAAACTTTTTCATTTACTATTCTACAATCTGCCATTTTATTATCCTCCTTTTAATCAGCCTTCTGCAGCGCCTGAATTGGCACCTGCAAGCTGTTCATCCACGCCATCCTCTTCACCAGGAATTGATTTCTTTATGCTGTCGCATAATTCTGACAATGAATCCATCATTTTCTTCAGACTGGAATCATTTGCTGTATCAATGTTTTGTGTGAGAATTGTTTCAGTGTAAAACTTCTGAAAACTCTCAGCGGCTGAACCCGAAAAATCTCCCGGGATCAGACCGTCTATTATTCCTGATAATTCAGCGTTTAAACCTGAAATTGTTGACATATATTCTTCAATAGCTGTTTTTACAGCATCGAGCATTGAACCTGCCATATTAATTGTACCTGTTGAACCCATTCCCATGTTTTTTTACCTCCTAAAATAAATGACTTAAATCTTCAAAACCTGTAAACACATCTTTATAATAACCTGATCCTATTACCATATTCAAAGTATCTGAAATATGACCGACAACCAAAGACATGTTTTCTACAGGTTTCAATAATACTTCTTTTGCCTCAAGCTGAAGTTCATGTCCTGCCGGTGTGTCCAGAGCAGAAGCAAGACTGTCATACATTCCTGATAATCTATCCTTAAGATCAGAAACTCTTTTTTTCAAAGCTTCCATATCACTCGCCGCGGTATTAAATTTCTCTTCATCAACGATAAGGTCATCTGATAACCAGGTCATTATGACTCACCTCGAGCTTTCTGAATCTGCTCCATCAGAGGAGCTTTTAATTTATCACTGAGCATATTGCAAAGGTTTTCAGCCTCATCATATTCTCCAAGATCAATGTGACACTGGATCCTGAAGGTATGAACTGAAAGATTTGACGGATCTTTGATAGATTCGTTTCTTAGGAATTTCATAAATAAACGGTATTCTTCTTCAGCCTTATCATTTTTTTCATCCATCATAGCCTTGACAAGACTGTATTTTCCGATACATTTATTCTGAAGATCCTGACTGTTTGCAAGCTTTGCAGCGTATGTTCTGATAAGCGCATTATCTTTTTTCAGTGTGTATGCTGAAACATACAGACGATTTATCTGATCGAGCTTGTCAATGGAATACTGTGCCTTGATGCTGCTGTCAAGATGATAATCGATCTTTGTTTCATTTTCCTTATCCGAAAGAGGAGTTGTATATTTTTCAGCATCATCAGTACTGAATCGGGTGTTTCGGAGCATCTCCTTACCCATCGCTTCAAGTCTTCTGTCACCGTATTTTCTTCTGACAGCTTCTATTGCATGGCTGATCTCTCTTTCACTCGGACGTCCTTCTGCTTTCTTTTCAAGATCCGGAGTATCAATAATTGAAAATCCTTCGTTATATGAATAAATTGGATTTTCAGCTGCTCTTAAACAATTGAGTGCCATTTCTGCATTTTCAAGCTGAACGTAAAGCTCAGCAGCATTTATATAGCTGTCAATAACCTCACTGACCTCCGGCTTAAGAACACAAAGACCCTCGTGAAGCTTTTCAAGTGCTTTTTCAAGATGTGATTTATCTCCGTCGATCTTATACTGAGATGTTCTGTAAACGACCCAGTCAAAGAAGAGTTCATATTTTAATTTTGAAAAACGCTCAGCACGGTCAAATTCCTTTTCAGCTTCTTCAAATCTTTCTTCCTGAAGAAGAATTTCGAAAGCTACTCTGTAACCGATATAATCAGTTGGCGCAAGGATCTTCATCTGATTTGCAACTTCTATCGCTGTTGATGTATCTCCGGTCATACTGTAGCTGATCGCTTTTCTTTTCAGTATATCCATATCAATACCGATAATTTTTTCTGCTTTTATAAAGTTTATAACAGCATCTTCATATCTTTTCATATCAAAGCAAACCATTGCCATGATCTTGTACAGCTGTCCGGTAACATTCGGAGAACAGCCGATCTCATCTGCTTTCGCAAACATCGCAAGAGCATCAGACTGCTGATTTGCTGCCGCATGGGCATATCCGAGATTGAAGTAACGGTCACCGTTGTTCTTATCACATTTTACTGCCGACTTATATGCTTTGACAGCCTGATCATATTCTGCCTTTGACATATAAGCGTTTCCGGCGCACTGATAAGCATCTGCGTTATTTTCATCAAGCTTTATTGCTTTATTTGCTAAAAACAAAGCCTGATCATGTTTTCCCTGAATAAACGCCATACGTGAGTCGGCTACTAAAGATTCAACTGTTTCATTATTATCTGCCAAGTTATTATCACCTCATATTTCTTTGTTCCTGTTTTACAAATATTTTTTATGACTTGCCATCTCAATTGATGCATTGCGCATTATCCTCTCCTGTTCGGAAATATTTGAGGATAAAGAACGCTCTCTGTTTTTTCCGTCCTCCATCTCTGCGTTTAGTCCGGAAATCTTCTTTTCATTTGCTTCGATTTTCTCATTCAGTTCATCTCTGACCTTTTTCAGATTTGAAAACACATCATTCATCTTGTTTCTGGTGGTTGTATTTTTATCACCGAAAACAATGTTCAGGTCCTGCGGTTTTGATATACTTGTTGAACCTATCGCAAGAAAACCCGAGGCTGCTGCTGACAGTTTCTGTTCTGAATCACTCCAGCCGGCATCAAATTCACTGTTTTTATCAAAGCTTCCGGATACATCATCTCTGGAACTTATATATCTTCTGTTTTCGGATGTAAGCTCATTTATAGAATTGATTATCTGTTTTCTTCGATTTTTAATATCTGCAATTTCATTTTCGCTGCGTCTTTTTTCAGCATACGCATTTTCATATCTTCTCTTTGCAGCGTTATACTCTTCTTCGTGTTTCTTTTGCTCCGGCGTCATTTTGCACTCCTCCTTATCGTCCTTTTTTATCTTTGTGCGTGATAAACAATTATCACACTCTTATCATATCATTTTTCCATCACAAAGTCAACATATTGTTAAGTTTAATGTGTATTACTATAATATTTTTACCAAGTGACTAAATTTTATAAACAATTTGCAAACCAATTTAAACAAAAATATATTACTTTTCGTTTTTTTTCATTGATTTATTTTTTTTGCGCAGATAAGCTTTGTAAATATGTTTTCTTTTATTTGGTGAATAAACCCTGTCCGAATTCAGAGCAGAAAAAACACCATGTTTTCCTTTCTTTGCACCGTCTGTTTCAAAATATGTATCCAGAGTTTTTTCAAGTGCTTTGTAGAAAGTCGTTTTTCTTACTTTTCTTCTGTATTTCATAACATACAGAATAAGACCGAAAATCAGAAGGATAACTGAAAGAACAAGTGATAAAAACAGCGGCAGCAGAAGCAGAGGTGAATCATATTTCAGATCCAGCTTAGGATACATTCCGGTTATCATGAGAAAAACATACAAACCGAGAATAACAGGAACGGTATAAAAAAATGTCTTCAGATAACCGTCATAAACATAACTGAGGAGTTTAAACAGTTTTTCTTTTTTCATAAAATCACCTCATATTCAGCCTTCCGTCTTTTTAAAAAGCTCTGCCAGTTCTTCCTTTGAAATATTTCTTCTCTCACAAACCAAATCTATGGAACTGTCATTATCCAGAACGTTTTTCAGCTTTATAACCGCATTTCTGAAGCGCGGATGATCCATATAGCGAACCATGACATCATAAGCTTCTTCAGGATTGTCGGTATTTGTTTCAGCTCTGTAAATTGCCTCGGCAAGTACCATACCGTCGCATTCTGAATCCACATCAAGTTTAATTACCTCTCTGGAGATCTCTTTGAATTTTCTGGTATTTGCGTACTGCATAATATCATCAATGCTGCTTTCAGTATCAAATCTTTTTCCGACACTCTGCAGTAATTCAGTAAGCAGCGCCGCCTCCTGCTCATCGATCTCTCCGTCTTCCTTATATGTAAATTCCGAAATTTCCCGATATACCTGCTCAACTCTGCTGTCAGGAGCCATTTTTACAAGATCTTTTGAAATGTTTTCAAGCTTTGAAAATTTTGTACTCTGATAGTTTTCCTTAAGGAGCTTCCAGTTTTTATTTGCTATTGAAAAACCCGACAGCCGAAAAATAAATACCAGGATCAGAAAAGTAGTAAAAACAGACAGCATTCGTCCAACCATGTTAAATGAATTTTTAACTTTTATATTTTCCGCCCTGACTATATTCGGCACTGAATTCAAAGCCTCATTGATATCATCCTTCAGCTCTGAATATGAATGATAATACGCAGGACTTTCAAGATAACCGTGCTCTCTTTTTTTAGTACATTTTCTTATTATATTTTCAAGCTTTTCGTGATAATGAACGGATGTCATAGATAGATCCCTGTCACAGTAAGCCTCATCATTCAGCATATTTTTCCTGTAAAAATCATATGATCCTCCGCTGCCTTTATCTTTCAGAAAATCCTTACACTGTGTACACAGGTCAAAAATGCTCAGGCATTCCCAGAACGTTGCACCGAACGAAAAAATATCACTTTCTATCGTCATTTTTCCTGTCTGAAGACTCATGGCATCAAACGGGAACACAGATTCATTCAAAGGATCTGCAAAACATTCGGGAGCCGCATATCCGAGTGTACCATACTGATACATTCTTGCTATTTTCTCATCAGAATTATAATCTGCTTTACCCAGTCTGCTTTCAACAAATCCCGTATCAGGATCGATATATTCCGAACGTCCGAAATCAATAAGAACAATTTCTTTTCCATGGCGTGTGACCATTATATTATCCGGCTTGATATCGAGATGAAGAATCTTTTTGCAGTCAGTTACATACTCAAGTATCTCACAAAGATTCTGCATAAATCTTATAATTTCTCTCTGATACGCAATTACCTCATCATAGTCGTTATAATAACTGCTTATAATATCATTTTTCTGTGATTCCGGAAAATCATTAAAAAGTCTTTTCTGTTTCAGATTATGTCCTATATCCACCTCATCCGAAAGCTTCCAGTACTGATCACGGCAGTACTCCTCAAGAGACCATCCGTCAATATATTCTTCAACAACACAGAAAAACTTTTCACCTGTGATCGAAATAGACTGCTTTCCCTCAGGAACATGAGTATCATTGAGTACAAACGAGCCAAGATTTTCGATAACATCATATATTCTTACCACTGACCTGCATTCCTGAAGATCATCAAATATTTTAAGATCGTTGTTTTTAAACCTGTCGAGAACATCAACAGACGTATATGTATTGTCTCTGGTTCCCATTTTTATTGATTTGTATTTGAATTTAAGAACGCAGGAAAGTCGGATTTTTCCGTCATGAGACAGTTTGATTCCTTTATATACGATACTTTCAGTACCGGTTGCAATATATCCGTCCTTTGAAAGTCCATATGACGTATCTATTTTGTATACATAATCTGTTCCTTTTATCTCATCATGATCATCATGAAACATTACTGTTCAACCTCTTTATCTCTGATAATCAGATTAAAAATCGTATCCGGATCATCCTCATCAGCTATCACCGGTTTTATAAAATGATTTGTTGTTTCATCATAATCAGATGAAAATTCGGCATCTGTCATGTCAACCATTACTCTTCTCCTCCGCCGGGATTTTTGTTAAATTCACTAAGTGCCTCATCCATTTCATTGTAAGTGGATCTTATATCCTTTACAACACTTTCGTTTATTGAATTAAGAACAGTATCAATACTGCCTATCTTTTCCAGAATGTGATCTGTTTCCTTTTTGTAAGCGTCAGCACCGGCACCCTTCCATGCACCGAGCAGCTCGCCGTTGATTCTTCCGAATTCCTCCATGATATCAGCAAACTCCTGTATAACCTCAGGACTTTCACTTTCAAAATCTGCTATCTTTGAAATATCTGCAGATACAAAATTAAATTCTTCTGCCATAACAGCTGCCTCCTCATTAATTTTAATCTTCTAAAATAAATTTTCCTTTTTTCAGCATGTCTGCCTCGACGTCATAATAATAACCGTCTCCAAGTTCGCATTTTGCGTAATCCTCTTTAAGGGATTTTACATCCATGTCTCCGAACACTGACTTTGATCCTCTCTCCGAAGCAAATTCTGCAATATTATCAAGCAGAAAAACATTTTTTATCAAACTGTTAAATATGGAGTTTGCTTCAGAATCGGTTACTTTCTTTACATCAGCAAAAATAAAAATATGATCCCTGTCCTCTGCAACATCAAGAAGCTCAGGAAGAATATACTTGACAAGATCCTGGCTGATTTTTGCATTCAGATAAAGCGATTTGCTCTGAATAACAAAAATTGTCGGCGGAGCCTCGTTTTTTTCTGCTCCGTCAGGGATGTCATCAACCATTACATTTTCATCATCAACACCGTATATCTGCTCAAGCAGCTGATTGTCATAATCCTTTGCAGTATTTATGTACTTCTCATGAAGAAGCAGGTAAAACTGCTGAATAGGAGAAAGCTTCCTTTCTATATTTCTTCCGTCCCTGAGCTCTACCGGAACTTTACAAAATTCATGAATGTATCTGCATCGCTCATCACCGAAAACGGCATGATATTTTTCATAAAACTCCTTCAGCTGACCTCGGCCGTCATCGAAGAAGACAAGATTTGACCCCGGTTTTTTTTCTGTCAGACCTTTAAGAAGAAGCTTCAGCAGATTTGTTTTTCCAAATTCTTTTTTTCCGTAAACTGCTATTGATCTTGATTCGGAAAAATCTACTCCGAAAGGTTTAAAATCAACATAGTCAAGACCTACAAAAACAGAACTGTCAATATTTATTTTCTCATCCGATGAAAACGGCTGACGAAGTTTTTCAAAATCCTCCTGCCTTAATTCCTCAGGAAATGTCTGATATTTTTTGGCTTTTCTTTCATAATTTCCTGTCAGCGGATCAAATTTGAATTTTTCTTTGAGCGTCCTCACAAAAACACTGTCATTATCTTTAAAATCAGAACACATCCTTATCTGTACTTCATAAGGAGCATTCATGTTAAACGTTCCTGTTATTCCTCCGGGCTTTACGGTGACATTTGCATATCCTCTGCCTGTAATGTTTCCAACTGCATCAAGCTTTCCGCCGAAAATATCCATACATTTATCTACAGGAAAATTTAAAGCCACTTTCTGCTCAAAACTTAGCCGGCATGAATTTGTACCTTTGGTATCAGACGCGGAAAAAACAATGGAAATGCCTCTCGAACGTCCTTCTCTGCAAAGTCTTCCGAACTTGTCATGATAAGCAGAATACCTTGTTTCATCAAAAAATGTATTTATATTATCAACTATAAATGTCGTATGAATCATATTTTTTTCATATGAACTGAAATTACTGCTTCCAAGTTCCTTGGTATTGGCTTTAAGAATATTTTCAAGCAGCTTGAAAACTCTTTTTACATATTCTTCATTTGAATTATCAAAATATGCTGAAACAAGAGGCATATCCCTGTAATCACGCATTGCACCGCTGAAATCAAGAATAAAAATCTGTTCCGTTTTCTCATCACACTTACGGTGAAGAATATTTATCAGGAGCTTCAGAAAATTTGTTTTTCCGCTCATCGATGAACCGTAAACGGCAATATTTGATTTTAACAGATTGACCTCAAAATCAGGCTGGAGCTGAACACTTGGAATATCGTATACTCCCAGATTGCATTTTATTGATTTTACTGTACTCATTCTTCATTCACCCCATTCCATGCGTCAGGCGAATCGTCCTCTTTTACTATCTGCGGAAGAGGCATTCTGAATATTTTCTCAGGAATTTCAAATCTGTTTTCAAAATTATCATCTTTCTCATCAGCAAGTTCAATTATTTTTGACACGATACACTTTAACTGAGTATTTTCAGAATTTACAAGTTTCTTTCTTTTTCTGATGACTTCATTGTCATGGTCAGAAACATAAAAGGAAGTGTCAAAAGCTCCGTCAGAAGTTACTGATGTTATTGATACAGAAGGTTCAATTGCTGTATTCTGGTTCGCACCTGTATAAGCTGACTGAAAATATTCATATCTGCTTCCGGTTCCGACAAGAATATACGCTCTTCCGTGACCAGGCATCGTAGCAGCTGCGGCATCAGCCGTACCGAGCATTTCCTTCGAAGCCTGCTTGGTTGCGACCTTCAGACATATTTTTGATTTTGTGTTTACTCTTATGTCATCATTGATAGCTCCTTCAATATTCTGAGAAACAAGAATAATATGAAGACCGAGCGTTCTTCCGACACGGGCTATCGTTGTTATTTCAGCAATAAAATCAACATCATTTGATTCAGATGAAAATCTTTTCAGTTCAGTAAATTCATCAACTACAAGAATAAGATGTGACAAAGGCTTCAGTTCACTTATATCACCGTCTATGTATCTTATCTGTTTCGGATTGTTTCCGTCACGTATGCCTTTTATCAGTTCTTCTCGTTCTGTATTTTTATCAGGATCTCCTGCAAGCTCATGGATCCTTTTGATCTTACGCAGAACTCTCATATATGCATCTGTATTGTCAACACCAAGTTCAGATAAAATGATCTCACGTTTTTTGATCTCAGCATTTAATGATGACAAAAATCTCTTCAGCATATATACAGCTGAAATTCCTTCACTTTCTCCGGCTGTATTTGTAACGGTTCCCACACAGTGAGGAAGATCTCCAAGTCTGTCAGAGAATCCGCCGCCTTTCATATCCACAAGCATAAGGTTAAGATCCATCGGTGAAAATCTTACACACAGACCTATAAGATATGTGATTATTGTTTCTGATTTTCCTGAACCGGTGGTACCTGCAACAAGCATATGAGGACCGTCATAATTTTCATGAAGATCCAGGTATGTTATACCGTGTTCATTTTTGCCCATTGCAACCTTCAGGTTCTTTGTAACATTATTTTTCTCATTATCGAGCCAGTTGCTGCGGATAACATCCTTCAGTGCATCTCCCTGGACCTCATCGGCATCAAGTCTGTATATCTCACGGTACATCTCAAAAAGAGTAACAACAGAAGGTACTTTTCCGTTTTCAGCAATACGGGTATAGTAAATTGAACTCAGTCTTCTGTATGCCTGACTGTAATCATCAACGGTATGCATTTTTGAACCGTTTCCAAATATAAAATCATTTGTGAAATTTGTGTATTCGATTATATCATCCGTTGATGCTGAAGAATCACTTTTTTCAGCAAGCTTGCTGAGAGTTTCATGGCTTAAAAGATTGTATCTGCTGCTGATACGGCGTTTGGTATCATCAAATTCAACTATACTGCCGCAGTATTTCGGTAAAAGTCCCTTTTCACGGGTAATGAAAACAAACGTAAGCCCGAGAGTATTTTTATATTCCTCACCCTCCTTTGGTGCCTCAGGAATATATTTTGAAAAAGCAGTTTCTTTTATATCATAGTCACACATAACAAAGCAGACTATCTGCGTCAGCTTCTCTGCATCGGCTTTTTCATCATCCTCGCTGTTGTTTTCTTTATCTCTTTCTGCCATGATCGTCTGCAGTCTGCTGAAAACCTCACCGGCACTGTCCTTTGAAAAAACGAACTGTGACATGTCTTCAAACAGTTCATTTGTATGCGGCAGGAACATATAGTCTTCTGTCAGTTCCTTCTGCTTTTCAGGAATGTTTTCTTTATTGAAGAAAAACACCATCTGAAGATCCTCTGGCGAATGATAATATGAAAGTTCAAAAGCAAGATGCTTTACGAATTTGAGGGATGCATTTTCATCTTTTGAAATAACACCAAGAGTGCCGACTGTTCTCAGATCGATCAGAAGCGGCGGACGGTTATCCGGATCATAATAGTCTCTTAAAAATTTGAAACCTGTCTGTTCTCCTCCGGTTTCCTGAGTATTTGCAAAATTGTAAGGAAGCTCAGTAAGAAGAAAACGATTTTTAGTATCAGTCTGAACCTCTTTTACTTTTTTCTTTTTCTTCTTTTTTTCAGGAATATACACCTTTATAAAAGGAAGTCCGTTATTCATGTCATCTTCTTCTGATTTCGGACTGACAAGCCGGTAGTAAACATCATAAAAAATATCATCTTTTTTCTCAGAAGATATTTCAAACAAAGGCTTTATCTCGTCTGACTGTCCGAGAGTGATTTTCATAAAATCATTGTCATTCTGAGATCTTGCAAAAATTGCAGGAGATATCTGTGCTGTCTGAGCAAAAAGTGTATCCATACTCGGATAAACCTTGTTCAGATATATTATCTCATCTCTCTGCCACTTGACTATACGGGTGATCATTCTCGAAATGTAATTTTCATATTTTTCCTTCCAGTCAGCGACTGAATGAACATATTTTTTTCCCTGTCTTTTGTATGAGTAAGCTGAATTGACAGCTGATACCAGCGGCATTGCCACGGTCATTGCCATCATTGAATTATTCAGAGCTGAATTGCCTGTAAGTTTTTTAACCACAATTTTGATACCTATCATACCTGCAGCAGATATCAGCGGCGGGATAAGAACATCAAATACAGACTGTTTTGAATCAGCCGGAATATCACCGGCGGGAAGAATATCTATTTTTGCCGGTTCTATAACATTAAGTCTTCTTGTACTTATGTTGTATTCAAGAGTGTTGTTGTCTCTGAGAATATACGTTTTTGATCTTCCTGCTTCATCAAAAAGAACAGGTACTTCAAATTCCTCCCTGTCGGTAATCAGGATCATGCTTGATGTAACTATTCCGAGACTGGAAAGAGGAAAATCATAAACAGGCTTTACAGTATGATCCTTGTCGAGCGGATCGGGTTTTACTTCACTGATATTAACATTGCGAAAATTCCCCATTATTGTATACAGGACAGGAACAGACCTGTGTGTTTTAATATATTTTTCAAAAAATAAAAAGCTTTCTTCGGCACTCAGTTCATCTTCGGAAGACTTTTCTTTTCCGTTGATTTTCATCTTTTTTTTCAGTCCGTAATACAGACCCTCAATAAGAGATTTTAAAGTAATATCCTTTTTTACAAGAAAAAACATCGTATTGGTTTTTTCACTGTTTCCTGACGTTTTCTGAAGTCTTAAAGAAATCAGTATTTCATTGTTTTTCATTTTATCACCTTATAGTCTTCAGAATTTTCTCTTTGTCGATACTAAAGCTGTTCGTATCAGGAACAAAAACATCTGTTTTTTTTGCTTGGATCTTCGGAATATGGAATTTCAGACTTTGTTTCGGTATATCAGCTGTCTTATTTTTTATCATTACTTCCGGGTGAGGACAGTTTATTTTCACCTCAGGCACTGTCAATTTCAACTTGAAATCCGGTGCTTTGATACTGCATGGTGCTGCAGATGCAGGTTTTACTGCTGAAGGTGAAACTGAAGGAATTTTTATCTTGCAAACAGATGCTGTGCCAGAAAAATCTCTGATATTGATACTGTTTATCACCGGAGAAGGCGCAATCTCAGCCTTGACTCCTGAGATCCTGCTGTTCGGAACAGATATTTTTATATTAGGAACAGAAGGAAGTTTTATCTTTTCAACCGGTGAGATCTTTACAGGCTGTAAAGTATTTTTAACTGACGGAGCATTGACAAGCTTCGCAGCTATCATGCCGATATCTTTTTTTCCGATCAAAATTTTTCTGTCAGAAGAAACCGGGATCTTTACAGGCGACACCGTGGCACTGCTGATATTGCCAAGCTTAAAGGAAATGTTGTCATCAGGCTTGCTGATACGGATCTTCTCTGATATTTTAACTTTAAAATTTATATCATTTCTGTTTCCGGAATTTATATTCTGTACATCAGCTTCCGGAATATGAATCTTTGTAAGCGGCATGATTGAAATATCCGGGATTTTTCCCACTTCAGACGGCTTGAGCGCTGATACGCCTGAAACCCTGACAATTACTTCCGGAACCGGTATCTGCTTCACTTTGCGATTCAGACTGCTACTCAGCTGCATAACAGATTTTCCTAGGCACATTGAATTTTCAGTGCATATTTCAGCTCCCGCTTTTATTTTCATACGATCTGCCGTTTCAGGTGCGGATGCGATATGAATTTTTTTTAATGAAGGAACCGCATGAGGAATTTTTACTTTATCAAGAGCCTCAAGCCGTTCCACAAAACGAACACGTGCACAGTGATCCTTATAACAATCAAGATATGCTTCTTTTTCCTTTTCCGGCAGCATATCGATTTCATGCTGTTCCAATACTTTAAAAGCCATAGTATTTTCCTTTCTTATTTTTGTGTTTTGTTCTAAAAAATTTACTTATCTTTAAGTATTCAGACACATTTTATTATAACAATTTGAAACATTTATTTCAATATTTTTGTAAAATATCATTCAAAAGCAAAAATATTTTTCATATATCTTTAATTATATAGATACAATCAACAAGAAAAAAACGGTATAAATGCAAATTATACATTTATACCGTTATACTTTAATCTATTATCCTGATGTTATCATTGTTCAAACTTTTTTACATATTCATCCTCAGGCACAGGCTTTGCATAAAGATAACCCTGAATAATGTCGCATCCGAATTCTCTCAGATATTCTGCCTGTTCCTCAGTTTCAACGCCTTCAGCAACAGTCTCGAGTCCAAGCGAATGAGCAAGATCGATAACTGATTTAATAATTAAACGTCCTCTTTCGGCATTGCTGTTTTTCCTTAAAAATCCCATATCCAGCTTAAGGATATCAACCGGAATATCTTTAAGGGAATTAAATGATGAATAGCCGCTGCCGAAATCATCCATTGCTATCTTAAAACCGAGATTTCTTATTTTTTTTACACGTGCTATCAGTTCCTCCTGATTTGTAGTGTAAGCACTTTCAGTAACCTCAAAATGAATATATTCAGTCGGAACACTGTACTTGCTCTTGAGAAGTGTGATCGTGTGAATTATGCTGTCGTCTACAAGGCTCTTCCTCGAAATATTAACAGAAACAGGAACAGCCTTTTTACCTTCCTTAAGCCATTTTTCCACCGTACTGAATGCTTTTTCCCATACGTATTTGTCGAGTTCACGGATAAAACCGTTTTTCTCAAACAAAGGGATAAAGAGTCCCGGAGAAACTATACCTGTTTTTCTTATCCATCTGCATAATGATTCACAGCCTGTAAGCTTTTTGGTATTTGCATCATACTGTGCCTGGAAGTACAGCGTAAATTCACCGTTTTTCAAAGCTTCATGCATATTTGAAGTAAGGTCTGCTTCCATCAGAAGCTCAGACTTCATTTCATCTGTATAGATCATAAGCTCGTTTCTTGTTCTGGAATTGATCCTTTCCATAGCGTACGAAGCAAAATTCAGAGCTTCCTGAAGTGTAACATTTCTGTCTTTGTAAATATACATTCCGAATCTGACTGTGACCTTAAAGTCTATTCCAAGATTTGAACAGTCGAAATAGCCGCCGATATTAAGTTTTTCTTCAAGCTTTCCCTTGTTTTCAAAACAAAGAACAAAAGTTCCGCTTCCGAAATACCCGCAGATCCCGTCTGTGTCAGCTATATTCTTTACAAACCTTACAAGCAGGTTCCTGATCTCATCACCTTTTTCAAAACCAAAAAGATCATTTATTATTTTATATCTGTTTATATCACAGATACAGATACAGTATTCTTTATCAGGATTGTTTTTTAATGTCTCCTCGCAGTCTTTTGAAAATCCTGTCCTGTTTTTAAGTCTTGTCAGCTGATCAATATAGAACTGTCGGCTGATCTCTTCATTGGTATAATATGAACAGTTTTCTATCTTGGAGTAACCAAGAGCTATTGCTTCAACCATTTTCACACAGGAAGAATATCCGCATGCACCGCAGTCGATATGTCTTTTCTGTGGTGTATCCTTGTACATCTCATTAAATATCTCTTCATATGCAGCAGCCGGTACAACATGCTGCTGTCTGAACCGGTCTGTTTTTTCCCTGGTGAAATCGTCCATATCGAGAACTGCAAATCTTGAATACAGATCTTCCTTTCGTTCTTCACAGGAAACACTATTGTCAAAGTCAGAATAAAGTTCCTCTCTTCTTATCTGATATTCAAGAGCACTGGTAATCGGCAGTCCGGGATCTTTATTTACACTTGTGCCGTTAATACATCCTCCGTTGCATGACAGTATTTCAACAAAATACGGATTAAGACTGCCGTATCCGTATGTGGAATAAGACGTGACCATCTCGAGAAGTCCCTTGCTGAAAGTCTGATATGAGAAAAATGTTTCCTTTCTTCTGGAAAAATCTTTCATATATTCAGGAAATGTCGAAGGGATACCGGTCATCTTTCCGACATTTTCAGCTTTCAGATCACTGACATCGTCATAATTGTCAAGATCAACATTTTTTAAATATGCTTTCAGATGCTTTAAAGTTACATTGTACTTTATCTTATTATTTGTATTTTCTATCTCGTCCTTCATAGATACACACGGACTTAAATAAGCCATGTCATGATCATCAAGCAGATATTTGTTTGCATATACTGATGTACATACCGCCGGAGTCTGTACAGGAATAATTATATCCAGCAGCTCAGGCATCTGATATTCTGCATACTTTAAAATAACAGGACACATCGGTCCGACGTATTTTTCATTTTTATGCTTGTCATAATAGTTCAGAATATACCACAGCATTATCTCAGAACCAAATCCCTCGTCATATATCATATGAACACCGAGAGACCGGAGATATCCAAGTATTTTTCCCGCTTTATCACGATAATACATATAAAAAGACTCAGATACAACAAGTGAAATGCTCTTTCCTTCTGAAAGATCATCGAAAAATCTCTTTGTATCATCCTTGTATTCACGGGCGTTGTGAAGGCAGACACTCAAACATTTGCCGCAATGAATACACTTTTTATCAGAGACTTCAACTCTGCCCTTTCCGTCTTTAAAAGTGAAAATATTAGCCCCTGAAACAGGACAAACAGAAATGCAAGTGCTGCATCCTATACATTTATCATTTGTAAAGATCATTCCATCATTAAATCTTCCCATATCTTTTTCACCACCGCTATATCATAATGCTTTATTCAAATACCGCTACTATCATCGTCTGGTTCAAATGTTCAAAATTCATTTGTTCACCGTAGCCTGAAATTCCGATATAAGAACCGTAATTTTCTCCGAGCAGTTCAGAAAACTCATCAATAATATTTGTTCTCTCAAAAAATATTGCTCTGGAAATACAGTTTACAACAAGGGAAAAAGAAATGTTTTCAAAATCCTTTTTTACACGCTCTGCGGTTTCCTTCCAGAAAATATGCGGATCTCCGTATTCACACAAAACCACTCTGGTCTGACTGTAAATACGGGAAACATAAGTAATCGATTTGTCTTCATTCATTTCAAAAGGCTGTACAAGATAAATATTGTCACCGACAACTCTTCCGAGAGGATTCATCAGAAGATGATCAATAAGTTTATCTTCCGGAACACCTGTGATCTGTGAAAGTGTTTCACCGGCCGGTCTGTTGTTGAATTCATAAACAGTTCTTGTATCACAGTCAACATCAGTTGCTTTGATACTGATATCAGTAGGATGAAACATGTTTTCAAGATAAAGACCTATTCTTCCGTTAAGGTTCTTTACCATTGCAAAAACACAGGCCTCATCATACACTTTTCCGTTAAGGGATACTTTTGTTTTTTTCTCCATTCTGGCTGTTCCGGCTGTACATCCGAATACCGGAATCTTTAAAGGAGACAAAACTTTATTAAAAGTATCCATGACCAGCTCTTCACAACCAAGAAAAGCAGAAGTCATTTCAAAACAGATAAGGTTGTCAAAAGAATCAAACGGATCCAGAATAGTAGAAATGTATCCGCTGGATTTCATTGGATTTTTTCTTATGTCATCGATGATCCCGCTGTGCACCTCAATTCCGGAATATATCAGAAGCATTGATAATCCTGTCTGAAACGCGCCTTCTTTAGTTAAAATATGTGAAGCTGAACATCCGATGATCTGAGCAGACCGGAACTGATCAGCAAGCATTTTAGCGTAATAAGAATGACTTTCGTAATCGGAAGTAAAAATTACAAACAAAGGCTCAGCATCCCCATTTTCTGCTTCAATTTTTGACAAGCAGTACTTAAGAGCCTTTGAACAGCTTTTTTCTTCACAATATACATTTACTACCCTTTTCAATACAACGCCCCCCCAATAATAATCTCGTATATCAAAAAGTGAACATAATTTTCTATTTTTTAAATTATAACATATATTGAAAAAATTTTCAACAGTTTTTAGCAGTTTTAATCAAAATAGTCATTTTTTTGATACTTTTCATAAATTTAATTTTTTCAAGTACTTTTTAAAATTTTTTCAGTATAAAAACTAAAATGAATAAAAGCACATATTTACTGCATTTTATCAGTTGACTTTATTTGTAAAATAAGGTATAATTAAGGTTACTATTCGATTAATTAAGTAATGTTGATTTCTTTATTATTTATAATTTAATTTTAATAATTTTGCACAAACAATATGCATCAAAATATACAAATCAGAAAGGAAATATATTATGGTTAAAAAGCTTCTCAGCTCGATCAGAGAGTATAAAAAAGCAACCATTTTAACACCTTTGTGCGTTTCTCTGGAAGTAATTATAGAATGTTTTCTTCCATTTCTGACGGCAAAGCTTGTTGACAAAATTCAAAATCACTGTGACCTCGGAATTATTATAAAGTATGGTCTTGTACTGGTTGTGCTGTCGTGTCTTTCACTTTTATTCGGTGTACTTTCAGGACGGTACTGTGCGATCGCATCCTGCGGATTTGCAAAAAACCTTCGACATGATATGTTTTATAAGGTTCAGGATTTTTCATTTACGAACATAGACAAGTTTTCAACTTCAAGTATCGTAACAAGAACGACTACTGACATACAGAACGTTCAGATGGCTTTTATGATGATAATCCGTGTTGCTGTCAGATGTCCGTTTATGCTTATTTTTGCATTTTGCATGTCAATAAAGCTCGGCGGAAAGCTTGCTCTGATTTTTGCAGGGATCGTTCCTGTTCTTGCATTTGCACTTTTTGCAATCATATTTAAGGCACGTCCTTTGTTTTCATCAGTTTTCAAAAAATATGATAAACTTAATGAATCCGTACAGGAAAATGTCAAAGGAATGCGAGTAGTAAAATCCTTTGTCCGTGAAGGATATGAAACAGAAAAATTTTACAAGGCATCATCAAATGTCTGCTTTGATTTTACACGGGCTGAAAAATTAATTGCATTAAACTCTCCGATAATGCAGATATGTATTTATTCCGCAATTCTTCTTATTTGCTATTTCTGTACTAAAACTGTTGTATCAACAAACGGAACTGTTCTGGGAATCGGAACTCTTTCAGGAATGCTTACCTATTCATTCCAGATCCTGTCAAGCATGATGATGGTTTCGATGATTTTTGTTATTATTACTTTATCGATCGAATCAGCAAATCGTATAGTAGAAGTTCTGGATGAAGAAAGCAGTCTGACAAGTCCTTCCAACGCAGTCACAAACGTTGCTGACGGAAGTGTTGAATTCAGAAACGTTTCTTTCAAATACAGTGATACAGCTCAGAATTATGCTCTTTCAAACATCAACCTTAGAATCCCGTCAGGTATAACAGTCGGAATACTAGGCGGTACAGGTTCTTCAAAATCCACATTTGTAAGTCTTATCTCAAGATTATATGATGTAACTGAGGGCAGTGTGCTTGTCGGCGGTGTTGATGTCAGAAATTATGATCTTGAAGTACTCAGAAACAGTGTTGCAGTCGTTCTTCAGAAAAATACTCTTTTCTCAGGAACAATAAAGGATAATATCCGCTGGGGAAATGAAAATGCATCAGACGAAGAAATTCAGTATGTATGCAAACTTGCAATGGCTGATGAATTTATTCAGAACTTCCCTGACAAATATGATACATATATTGACCAGGGCGGTACAAACGTTTCCGGCGGTCAGAAGCAAAGACTCTGTATTGCACGTGCACTTTTGAAAAAACCTAAAATTCTTATTCTTGATGATTCAACCAGTGCCGTTGATACCAAAACTGATGCAATGCTCCGAAAAGCATTCCGGGAAAATATTCCGGGAACAACAAAATTTATTATAGCTCAGCGAATCTCCTCGATTTTCGATTCAGATGTTATTATCGTTCTTGATAAAGGAAAAATCAACGGAATCGGAAACCATCAGCAGCTCCTTCAGAGCAACATGATTTACAGGGAAGTATTTGAATCACAGATGAAGGGAGCAACTCAGAATGGAAACAGATAATAAAACCCGTGAGTATCTGAACAAGTCGGGTCAGGGAACAAACGGTTATCAGAGAGCAGCTCTGAATTCAGAAAAGAACGCTGTTTTTGAAGCCTATGTAAAAGGAAACCACCGCCAGACCGTATACAATGACGGATCAGCATCAGACGTATTTGATTCTTCAGATACTGTATCAAAACGCAAAACAGTGTCAAATGAAGAAGCTCTTCAAAATGAAATTGAACAGCTTTTAAAGAAAGCATCAGATGATGATGATATTCTCGAACAGTTTGAAATAAAAACAACTTCTTTCCCTGTATATGAAGACAAAACAAACCTGAACAGGGATAATTCTATTGATGAAACAGATCCATACAGAGCTTATAATAATACTCTGCAGAACTCAAATAATACTGTTGTTCAGAACAACAGTATTCCTTACCGGGAGCAGACACAAGCTCAAGCATTAGTGCAAGCACAGGCACAGGCTCAGGCTCAGGCTCAGGCACATGCACAAGCTCAGGCTCAGGCACAAGCTCAGGCTCAGGCTCAAGCTCAGGCTCAAGCTCAGGCGCAAGCTCAAGCTCAGGCGCAAGCTCAAGCATTAGCACAGGCTCAAGCTCAGGCACGAGCTCAGGCTCAAGCTCAGACTCAGCAAAATCAGATACAACAGCCTCAGTATCAAAGCTATATAAGTCCTAATGCAAGAAATCAAGAAACTCCGACAGTTGGTCAGACAAAACCGAAATTACCGGTTTATGTTCCGCCGAACCTGTCAAACGCATATATTCAAAAAAATCCAAATCCTGTTCAGGAGAATAATTATTCCGCAAATGGTATTTATTCAAATGATGTGATGATGGGTAAAAAAAATAATGGATCCTCAAACAAAACAGGAGCCGGCGGTCCTACAGACGGCAAACGTCCGGGCGGTCCTCCTGACGGTATGGGACCGGGTGGTCCTCCGAACGGCAAA
>JAZQPR010000176.1:0-21059 GCA_045628605.1 Oscillospiraceae bacterium
AAAAATATAAAAAAAATAATTATAATATATTCTATTGTCTTTTTTATGTTTATCATGCTTTTTTATTTTTGTAAAAGTGAAATATATATTCAATCATCTTATTTTATAGAAATACGGAGTGTATTCTTTTTGTTTTCTTTGATTGTATTTTTTTGTTCATTCATCAATGAGATCAGAAATAAAGAAAAGTCAAAAATTTTGATAGTATATAAATCTGTTTTGTTTATTCCTTTAACCGTATATTGCTTATGCCAATTATTTTTATTCAATATTAGATCTGATTTTGATATGAACAGGAATATAGTTGTAAAAAATGCAGACACTAAGAAAGTTTACGCATTACGTTCAATTTCTTCTTTACATGAAAAAAAATTATTGATAGGACAGTTATATTTCGGATTTTATTTTAAAAAAATAAATGAGTTTAACATAGAATCTTCTGCTACTTGGAATATAAATAACGTTTGTTTTGAATCTGAAAATGTTTTATTTTTCTCGTGTGATATTGATTCTGTTAATACCGGGCATAAAACAGAGAAAATTAAAATAGATTTACAAAAAGGAGAGAAAATTCAGAATGAAGATGAATTCTGAATTTTAACTTAAAGAAAATGTTTATGAATATGCTAAGAACAAATTCGATTTTAACGAAAGCAAATACATATCTTGGCCCGATGAAATGTGTGAACTTCTTGAAAACGGCGATTCTAATGTCGTTCTGAAGAAACTTGATCCTAAAGAAAAGTACAGTAAATGCGTCATTTTGCATCACTATATTACTGATCATAAAAATCACATTTACTACCTTGAATACAAGAAAAAAGGCTGTTTTTGTAATATTTACAACTAAAACCAAACTAAAATATCTGCATCCCAATACTGGAAGACGGTTGACTTACAGATCACATAAATGTAAAATATTATACTGTACGGATCACTGAAAAGGGAATGCGGTGAAAATCCGCAGCAGTCCCCGCTGCTGTAATAACGACGAAGGTTCATTTATTGTCACTGAAAGAGAACTTTTGGGAAGACAGAATCTGAGGATGACTTTAAGCCAGAAGACCTGCTCTGATCTGTAAAATAATTTTTTATCGGAGGAATAAAAATGAAAAAATCAAAAATCATTGTATCAGTATTAGGAGCATTTATGTTTCTTAATATGTATTCTGCAAATGTATCTGCAGAAGAAGCTGTGCCTGACGGCTATGTAGTAATGTCAGCAGAAAAATTTGTTTTGGGTGAAGGATTTGTTAAAACACCTGAAAAAGTTCCTTTTTACAATGGCGAGACAGGAACTGACATAACTGACAGATTTTTTGGAAAAGAGAATCTTAACGGTGCAAAGGGAGCGGGAACTTATATTGCTTCCGTAAAGGATACTGAAAAATCTGCAGAAGTCAGCATTCCGCAGTATATTCTTGATGCTGTGAGAAAAGCAGCCAAAGACAGTATATCTTCCCGTGCAGATAATGAATGGCTTTCGGGTTCAGACTATTATCCGACTTCCGGCTGGGTCTACAAGATAAACAATGAAGTTGCTGCGGTAGGATTAAGTGACTATACGCCAAAAGACGGCGATGTGATAAGATATGAGTTTTCTCTGTACGAATACGGTGCTGATATCGGTGCTGACAACAGCTCATGGGGCGGTGCTCCTGCAATCATAACTGAAGCAGACAGAGATGAACTTTACAAACTGATGGCTGATGCAAAAAATGAAGCAGGTGATGCATATGAAAAAGCGGTGGCTGCTGCTTCAAAGATCGATGCTTCAAAGGAAGACATAGACAATGCTGTATCCGGACTTTTAAATGCTTCGGAAGATAACGAGCCGGTTCAGACTTCAGCTGAAGTCACATCTGCAGTAACAACATCAGCATCTACATCAAAAACATCATCAGCATCTACATCAAAAACATCATCAGAGACAAAGGCATCATCTTCAAAATCAGAATCCTCTCCGAAAACAGGAGAATCCGGCATGACAGGTGTTTTTGCAGCATTTTCAGCAGCTTTGCTTGGAATTGCTCTGAGTTCCGGAAAGAAGAAAAATAAATAATATATTCTGAAAAAATACGTATTTCCCGTTGATTAAATATCAAAAAGCAAAAAAACAGACCCTTTTGAGGTCTGTTTTTTTGTGTATGTGTATTATTAAAATTTGAAGGAAAATTTCTTAGTTTGCATAAACCTTGTCATCGTATTTGTAAAGAACAAGGATTACGTTGAGATTTCCGTTGAGAGTTCTGAGTTCATCGATAAATTCTTTCTGGTTTGCAGAATTGTTGATCTCGATGCTGTAGATGAGTTCGAAAAGTGTTCCGAATTCTGTTGTTTTAACTCTCTTGAGCATCCATGATGATGTATATCTGTTAAGAGTCTTGTCGAAAAGACCGATATAGTTGAGGTTTTCAGGAATTGTAACCTTAAGAGTCATGCTGCTTGTCTTAGGAGCTGCAAATCTTGATCTGTTAAGAACAACAAGGATAGCTCCGACAATAACAAGGAAAATAACTGCAAATGCGATATATCCGAGACCGCAGATGAGACCTGTTGCAACTGAGCAGAATACATATGTTATCTGCTTCGGATCCCCGGGAGCACTTCTGAAACGAACAAGTGAAAGAGCACCTGCAAGACTGAGTGAAGCACCTATTGAATTTCCGATAACTGAAATTATTACACAGACGATAGGACATATCATCATTATTGACCATACATAGCTCTGTGAATATCCTTCTTTTTTATTTGTGAACATGTAGAGAAGGCAGAGTGCAAATCCGAGAACAACAGCTGCGATGAGTGCTCCTAAAAAAGAACCTAATGTGAGATTGGTGAGAGATGCTGTAGCGGCATCCTTGAAAATAGAGTCTAACAAAACAAAACATCCTTTCAATTATAAAATTATGCAATATCAGTTTGTTTCAGTAACGAACGCTTTGAAAGCACGTCCGTACTTTGAAAAACTAGTTTTGTAAACCCCCATTTCGCCGAGCTTTTTAGCAAGCCAGATCGGCATTGAATTCCCTATTTTTACTTCCATCAAGTAAAGCCCCGGATCAAGAACCTGTGATCCATAGTTTGGTTTTGAAAGAGATACATCAAAACGTCTTTGAGTAATAGCTCTGTCAAATGTCAGTCTGAAACTGTCGTCATCTTTTCCGAAATAAGCGGAACGCTGGTAGCTGATATACTGACGCGGTGTAACAGGATAGTTTTTAAGGAAAACTACGAGTTCGTTTAAAACCTGTGTCTGGATATAAGCTTTGCTTCCGTGACTTAAGTCTGGAATTTCCCCTTCGAAGATAAACGCATTTGCCTGTGCAAGTGTTAAGGAAATACGTCTTTTGGTTACTATACCGCCTATCTTCTTTTTCATTTCAAGGTAAACATTGCTGTCTTCACCTGCAGGTGAATAGTAGCTGCGAAGTCTGAGCTTTTCTTTGTAATAAGGCTTTTCGAGAGATTCTCTTATCAGATAGTTGTCTGCGGTATCGTAATAAACATTATAGATGCCGTACTCTTTTCCGTCTACGCAGAATGCATCAGGATTCATATATTCGCCTAAAACAGAATTAAGTGAATAATACTGATCTTCGTTAAGTATGAACTTGATTTCTTTTCTTTTGAACGTACTGATAGCCACTAAAGGTCACTTCTTTCCTTGATAATTTTATGGAGTTTAACTTGTAAAAAAATCTTTTGTTTTGAGTTTCCTTTTTTTCGTCTCATTCTCCCGTTGATTTTATTGTAGTATACCAATCTTAAAATAATCTTAAAGAATTCTTGTGAAAAATACTGAAATGATAGAATAAAAAGCATATCACGTATATGTTATTAGTCATAACATGTATATTTTGCTGAGGCTGTTTATTTGAATTTTGAAGTATTTTGTTGAAAAAGCATATAGTTATACTACTATAGTTTTTGAAATAATATCAAAAAAAATGTAAATTCTTTTTTGTGTCAGAAAAGAATTCTGTGCATATTGTGCGGTTTAATGATCAACGGGAATGAGATCATGAGGAAAAATTTTTGAAATGATAAGGCAAAGAGGGTGTTTTATGCCTTGGAAACAGATATGCACATGAAATAAGATGATATGACTAAATGTATGGTTGCAAAAAAAGTATTTATAAGGAAATATTTGTACAAAATACTTATTATTAACCTTTTCACAAGACTGATATATACTTTTTTTGCATAATAGAATTTGTTGTATAAAAATTTTTGTTGTATTTTTATGTCTCTGTTAAAAAAATCTGAATTGCTTGACAATTAAAAATACGGCATTTATAATATAATATGGGTATGATATATCATGTATAATATATATAGTACCTGGGAAAAAAGTTAAATGATTTAAGATAAAATTTGATTTCAGGAAGGAAAATGTACTATGAATCTATTTAAAAAAGTCACAGCAATGAGCTGTCTTTTGGGATTAGTCTTTTCATTCGGTGTATCATCTCTGCCGGCAGACAGTACAAATACTACTGTAGTTGCAGCAGTTGATACAAACAATGATGACTGGCTTCATGCAAAGGGAAGCAGACTTTATGACATGAATGAAAACGAAGTCTGGCTGACAGGTGCAAACTGGTTCGGACTTAACTGTAACGAGGCAGTTCCTCATTATCTCTGGAGCGCAGATATGGATGACGTTCTTACAGAGATCGCAGACCGCGGAATCAACATTATTCGTTTCCCTATTTCGACAGAGCTCATCGTTTCATGGATGAACGGCAAGCCGAATCCGGTAAACAGTTTTTCTGCAAATAACGATCCTGCATTTACAATAAATCCGGACTGTGTTGAGGCAGACGGCAAGACACTTAAGAACTCAATGGAGATATTTGATATTCTCATGGGTAAGTGCAAAAAATACGGAATCAAGGCATTTATCGATATCCACAGCCCTCATACCGACAACTCAGGTCATAACTACAACCTCTGGTACGGAAAAGCAGGCGTTACAACTGATGTATGGATCGATGCACTTGTATGGCTTGCTGACAAATATAAAAACGATGATACACTTCTCGCATATGACCTTAAAAACGAACCTCACGGTAAAGGTCAGGAAGGTACTGCAGCAGCAAAATGGGACGGTTCAACTGACGAGAACAACTGGGCATATGCTGCTACAAAGTGTGCTGATGCGATCCTCGACGTAAATCCTCATGCTCTTATTCTTATTGAAGGCGTTGAGCAGTCAATGAGCGGCGCAATGGAAGGCGACTACTGGGGAATGCCTGACAGACGTGACAATTCACCATACATCGGTGCATGGTGGGGCGGAAACTTCAGAGGCGCAAGAGAATACCCTATCAAACCTGAACACGGAACAAGCCAGATAGTTTATTCACCTCATGACTACGGTCCGTCAGTATATGCACAGACATGGTTCGACAAGGACTTTACAACAGAAACTCTCCTCAAGGATTACTGGTATGATACATGGGCATACATCAACGCCGAAGATATAGCTCCTGAGCTTATAGGTGAATGGGGCGGCCATATGGACGGCAAAGAGAATCAGAAATGGATGACTCTCCTTCGTGACTATATGATTGAACATCATATCAACCATACATTCTGGTGCCTTAATACAAACTCAGGTGATACAGGCGGACTTTGGGATGACCTCGGATTCCAGGCAGGAACAGGTACAACCATCAAGTGGAATGAACCAAAGTACAAGCTGTTTGAAGAAGCACTCTGGCAGACAAAGAGCGGAAAATATATCGGTCTTGATCATCAGGTAGCTCTCGGTGCAAACGGTATCTCACTTAATGAATTCTATTCAAAATATGCAGCATCTGAAGGAAGCAACCTCGACGGAGGAAAGACTTCAACAGGCAAGCCTGTAGACAGCGTAACAGTTACAACACAGGCAGCTGTTACAACTACAGCACAGGCAACAACTACAACACAGGCAACAACCACAGCACAGGTTACAACAACAACACAGGCAACAACTACACCTCAGGTTACAACAACACCACAGGTTACTACAACTGAGAAAAAGGATCGTCCTTCAGAATCAAGTATGCAGAATGCTGAAGACTCAAGAACTGATGCTGATATTATTTACGGTGATATCAACGGAGACGGACAGGCAGATCTTACAGACCTGACTATCCTCAGCGTATATCTTATGACTAAGGATTCATCAAAGATGAAAGTTATGATGGCCGGTGACGTAGACGGAAGCGGAGAAGTAGACATCGCAGATCTTCCGCGCTTTAAACAGTTCATTTCAAAGGATGCTTCTGTTACATATCTCGGACCGAAGAAATAATCCTGTCTGATGGATTTAATTAAAATTAATGCCGCATTTCCTATGAGATGCGGTATTTTTTTCTGTAAAGTATTTATTTTTTGTTTTTTGAACCGGAAATATTTATACATCTTTTAGCAAAATATACTTTGTATCTGAAAATATGCAGTATTAATTCTATTGATATGTTAAAAATATTTGTATAACTTGACAATGAAAAATAGTACAATTATAATAAATAATAGGAGAGGTATATTTATTTTTCCTAAATACAGGTTGAGAAATAAGCTATAGATTGATTATTAACAGGAAGGAAAATGTGCAATGATTTCTTTAAAGAAAATTACAGCTGTAGGCTGTTTGTTAAGCGTTGTATTGACAAGCGGTGTATGGTCATATGCACCGGTAAAAACAAATGAAGCTGTTATTGCTGCAGCCGATGACTGCAATGATGACTGGATCCATGCAGAGGGAAGCAAACTTTATGACATGAACGGAAATCAGGTATGGCTTACAGGTGCCAACTGGTTCGGTATGAACTGTACCGAAAACTTTCCGCACGGTCTCTGGAGTGCAGACATTGATGTTCTGCTTTCTTCAGTTGCTGATCACGGTATAAATGTTATCCGTTTCCCTATTTCGACTGAACTTATCATGTCATGGATGAGCGGAAGCCCGTATATGACAAAGGGTCTGAATCCGAAGAACACTGAGGCTTTCAAATTCAATCCTGACTTCTGTCATGAGGACGGTTCAGAAATGAACAGCCTTGAGATTTTTGATGTTATTCTTCAGAAATGTAAAAAGTACGGAATCAAGGCGTTTGTGGATATCCACAGCCCTGCATCCCACAACTCAGGTCATAACTACAACCTCTGGTACTACGAAGCATCTGCTGATGACTGTGACGGCATGGCAACAGTTGCTGAAGGCGACAACAAGGGCACTCAGGTAACATGGGATGACTGGATCAATTCACTGACATGGCTTGCAAAACGTTACAGCAACGATGATACTCTTATAGCATACGATCTTAAAAACGAACCTCACGGCAAGAGAGGCTATGCAGGAACCACATGTCCTGACAGCGTTGCCATCTGGGATGATTCAGAAAAGAAAAACAACTGGAAGTATTCTGCAGAACAGTGTGCAAACTCTATTCTCAGTGTAAATCCTAATGCTCTTATCCTTATAGAAGGCATCGAACAGTCTCCGATAACTGAAAAGGGATATACTTTTGATGATCCCGATGTATTCCAGCCTAAGGCAGGCGAAGAGAGATGGTACGGTGCATGGTGGGGCGGAAACCTCAGAGGTGTAAAGGATTATCCTGTAGTACCGACAAGCGGCACAAGCAAGATAGTTTATTCTCCTCATGATTACGGTCCGTCAGTATATGCACAGACATGGTTCAACAAGGACTTTACAACACAGACTCTTCTTGATGACTACTGGTACGATACATGGGCATATATAAATGATCAGGATATAGCACCGCTTCTTATCGGTGAGTGGGGCGGTCATATGGACAGCGGCAAGAACCAGAAGTGGATGGAGCTTCTTCGTGATTATATGGTCGACAATCATATCAACCACACATTCTGGTGTCTGAATCCTAACTCAGGTGATACAGGCGGATTGCTCAATGCGACATTCTCAGAATGGGATGATGAAAAGTACGCTCTGTTTGAAAAATCACTCTGGCAGACAACAAGCGGAAAATACATTGGTCTTGATCACCAGACAGCACTTGGTGCAAACGGACTTTCACTCAGTGAATTCTATGCTTCAGGCGAGGGAAGCAACATTAACGGCGGAAAAGGTTCTGACAAAGGCGGAAACGAAACTCCGACTACTTCACCAACTGCAGCTGTTACAACCGCAACTTCAAAAGTAACAACCGCAACTTCAAAAGTAACAACAGCATCATCTGAAGTTACCAAAGCAACAGAAGCAACAACAACTTCAAAGGAAAGCTCACAGGATCCTGTAAGCGATGGTATCATTTACGGAGATCTCAACGGAGACGGACAGGCTGATCTTACAGATCTTACTGTTCTGAGCGTATATCTTATGGCTAAGGATGCTTCCAAAGTGAAAAACCTGAAAGCAGGAGATGTTGACGGAAGCGGAGAAGTAGACATCGCTGATCTTCCGAGATTTAAACAGTATATTTCAAAGGACGCATCTGTTACATACTTAGGTCCTAAGAAATAACAAACAACAAAAATAATATCTTTTAACACTAACTATTCCAGGTCCTTGTTTCATTATTTGAGACAAGGACTATTTTTATTGCATAAACAGAAAAATTGAAAAAAATAAAATTTTTAAGTTGAATCTGTATTAATTTAAGTTGAAATGTGGCGGTTTTTTGTCTTTTATTACTAAAGATGTAATTTTTAATATTTTAGCAATATATAATTATGTTATCGCAAAAAATGATTTGTGATAACTTTTATAATTTATATATAATAAAAATGAATGCAGATATATTTTCTGCTGATAAAAATTTTCTATTGAAAGAGAGAGTAAAATAATTACAGGAGGATTCTATTATGAAAAAATCAGCGATTTTTTTGTCAATAGCGCTTGCAGTTTCAACGGTAGTACCGAGTTTTTTCAGTTCACCTGAAAAAACAGTTAAAGCTGCAGACACCGTAAAGATCATGCCTATCGGTGACTCGATCACTTTTGGTATGGGCGATGACGGCGGATATCGTAAATTTATGGATATGGAACTTAAATCAAAGGGAATCAGTTTTGATATGGTTGGTCCTGAGGAAAGCAACAGTGCAAGCTTTACCTACAACGGACAGCAGGTTACATATGACAACAACCATGCGGGATACAGCGGATACACAATAGCATCTATTCCGGGATGGAACAACGGCGGCGGCGTATATGACAAGCTCAAGAGCAACGGTGCTGTAAGTCAGATGAAACCTGATATCATTACACTTATGATAGGTACAAATGATATGAACGGAAGCCGTGCAGTAAGTGACTGTGAGAAGGATCTTAAAACACTTCTTGATTATCTGCATGACAACATGGCATCAGGCGGAACGATTTATCTTTCAACGATTCCTGATATCGGCGGAGGATTTTTCGGAGGCGGCGGAAAAGATGTTTCCGGCTACAACAATCTTATCAAACAGGTCGCTTCAGAATACAGCAGCAAAAATGTAAAATTTGCAGATGCAAACGGAGTTCTTAACGGAACAAACGATCTCGGTGACGGACTTCATCCGAACAGAGCAGGATACGAAAAAATAGGCAAGTACTTTGCAGGACTTATTGCAGAAGGACTTGGAACTACAGGCGGTTCATCAGCAGCAGATACAGGTTCCCAGCAGCAGGGCAATGACAGCCAGCAGGGCGGAAACCAGGGAGGTTTCAACTGGGGTCAGGGCTTCGACTGGGGCCAGGGCTTTGACTGGGGTCAGGGCTGGAACCAGGGCGGCGACCAGGGCAATCAGGGTCAGACCGGAAACAATGACAGCTCAAACCAGGGTCAGTCTTCAGGTTCATCACTTGTAAGAGACACATATAAGATCATGCCAATCGGTGACTCAATTACATTTGGTATGGGTGATGACGGCGGATACCGTAAATTCCTTGACATGACTCTTAAGGAAAAAGGCATCAAATTTGATCTTGTAGGACCTGAAGGAAGCAACAGTGCAAGCTTCACCTACAACGGACAGCAGGTTACATATGACAACAACCATGCAGGATACAGCGGATACACAATAGCATCTATCCCGGGATGGAACAACGGCGGCGGTGTATATGACAAGCTCAAGAGCAACGGTGCTGTTACACAGAACAAGCCTGATATCATCATTCTTATGATAGGTACAAACGATATGAACGGAAGCCGTGCAGTAAGTGACTGTGAAAAGGATCTTAAGACTTTGCTTGATTACCTGCATGACAACATGGCAGAAGGCGGAATGATCTTCCTTTCAACAATTCCTGATATCGGCGGAGGATTCTTCGGAGGCGGCGGAAAAGACGTTTCCGGCTACAACAATCTTATCAAACAGGTTGCTTCAGAATACAGCAGCAAAAACGTAATTTATGCAGATGCACACGGTGTTCTTAACGGAACAAACGATCTCGGCGACGGAATTCATCCGAACAGAGAAGGCTATGAAAAGGTCGGCAAATACTTTGCAGGTCTTATAGCTGATGAAATAAGCAAAGCAGTACCGGAAGAAACAACAGTTACAACAGTTTCAGAGCCTGAAATTACAACAACAGAAGAAACTACAGAAGAAGTTACAACAGTTTCTTCAGCTGATGAAATAATCTACGGTGACCTTAACGGTGACGGCATAGCAGATCTTACAGACCTTACACTTCTCAGTGTATATCTTATGACTAAAAATGCTCCTGATTCAGTAAAATGCCTTGAGGCAGGAGATGTTGACGGTGACGGTGAAGTTGATCTTGGAGATCTTCCGAGATTTAAACAGTATATCAGCAAAGATGCATTAGTTACTTCTCTCGGACCAAATAAATAATCCGAATTAATAGTTTATCACAAAAAATACCGCATTTCTTTTGAAATGCGGTATTTTTAATATCAGCCTGTGCTTCCAAATCCACCGTTTCGTTTTGCACACGCTTCATCATCAAATGTGATTCCGAATTCGGTAAAAATGCCCTGAGCAAATGCGTTTCCTTCTTCAAGTACGATCGTTTTTGATGTATTGGAATCGTTGGTAAATTTGATCATGATATGTCCTTCATTTGAAGCACCATAGTAGTCACTGTCTATTATTCCGACAGTGTTGTCCAGCTGCATGCGGTATTTAAATCCCAGTCCGCTGCGCGGGAAAATACTTAAAAGCCATCCTTCTTCTATCTTTACTCTTATACCTGTTGGTATTTTCAGACTCTTTCCCGGCTCGAGCTCAAATGAAAGAGGCGAATAAAAATCATATCCGGCTGATCCGGCAGTCGCACGTGCCGGCAGCTTTATTCTGTCGTATATTTCTTTAGTCTGTGTTTCATCAAACCCTTCAAAAGTATCTGTCCAGTCTTTTTTAAACTGTTCAAAACTAACCTTTTCAAATTTAGCGATTTTTTTCATAATCTGTTCCGTCCTTTTAAACTTTGATTGGTAAGTCATAAGAAAGGCTGCGTAACCAATGGTGCGCAGCCTTTTAAAATTTTATTCAACTTCGTCTTCAGCTGAAGCATCTTCTGAAGAAGTTTTGCTTTCTTCGGAAGCTTCTGATCCCAAGCTGTCAGTTTTGTTTTCTTCAGCATCAGCAGTATCAGATTTTTCGGTATCGATGACAGTGTCATCATTTTTTTTGTCTTCTATAACAAGTTCGCCTTTCATGAGCTTGATAAAGTCATCACCGTCAATCTTTTCATATTCGATGAGGTACTGTGCAAGCTTTTCAAGTTCATCCATATGTTCTTTAAGAAGCTCTTCACATTTTCTGTATCCTTCAGATACAATTTCGTGTACTTCCTTATCGATCTTTGATGCGATCTCTTCACTGTAGTTTCTTGTGTGACCGTAATCTTTTCCGAGGAAAACTTCACCGTTTTCATCACCGTATACAACAGTTCCGAGAGTATCGGAGAAACCGTATTTTGTAACCATGTTTCTTGCGATCTTTGTTGCACGCTCAATATCGTTTGAAGCACCTGTGCAGATATCGTCAAGAACAAGCGCTTCAGCAACTCGTCCGCCGAGGAGCATGATGATCGATTCACGCATCTTTGTTCTTGTTGTATGTGAGTCGTCTGTTTCAGGTCTTGTAACTGTAAGTCCCGCAGCCATACCACGCTGGATAACAGTGACCTGATGAACTTTATCCTGAGTTTCGAGATGATAAGCAGCGATTGCATGTCCTGCTTCATGGTAAGCAGTGATCTTCTTGTCTCTGTCTGTTACGATATGAGATTTCTTTTCAGGACCTGCGATTACTTTAAGTGTTGCTTCTTCAATATCTGATTCAATGATAGCTTTTCTGTTTGCTCTTGCTGCAAGAAGAGCAGCTTCATTAAGAAGATTTTCAAGATCTGCACCGGTGAATCCCTGGGTTGTTTTTGCGATTACATTCAGATCAACATCAGGACCGAGCGGTTTGTTTTTGGCATGAACTCTGAGGATCTCTTCTCTTCCTTTGACATCAGGGTAATTTACAACGATCTGTCTGTCAAAACGTCCCGGTCTGAGAAGTGCAGGATCGAGAATATCACGTCTGTTTGTAGCTGCGATAACTATTACATTGTCATTTTCAGTAAAACCGTCCATTTCAACGAGAAGCTGGTTGAGAGTCTGTTCTCTTTCATCGTGTCCGCCGCCGAGACCTGCGCCTCTGTGACGACCTACAGCATCGATTTCATCTATAAATACAATTGAAGGACTTGCTTTTTTTGCCTGTTCGAAAAGGTCTCTTACTCTTGAAGCACCGACACCTACGAACATTTCAACAAAGTCTGAACCTGAGATAGGGAAGAACGGGCATCCGGCTTCACCTGCAACAGCCTTGGCAAGAAGAGTTTTACCTGTTCCTGGAGGTCCGAGAAGAAGTACACCCTTTGGAACTCTTGCGCCGATTTCGGCATATTTTTTCGGATTTTTCAGATAATCAACGATTTCTTTGATTTCTTCTTTTTCTTCATCAGCACCGGCAACGCTGTCAAATGTAACTTTTTTACCGTTCTGAGCTTTAACATTTGCTTTGCCGAAGGAAGAATATTTTCCTCCGCCGCCTGCCTGACGAATCATAAACATAAACAGGAAAACACCCATCAGGAGCAGGATAACAGTCGGTATTACCGTTATAAGCCATGAACTGTCTGTTCCTCTGATATATTCAACCACAAGAGGCTCGTCAGGATGAAGCTTGTTGTATCCGGTTCGGTAATCCGGTCTGGTAGGGTCTTCAATATATGAAATATCCTCAATAAATAATCCGGCATTCGGAACAACGTAATTGATCGTTTTTTCTGTTTCATTTTCGTCTTTGACCGTTAACTTAAGTTCACCGGTCTTAAGATTCAGAGTATATTCCTCAACGCTGTAAGAATCGAAATAGCTTAATATTTTCGAATACTTTACATCTGCTGAATTCTCATTTAAACTTGGAAGGTAAAAGATAAGAATTACAAGAAGAATTGCGCCTATTACGATCCAGGTCAGAAGACCTTTGTTTTTTCTTGGTTTCAATTGATCCACTCCATTTCTTTTGTCTGTTTATATGACGAAGATATGCTTTTCAAAATAATCAGAAAAATCAGACATTTGAGTCGTCTGTTTTATTGATCAGATGACATAAAATCAAATGTATAAAAGTGTTTCGTCAAAAAACAGATTTTTAAAATTTGTAAAAATATAGTTATATCAATATTTTAACTTGAAATATTGATAAAGTCAAGTAATTAATGAAAAAACGCAGTTTTCAAATGATGATGATTTCAAGAAATTCAGATGATGAAGAGGTGACAGCTGTTCGTGCCGCTATACCTATTCCTTCTATATATATCGGTCCGAGATCATCTGCAATAAATAGAATGTTATCGCGTTCAGAAACTTTTACTGACTCGCTTAAGAGTTTCTTGACCGTAGAAGTGAACGGCTTTCCGTATAGTTTGATCTTATCGCCGCTGCGTCTGTTTCTGATAACTGCAGTACCGACTATTTTTTCAGGATCTATGGAAGGAGCACCTGAAAAGTCACTGATACTTTTCTTTGTGACAATTACTTTTCTGTTTCTGAAGAGATTTTCACCATGGACCATTTCAAAGCATATATCGTCACGTTCCGGAGCTATATTTTCGATTGTCAGCATATTTTTTCGCGATAAAATAAATGTATTTCCGGTGAGATTGATTTTTCCGCCGTTTATACATATATCATCAATTTCAGATATTCTTCTGCTGTCAGATTCTATGTGATTTGCTGACAAAAATCGTGCGATGCATCTGTGACGGACTGATTTGTGATATTTGTTCAGTCCCTGAAGTGTCTGAGAATCGATTTTAATATTTTCCCACGCTTTGTCTGCTTCTTCCTCAATAAAGGAATTATCCAGTCTGAAATTATCGGAATTTGTGTTTACTGTTCCGAAAAGAGAACTGTTTATCGAAAGAAGAACAGGGATCACGCTGTGTCTGATCTTGTTTCTTGTATAATCGTCAGTCAGATTTGTACTGTCAGTAACAAAAGGCTGTTCTTTTTCCCTGAGATACGCTTCTATCTGTTCTCTGGTCGTTTCAATCAGAGGACGAATGATATTATCTCTGCACGGAGGAATACCGGATATTCCTTTTATTCCGGTTCCGCGGGAAAGATTGAATATTACTGTTTCAGCATTGTCGTTCGCGTTGTGGGCTGTTGCAAGCTTTTTGCCAAGGGTATTTTCTTTGAAAAATTCATACCGAACATCTCTTGCGGCAAGCTCTGTTGAAGTTTTATCAGCTTTTGAACGTGATAAAACATCAAATCTTCCGGTGATTATCGGAATTCCGATTTTCTGGCAGAGTTCCTTGCAGAACTGTTCATCACGGTCGCTCTCCTCACCTCTGAGACAGTGGTTTACATGAAGCGCAGATACAGTTATTCCAAGTTCGCTTCTGAGCTCATTCAGCGCCAGAAGAAGACAGACACTGTCTGCTCCGCCGGACAGACCGACAACTACTTCGTCACCCGAAGATATCATATTGTATTTTTTTATTGTATCAAGAACACTTTTAAGCATGATCAGCCTTCCTTGTTCGCAAATCTTGTGAACTGACCGTCCCATACCATTTCAACGGTTCCTGTTTCGCCGTGACGGTTTTTGGCTACGATACATTCACTGATATTCGGCTGAGTGCTCTCTTTGTTGTAGTATGCATCACGGTAAAGGAACATTACAATGTCGGCATCCTGCTCAATTGATCCTGATTCACGAAGGTCGGAAAGCATAGGACGCTTGTCCGGACGCTGTTCAGGACCACGTGAGAGCTGAGAAAGCAGGATTATCGGAACGTCAAGTTCTTTTGCCATGATCTTTAACTGTCTTGTGATTTCTGAGATGATCGTTACACGGTTATCGGTTTTTAATGTTGATGTCATGAGCTGGAGATAGTCGATAACCACAAGTCCAAGATTTTTTATTCTTCTGAGTTTCGCCTTCATCTGCTGAACAGTTATTGCTGCAGTGTCATCTATGTACATTGTAAGGTGACAAAGAACGTCAGCACTTGAAGCAAGTCTGACCCAGTCGCTTTGCTGGAGTTTTCCGCTTCTGAGCTTGTTGCTGTCTACAAGAGCCTCAGTTGAGAGAAGTCTTGTTGCGAGCTGTTCCTTTGACATTTCGAGAGAGAAAACAGCGACGTCTTTTTCGGTGTGCCTTGCAACATTTGATGCAATATTAAGTGCAAATGATGTTTTTCCCATACCGGGACGGGCGGCAAGAAGTATCAGGTCTGAACGGTTAAGACCGGTCGTTATTGCGTCAAGCAGTGTGAAACCGGTTTTGGCACCAAGGTATTTTTCCTTGTCAGGTCCTGTTATCTTGGAAAGTCGGTCATATGATTCATATACAACTTCGTTTATCGGGGTAAGTCCCTTTACATCTCTGCCCTGACGAATATCGTATATTTTCTGTTCTGCAGCATCAAGAAGCGTTTTTGCATCATAGCTGCCGTCAGCAATTTCTCCGAGGATCTGCTGAGCTACAGAGGCAAGGCTTCTTGCGTAGTATTTTTCAGCAACGATCGTGCAGTAGTCTTCGATATTTGATACTGAAGGAACTGACTGCATTATTGATGCAAGATAATTTTTGCCTTCAGCTGCAGTTTCAAATATTCCGGCTGACAGTGCTTCGTTAAGAACTGTGATAATATCTGCCTTTGAACCGTCGCTGAACATTCTGATTATTATTGAGAAAAGCTGACGGTGCTGATCGTTGTAAAATGATTCCGGTTTCAGATGTTCAAGAACAACTGCAAGAACATCGGGCTGTATAAGAATAGAGCCGAGAATCGTCTGCTCGGCTTCTATACTGTGAGGCATTTCAAATCCGGCAGATGACAGCCCGGAGATGTTTGATTCATTCATACTTAAGCCTCAGCAACTTCTACGGACATTTTTGCGCTGATACCTGCATAGAGTTTGATCTCAGCTTCGTATGTTCCGAAGTTTTTGATATCGGTTTTAAGAACGATTTTTTTCTTGTCAATTTTTACTTTGAACTGTTCTTCTATATTTTCAGCGATCTGAGAAGCTGTAACTGCACCGAAAAGCTTTCCTGATGCACCTGCTTTTGTTTTGATAACAACTTTTTTGTCATTTAATACATTTTTGATATCATTTGCATTTGCCTTTTCAACGTCTATCTTGTGCTGTTCTGAAGATTTTTTACCTTCAAGATCGCTTAAATTCTTTGGTGTTGCTTCTATTGCAAGTCCTTTTAAGATCAGAAAATTTCTTGCGTATCCGTCAGATACGTTTTTAACTTCACCTTTTTTTCCTGATCCTTTGACATCCTGTGTAAATATTACTTTCATGATTTATTCTCCTTAGTGTATTATTTGTTTTCCGACGGCACATTTTTTCCATCAGGATATTCCTGCTGGTATTCCTTAAGTGCGTTTACAAGCATTTCAACAGCCTTGTCTATTGTTGTATCCTTCAGCTGAGTTGCTGCCATGGTCATATGACCGCCGCCGTTAAGTTTTTCCATAATTATGTGTACGTTTACTGTTCCGTATGAACGTGCGCTTATATTTATTTCATCTTCAAGCGGGAACACTACAAATGCAGCCTCGACACCTTCAATTGTCAGAAGCTCGTCTGCTGCCTGAGATGAGATGATACGTCTGGCTTCATTTATCTCAGTAGTATCACGAACAACGCTGATCGCAAATTTGTTGAGTATTTTTGCGTCAGATACGATTTTTGCTTTTGCAGTATACAGTTCGATAGGATTTGAAAACAGTTCTCTTGTTGATACTGTGTCAGCGCCCATTTTCTTAAGGTATGCTGCCGCTTCAAATGTTCGTATTCCTGTTTTTATAATGAAATTTTTTGTATCCAGCATAATTCCTGCAAGAAGAGCTTCCGCAGCAGCCGGAGGGATTTTTGTAAGATTTTTAAAGTACGGAATAATTTCCGTTACCATTTCAGATGCAGATGATGCAAACGGTTCATGGTAGAAAATAAGTGCATTGCTGATGAAATTGACATCTTTTCTGTGATGGTCGATTACGATGATATTTTTGATCTTATCGCAGAAAGAAGGATATTCTGTGCAGACACGCTTGTGAGTGTCCACGAGAATAAGCAGGCTGTCCGGATTTGTAAGTTCAAGTGCTTCTGCTTCAGAAATAAATGAACATACATTTTTTTCAGCCTTGATTTTCTTTATAAGAGGCAATGCGAGACTTTCATTTTCATTTGTAATAACAAATGATTTTTTGCCAAGTGCAGAAATTGCTGAGCTTAAGCCTACAGCTGCACCTATTGCGTCAAGATCACTGAATCTGTGACCCATGATAAAAACGTTTGAAGCGTTTTCTATGATTTTCTGTATTGAATTTGAAACCATTCGAACCTTGATTCTTGAATGCTTTTCAACGCCTTTTGACATACCGCCGAAAAATTCAAATCCGTTTTCAGTTTTAACTGCAGCCTGATCGCCGCCTCGGCCTATTGCCATGTCAAGTGCCTGTCTTGCAAACATATCACTTTCTGCAACTGAACTGCTGCAGGTTCCTATACCGATCGACAAAGTGATCGCTGTGTCGTTTGCAGTCGGGATCGAACGTGCTTCGTCAAGAATTTTAAACCTGTCTTTTATTATTTCGTTAAGATGTTTTTCTTCAAAAACGATAATAAATTTGTCTTTTGACAGACGTTTGATGAGACTGTTTGAACCTGCAGTCAGATTTTCAAACATTTTTTCCATATCAGCCTGTGTGGCAGATTTTGAACTTTCTTTAACGTCCTGAAAAATATCATCATAGTTGTCTATTACGATAAGACCGATAGTTGTTTTTTTACTGTTGTATTCTTCCAGAAGGTTTGAATAATCAGTAGTATCATCAAAATACAGTGTTTTCATTTTCGAATTGTAAGTATCGGTGATACAGCAGTTAACGTTGTATACAGAAGTTCTGAAATTGATTGAAAATTCATTGTCGTCAGTGAGTTCTGTATCGGAGCAGCCGATCAGTGAACAGATGTCTGTACCGTATGTTTCGTTTTCTTCAGCTAATTTTAAGAAGAATGCATGATTGTACCATACGATCCGGTTCTGTGAGTCTGCCACTGCTATAGGCTGGGGAGAGTTGTAGAGTGCAAAGCTTTTTGACTGTTCCTTTTTGTGATCAAGATCGTTGAAGTAACGGAACATGTTGTTCCGCATACTGATGAGCTGAGCAAGGAAGGTAAATATCAGTACTATGACAACGATAACAAGTAAAAATGATTTATTATCATCATGTATAAATAACCACAAAGATGAAAACAATGATACTGCTGCCAGCAAAAATGAAAGAACGGCCAGAAAAATCAGTTTCCTTTTGTTCATAATACCTCCTGCAGTTTTCCCATAAATATCTTTCAGCAGAAGCAAAATGCTTCTGCTGAAATAAAAAACTGTCTGTAAATCAGATTTCCATTATGATAGGCAGAATCATAGGACCTCTCTTTGTTTTGGAGTATATGTATTCAGAAAGTGCGTCCTTGAGCTTGGCTTTGAGAGTGTTCCATTCTCTGATTTCCTGTGCTGAGCACTGGTCGATGACAGAGTTGAGAAGCTGTCTTGACTCTTCAATGAGCTGCTCTGATTCTCTTACGTAAACAAATCCTCTTGATATGATATCAGGTCCTGATACCACAGTATTGGTTGCTCTTTCTATTGAAAGAACTACAATTATGAGACCATCCTGTGCAAGGTGTTTTCTGTCTCTTAATACTATTGAACCGACATCGCCTACACCAAGACCGTCTACGAGAACTCTTCCGGCAGGAACTTTTGAAGTTATCTTCATGTCCACACCGTCTGTTTCAATAACATTTCCTATATCTCCGATTATGATATTGCTTTTCGGAATACCCATTTCCTGAGCAAGCTGGGCATGCTTTTTAAGATGCTTGTATTCACCGTGAACAGGAATAAAGAACTGCGGTCTTGTAAGAGCAAGCATAAGCTTCAGCTCTTCCTGACAGGCATGTCCGGAAACGTGTACTTCATACATTGCTTCATATACTACTTCAGCTCCGGATTTCATAAGTTCATTTACTACCTTGGTTACGAACTTTTCATTTCCCGGAATAGGTGTTGCTGAAATGATAATGAAGTCGTTTGAGTTGATATTTACTTTTTTGTGATCGTTCATTGCCATTCTTGTCAGAGCGGACATTGGTTCTCCCTGGCTTCCTGTTGTGATGAGAACGATCTCGCTGCTGTCATATCTGCACATAAGATCGATATCGATTATGATGCCGTTCGGTGCTTCAAGATATCCGAGTTCTATTGCAGTGTTTATGACATTTACCATGCTTCGTCCGAAGACGGCTATTTTTCTGTGCGTCTTTATGGCACAGTTGATTATCTGCTGGATCCTGTGAATATTTGACGAGAAAGTTGCGATGATGATTCTTTTTCCTTCAGCTGTTGCAAAAAGATTTTCAAAGGAATTTCCAACTTTTCGTTCAGTCTGTGTATATCCGGGACGTTCTGCATTTGTGGAATCAGCCATAAGTGCAAGGACACCCTTGGAGCCGAGTTCACCGAATCTTGCAAGATCGATTGTTTTTCCGTTTATCGGAGTATAGTCAACTTTGAAGTCGCCCGTATGAACTATGACTCCTGCCGGAGTATGTATTGCAAGTCCGACTGAATCAGGGATGGAGTGATTAACAGAGATAAATTCAACAGCCATACATCCCATTTTAACTGTTTTCTTCGGCTCAACCTCATTGAGCTTTACTTTTCCGTACAGACCGTGTTCTTTGAGTTTGCCTTCTACGAGTCCGAGTGTCAGCTTGGTTCCGTAAACAGGAACATTGACTTTTTTCATGAGATAAACGAGACCGCCTATATGGTCTTCGTGTCCGTGTGTAAGAACAACACCTCTGACTCTGGCCTGATTTCTTTCTATATATGTAAAATCAGGAATAACGATATCAACTCCGAACATTTCAGAATCAGGAAATGCAAGACCGCAGTCAACGATAAAAATGTCATTTGAACATTCAAAAGCTGTCATGTTTTTACCAATTTCGTTGAGACCACCGAGCGGAATAATTTTAAGCGGCGTTTTTCTGACTTCTTTTTTTGTTTGTTTCGAAGAAGCCTGTGCACTGCGGGGATTTTTTTCCGCTCTTGGCTGACGGGCAGCCGGCTTTGTCACGGCCGGTTTTTCCTTATCATCCGTACGTCGTTTTCTGTTGGTGTTATTGGTGTTCAATTAATGATAACCTCCTTATTTGATAAATAATTAATTAAAAGATTCAGAATTATAAATTTAATTTTGTTAGATATAATAGTATTTTGTTTTGTTGAAACATTAATGTATGATATCCGAACGTAAATATACATATTAATTATAGTACATAATCGCTGATATGTCAAGTTTCATAATTGTCAGAAGACAGATACAAAGTAAGCGTCAAATAGAATGCGTCTTTTAAAAATCCTCCACTCATGATATGATTAAGAGAACAAAAATAGATGTTGCAAAACTTGTACAAGTTTTGCAACATAAAAAACTCAAAACATACAGAGAGAAGGAAAATATATGA
>JAZQPR010000177.1:0-17014 GCA_045628605.1 Oscillospiraceae bacterium
ATAATATTCTGTTATACTCTATAATGTTATTTTTCTTATTATCGTTATCGTTTTTTGACGATGCATAGCCGTTGCCGGATACTTTCACGTTATTTATAGTTTGATAATCAGATTTAAATATTTTTGAATCATCTAATATTGAATCATCAACAGTTATTATTTCCGCTTTTTTCGGCTTTTCATCTTCGTTGTCAGGTATCCCGTCTGAATCACTGTCATTTAGTACAGGATTGGATTTCAAAGGAAGAATTCTTAAATTATCGATATTTTTTCCTTTTTTCTTCATTATATTTTCAAATTCAGTAAATCCTTTTTGATCTTGGAGTTTCTTCGCAAGTTCACTGTATGTCGGCAATACAATATTTCCATTTTCATCAAAAGAAATATATTCCATACAAATTTCCAAGAAATCAGGATATCCGTCCCCATCTGAATCCGTAATATTTGAATCGTTATCCATCCATTTTTTCAATAATCTCTTCTGTTCAGCCTTTGATAAATTTGATGAATAATACTGATTATAATAATATACCCAGTCCTCACTTATATTAGAAATATTATACGGTATATTAGTGCAGAAACCGGTATTTACATTATACGATGTAAAAAAACTTTGGGTAAAATCAATATTATCCTTAATTTCTTTATATAATGAATCAGAAAATGAACTATCAATAATCTTTGGACTATTATCATTTAAAAATCTTTTATAATCATCTATGTTACTATTATCCATATCACAGAATACATTTATATTTTTTATTCCGTAACTCTGTAGTTTATCATACAACAATATAAAACTGTTTTTTCCGTTTTCCAATGATTTTTCTGAATTGAAAGTTTTAGGTTCAAAACCGTTATCTAAAATATAAAACTGTTTTGAGGATTCAGGATGTTTTTTAAAATCTGGGAACAAATATGTTTCTATTATATCAGAAGAATAGTAACAACTTTTGTCAATATTAGTTGTATTAATTCTTGCATTTCTCATTAACATATCAAGAATATCGTCATCTGTCGAACTGTTTTCAGCATAATCATTTAGGGTATAAAGAGAAATAGTCTTAGAGCCGCTATAACTGAAAAAATGAATATTTACTGTTATAGATTGTTCATTACAATAATCTCTAAGTGAGCATACAGCATTGGCAATTTCCTTTTTAGTTTTTGAAACATCATTTTGTAAATATAATAGAAAATAAATTTCCAGGAATCTGCTGTCTGAAGAATATGATAATGCATGTGCTATATTTGTTGAATTATCGACTATATTCATCTTTTCAGTTGTATCAAAAGCCTGCTCACTCCATTTTTCAAGATCCACAAGACAATATGTTCCGTCACAGTCATCTGTAACACTTAATGTATTTCCATCATATTCTGTTTCAATTGGGAAAATCATATTCAATTCTTCAGAATACTTGAAAATCATAAAGTTTTCAGATGTATACTCATCATTAAGAGCAAAACTTATTTGAAGTTCTTCAAGTTTAAAATCATCATTATAATCGAAATCAATAATATCTCCGAGAATTGAATCAGAACTTAAATAATTTGTGTAGTCACTTATTCTGACATCAAGGCTTTCACCAAGATATCCGCTGCTTTTAGTTTTGACTGATACTGCAAACGGTGCCTCTTCTGAATTTAATGAACACAATAATTCGTCTTCTTCATTCAGCACCTGCTCAAATATTCTGTCTGTATCAGCAGTATTTCCGTCTGTTTTGCTTTTCAAAGGATCAAGTCCAAGCTTTATTTCTCCGAAATCAGATATTCTATCTCCGTCAGAATCCTCTTTTAAAGGATCAGTTTTATATTTCTTTACTTCGTCATAATCGCTCAGACCATCTTCATCTGTATCAGCTGAAGCAGGGGATGTACCAAGTTTTATTTCTTCAAGATTTGTAAGTTTGTCATTATCAGCATCCCTGTCACCATCCTTGGTACCTGTGTGATCGGTATCAGTGCTTAAAGGATCTGTACCACAATAATAAACCTCTGCATAATCACTCAATCCGTCACCGTCAGAATCAGATTTTAAAGGATCTGTTCCGAGAACTTCCTTTTCGATGTAATCGCAAAGTCCATCTTTGTCTGTATCTATGTTTTTCTCATAGCTGAAGCTTCCGATCTGTTCTAACAGGTACATGGAAAGTTCAACTGCGTCCTTTGATGATACGGTTCCGTCATCATCAACATCTGCAGCTTTAACAGAAAAATGTGATGTGTTGTTTTCGAGAAGATATGATTTTAAAAATATCATATCCAGAAAATTTATGGATCCATCACTGTTAACATCTCCGTAAGCAACATTTTCTTCTGCTGCAAATACAGTATTTTCTTTTGATACCCCATCTGATACAAATAAAGGTAATGCTATTGCGAATGATAACACAAATGCAGTTACTCGCTTAAAAAGATTCAGGGGGGTAATTTTTGCCATTTTTGACATTAATACATCTTCCTTTGATTATATTTTAAGTACTTATTATTAGCACTTAATTAACGAAAATAAATCTAACAATTTTAAATTATACAGCAAGATTCAGCGTTTGTCAATATAATATCATAATGTATTAAAAAGAGATTTTTTATCAGTTTTCAACTATCCATTCTTCAACAGTTCTACTCTCGCTTGAAATATTTATACCAATTTTAAAGTGTTGTGTAACAGCTCAGCAAACTTGCTTATTTTTATTTGCAATATTTTTATTTGCTGAGAGTGCTTAGGTGTTTGCAGGGCTTTGCGGTCGCCCTGCACCTTCGCAGGTTCATTCGCTTGATTTTGTTTGTGATATTTTTACTTGCCGGGGAGCGCTTAGGTGATTGCAGGGCTTTGCGGTCGCCCTGCACCTTCGCATATTCATTCGCTTGATTTTGTTTGTGATATTTTTACTTGCTGGGAGCGCTTAGGTGGTTGCAGGGCTTTGCGGTCGCCCTGCACCTTCGCGGGCACATTCGATTGTTTATTCACTAATATTTTGGAGATCGGAGTCTTTTGGGTAGTGTCGGACGGTGTGGATGTAGAAGATGACGGAGAGGATGGTGGCGGTGAGCCAGCTGATTGGCCAGGAAAGCCAGATGCCGCGGGCGCCGCAGAAGGAGGAGAAGATGTATGAAAGGACTACTCGCATTATGAGGTCGGTGAAGGTTGAGGTCATAAACATCCACATTTTTTCAGAACCACGAAGGACACCGTCGCATATGAGTTTGGTGCAGACGGTGAAGTAGAATGGGGTTACTATTTTCAGAAATTCAATGCCGGTGTCAAGGGCGAGGCCGGTGTTTCCTTTTTCCATGAACATTTTTACGAAAGGTCCTGCAAAAACAAAAAACAGGACGAAGAACATCACTGATACAGAAAGGGCGAATATGAGACCGGCTTTGAAGCCCTGTCTTACTCGTTCACTTCGCTTACAGCCTAAATTCTGTGCAGTGAAGCTGGAGATTCCGTTGCCGAGAGTGCTGAAGCTTGTAATGGCGAATGTGTTGAGCTTGATGGCTGATGAATAGCCTGCAACTACTGATGAACCGAAATAATTTACTCTTTTCAGTACAAAGAGATTTCCGACAGATACAAAGCTCTGCTGCAGGATGCTCGGAACGGCGATCCTTAAAATAAATACGAATTCTTTGAAGCTGAAAACAGGTGATTTGACTGATGTTATTGTTTTTAACCTTTTTTTCAGAATGATCAGTGAAAATATACATGCCATTCCCTGCGCTATGAATGTCGCCCAGGCTACTCCGGCTACGCCAAGATGAAAATTGATCACAAACACAGCATCAAGTATGATATTTCCTATCGAAGAAACTATGAGAAGATACAGAGGTGTTTTGCTGTCACCTATACTGTTGAAAACACCGGTCGCTACGTTGTATAGAAACAGGAACACAAAACCGCCGAGATAGATCTTAAGATACAGAACACTGTCAGCAAAAATATTGTCCGGAGTATCCAGAAGCTTCATAAGACTCTTACTTGACAAAAGCCCAGGTATCGTCAGTATGACTGACAATACAAATCCTGAAATAAGTGAAGTGGAAATACAGGTCTTCGTTCTCTGCATGTTTGAGCTTCCGAAGTTTTTGCTTATCACGACCATACACCCTATCTGAAAGCCCATAGCAACTGCCATAAATATCATGGTTACAGGATATGATGCCCCGACTGCTGCAAGTGCATCCTCGCCTGCATAGCGGCCTGCTATTACACTGTCAGCAATACTGTATATCTGCTGAAATACTACACTGATGAAAAGAGGAATTGTGTAGCTGATAATTACTTTTCGCGGATTCCCCTCCGTAAGATTTTTTGTCATTTTGGTATAGAAACACGCCTTTCAAAATATGCTTTTTAATTGCCATTCTTAAGTATACAGTATTTTCTTGTTTTTGTAAATAAAAATACTGCATGCATTTTCTTCATTTTTCATAAAATATTTTCAGAAGAAAACAAAAGATCAGCTGTCCATAATGAACAACCGATCCTTTGAATTTATTTAAATTACTCTGTTAAGTTTACAGGCTCTCACTTTGGCTTATCCGCTCCCTGAAAATCATTTTCCTCGATTAACAGATATGCTCTCAGATCTTCCATATCATAAAAATTTGAATTTTTAGTAATATATAAATTATCGCATTTGTAAAGTATGCCTTTATCTCCTCCTATAATCGAATATCCGTTTTTTTCTCTGGTAATATAAAAAGCATACTCCTTGTTTATTATCGGCACTTCTCCGCTGTATACGATCTCATGATAATATGTATTGTCTATCTCTTCATCAGATTTATGGTCCCCGGCTTCTCCGTATTTTCCGCCTTCCATTGCAAGGATCTCTCCACAGCTGTCTCGCATTGAAATATATCCGCCGAGCATGCACAGATCGAGCGTTTCACCATTTGTAAACTCCCCTTTTTCATCGCCGGTCACTGTTATTTTTATATCTGTAACTGCATGTTTTCCGTTCTCGTATGAGCCTTCTGCGATGCTCGTAATATTTTCAACTTTTCCTGTAACTATATTGTCAGCACATATACCTACATTTTCCATCTGGTTAAAATCATAGGCAAATTCATAACACGGTTCCAATTCAATAATAGTTTTTCCTTCAAGCTCTTCCGGCGTTTCATAAGGCACAAATAATTTTTCAGGGTAATACTCGTTATTTTTCCATACTCCGTCGATAGTAATATCCTCAGTTTTTGAAGGGATCAGCTTTCCTGTCAGCACTGAAAAATCTTCAGGAGCTGCAGTGTTAAATCCCGCTGACCATATTTTATCGGAGACCTTATATCTGACATCATTTTCACCGTCAGAATACTGAACGATACGATTTCCTCCAAATATGAGCCTGAACTTTTTTTCGCCGTTCTTTACAAATATTAACCCTGTTTCGCCCTCCGCCATATCCTCGTCTGTTTCGATCCATTTTTCGGAATTGAATATTTCAGAAATCTCCTCTGCTGTCTTTTGTTCAACTTTATACAGATATGGAACATAAGCGACTGATGTACATCTTATTTCACATTCAGAAATATCTCCGAATGGTGTCATAAGCTCTGTTTTGGATATATCAGATGATACAATACTGTCATCTTTGTTTTTCAATGCCTTGTTTAATAAAAATCCTCCTGTCACAATTACGGCAATACATGAAACAGCTGCAAGAATTTTTGCAAATGAAAACTTTTTATATCTTACTACGTTGATTTTTTCTGCTTTTCCGCCGTCTGAGGCATTATTTTTTATTGAATTGTATTTCTCCTCTGTCTTTTTATATAACATTGAAATATCTTTGTCTGACACAGCTCTGAAGTTGTCTGAAAGCTTCTGGATATTGTCATTGTCTGTATTTTCAAGTCTGTCAAGATCAAGGTCTTTCATATCAGATCACCTCGTTTACGAATTAAAAAAATAGCCACTCATATTATATTTTTTAACTTTTCCTTTAGTTTTTTCACAGCCCTGCTGCTTCTCATTCTGACATTTTCAGGTGTCAGTGATACCATATGCGATATTTCATCTGAAGAACGACCGTAGTAATATTTTTGAATTATTATAGTCGAATCAGGTTCTCCAAGATCAATGATACTGTCTATTATACTGCCCTGAAGGCTTTGTCTGTCTGCTTCATTTTCCGTATTTAACGGAGAGATCATATTTTCCTGCATTTCATCATCAAGAGAAAGTGATCCTGAACGTCCGGCAGATCTTTTAAAAATTTCTCCTGACTTTCGTCTTGCTATCGTTCCGATAAATCCTGACAGTTCGCCTTCGATATCTTTTCCGGAATCATAGTATACATACACATCAGCAAATACATCGCATACACATTCTTCTATATCCTCCTTCACAGCGCAGCTCCTGAGTCTGTTGTACACTATGGTATAAACATAGTTGCAATAAGTCTCAAATAGTTCCCTGTGCGCTTTTTCAGGAGAATTTTTCAGTTTTTCTCTGAATTCTTCATGTGTAATAAGTATCACCCCCAAAAAATATAAAACTTAATTAATGCATTAATTTTCGTTTCTGTAATATCTATTGTATATTTTCATTTAAAACGCAACACAAATTAATAATATTAATTAAATTTTACCACAAAAACGTAAAAATATAAATAACGCCGGAAAATCCTTAAGATCCTCCGGCGTTAAATTTAAATTTTTTCTAAATTACCATACTAACAGTCTGTCTTCAGGAGCAAGATACATACCGTCTCCTTCTTTGACATCATATGCTTTATAGAATTCTTCAAACTGCTGAACAGGAACATTTGTTCTCAGATAATCAAGCGGATGAGAATCTGTATACAGCTGATATGCTTCCATAGTTTCTGTTGAAATACTTACGTTCATGCTTGCAAATGTTTCAAAGAATTTAGCATAATCAAAGTTTTCTATCTTGCTTGCCATTCTAAGTGCACACTGTAAGCCTGTAAAGTCAGCAACGATCTCTGTATTGACGTATTCTCCTATAACATTCATACCTTCAGCAACCTCTATTGAAGACATGTAATTTATAACTTTTTCTATATGTTTGTCAAATGCAGCCTTGTCTTCTTCAGTCCACCAGAATGAATAGTTTCCATCCTTGTCAAACTGACAGCCGCTTGAGTCAAATGCGTGTGATATCTCATGACCGATCCAGAATGCACCAAGTGAGGCATATATTTCTTCAATGCTCATATCCTCATTATAGAAAGGATCGCCCATCATTCCTAAGATCATATTGATAGAATTGTCATTCGGATTATAAAATGCATTACATTCAAGAATAGAAAGTCCTGCGCCGATATCTGACCACATATCTTTGTCGACAGTCTGACCGTCTTTTGAAAGGCTATATTCTGTCATGAAATTACTGCACTTCTCCAATGCATCAAAGAACGTCATTCCTGAAAGATCACATCCTGATACATCAGGCCACTTGTCAGGATAAAGTGAATTGATTCTAATTGAATAAAGTTTTTCAACAGCCTTGTCTATAGTCTCTTTTGAGAGATAATCATTTTCTCTGAGCATTTCAGCATATGTATCTATAACCTGTTTGCAGGTATTTGTTACAAGCTCTCTCTTCTCCTCGGAACCATATACTTCTACATAAAGCTGCTGACACTGGATCGGCAGTAAACTCTTGACCATACCGGCTGCCATTTCCTCATCAGATACGCTTCCTTCAACTCCATATAAACTGTTTGTAAGTTCCCCGCTAAATCTGTATGTTTCTTCATCAAGACAAGCTGAGCTTCCGCAGATAGCTTGTACAAGATAACGTGCCTTGATGCCATCCAGATTTTCATCAGTTACGATACTGCCAAGAGCCTTAAGATATTCCGGATTTTCAACAATTATCAGATCATCTTTTTCTTTTCCGATAGCGTTTAATATATCATAAACCGGAAAATCAGGACAAAGTGCACATGCTTCTTCAACTGTCATTCTATTGAGGATTCTGTCATATATATCCGGAGAATATGAATCTTCAACCGTATATGAATTTTCAGCAAGAATTGCTTCAAATGCTAATGCTTTATCAAGAAGCTCTTTTGCTTCTTCTTTTGTTTTACCGAGACGCGGCAGCATATATTCCAGTTTGCCGAGCATAATGCTGTACGCAAGTTCTCCGTTGCTTGTTCTTTCAGTATACTCAGCAGGATCTCCGAGAATAAATGATACCTGAGAAAGATAGAATGTATATTTATTGGAGTTTTCCATATCGGTTCCAACACCATAACTAAACAATGGTTCACTGTATTTCTGAGCCGGATCTCTGTAAAAATCATAAAGGCTCTGAATGCTGTCAATATTTTCTATTATTTTAACTGATTCCTCAAGCGGTGCATATCCTAATTCGTTTCTTGCATCCCAGTCAAGAATTGCTTTGTACACACTCTGAACCTGTTTTGCAAGATCACTTGTCAATGTTTCATCTGTTAAAAGTGCCATGAACTCCTTGTCAACATCCTGCTGTCTTTGGGCATACTTTGAATAGGAAGAATAACCGTCAGGAATATTATTGTTAAGGAGCCAGTCTTTATTTACATACATATGGAAATCATCTTTAGGACTGTAATCCTTCTCAGGATCTATATTTTCCTTAATTTCAGCCCAAATCCAGTCACTTGCGGTCTTTTTAACTTCATCTTCCTTTTCAGTTGACTCACCGGTAATTTCCTTGTCATCTGCTGAGCTTTCAGGTGTTTTCTCAGGATCATCTTCCTTAACATCAGATGATTCTTCAGGATCTTTCTCTTCAATTTCATCTTTTCCGGAATCAGTCTGTCCTTCTTCGTCTTTCTTTTCAGTTTCTGAAGAATCTTCCTTGCTTTCATCACCTATCTCTGATATCTGTTCGGTACCTTCCTCTTCATAATCCCACTCATCCTCAAAGAAGCAGCAGCCTGTCAGCATACTGATGCACAGTGAAAATACTACAGCTTTTTTCAACATGTTTTTTGCTTTCATTTTTTTACCTCCATTGTTTTGATTATTTTCTTTTTACTATATCAAAAAATGATATGTTTCAATTATATCAACATTTTGACATTTTATCAAGCAATATATTGATATGCTATTCAAAATGACCTGAAAGTCAAAGTTATTATTTCCCTTAACAGATTCTGTTTTTTCTTATTTGATTTCTGATGATGATATTTTATCATATTATTATTCATAAAAAACAGTTACCGCAGTCATAAAATGGAATGACTGCGGTAATATTTTTCATCAAAAAATGAAAGTTGATACTCGTATGTATTTATTTATACTTTTTCCAAAGCACTCTCACAGAATTAAGAACACAGATAAGTGCAACACCTGTGTCTGCAAATACTGCAAACCACATATTTGCAAAACCAAGAATTCCTAAAACCATAACAGCGGCTTTAAAGGCAAGCGCAAAGATGATGTTTTCCTTTGCAATTCTGTTTGTATCATCAGCGATCTGAAAAGCTCTTTTAACTGACTTCATACCTGAATTCATGAATACAATATCTGCTGCCTCAACAGCTGCGTCAGCACCGCTTCCCATGGCTGCACTTACGTCAGCACCCGCAAGAACAGGGGCATCGTTTATTCCGTCACCTATAAACATCACAGAACCGTACTTTTCTCTCAGTTCTTTCATCTTATCCAGCTTGTCCTGCGGCATCAGTTTATAGAAACAGTCATCAACACCTGTTTTTTCGCTGACCTCAAGAGCACTTTCCTTTGTGTCCCCTGTTAAAATCGATGTTCTTATCCTCTGTGATCTCAGATAATCAACGGTGTCCCTGCTGTCAGGCTTTACGGTATCACTTATTCTGAATACCCCTTCAAGCTTTCCGTTTACAGCACAGAGAACATCTGTTTTTCCGCTTTTGTCTGAATATGCAGATATATCCACCCCGTACTTTTCCATGATCCTGTCGTTTCCGCAGATAACAGTCTTTCCGTTTACCGATGCTTTGATACCCATTCCTGCTGTTTCTTCAAGTTCTGAAGTATCATAAAGATCTGCATTTTCTTCCTTTGCTTTTATCAGTATGCTTACTGCTGCGGGATGAAGTGAATTTGCTTCAGCTGATGCACAAAGGGACAGAAGCTCGCTTTTATCAATATTTCTGATGGTTTCTATTTCATTTACTGAAAATGTTCCGCTTGTAACGGTACCTGTTTTGTCCATTACAACTGTCTTTACTGTTTTCATAGCCTCAATTGCAGAACCGCTCTTAAAAAGGATTCCCTTCTTTCCGCCTGCGCCTATACCTGCGAAAAATGTCAGAGGTACGCTCAGAACTATCGCACATGGACAGCTGATTACGAGAAATGTAACTGCAGTATAGATCCAGTGATGCCATTCTCCTGTAATAAGTGACGGAACTATCGCTGTTATAAGAGCAATTACAACAACAACAGGTGTATATATATTTGCAAATCTCGAAATAAATCTGTCAAGCTTCGGTTTACCCGCTGCTGCATTTTCAACACTTTCAAGTATCTTTGAAGCAGTTGATTCTTCTATCGGTTTTGTTACTCGCAGCTTTATGGCACCGTTTATATTTACACTGCCTGAAAGAACTGTATCTCCGGGCTTAACTGTCTCAGGAAGATGTTCTCCGGTCAGAGATGATGTATCCACGCTGCTTTCGCCCTCTTCGATCTCACCGTCAAGTGCAATTCTTTCTCCGGGTTTTATAAGGATCAGATCTCCGGGCTCAACTTCTTCCGGTGATACTGATATGGTTTTGTTTTTCTCAAAAAGCGTTACTTTTTCAGGTCTCAGGTCAAGAGCATCCATTATTGAACTTCTGCTCTTTTCAACCGCTCTGTCTTCAAAATAGTCTCCTATCTTGTAAAACAGCATAACTCCGACAGCTTCCGGAAAATCTCTGAGTGCAAACGCTGCTATGGTTGCAAGTGACATCAGAAATTTTTCATTGAATACTCTGCCTTTAAACAATCCCTTTGCAGCAGAAACAAGAACATCAAGTCCGAGTACCAGATAAGCAGCAGCAAATACTATTACATACAGTAATGTGATTTCTGTTGTTTTTGAGAGAATTACAGCAGCTGCAAACAGAACTGCACCTATAATTACGATTAAAAGCTCTGTATTCAGTTTTCCTGATTTTTTTGACTGTTCATGTGTATTGTTTTCGTCATGATGGTGATCATGTTCACTGTCACATTCTTCTTCATGATCATGGTTATGATGATGCTCGTGTCCGCAGTCACACTCTTCGTCGTGCTCATGGTGATGATGATGCTCGTGTCCACAGTCACACTCTTCGTCGTGGTCATGGTGATGATGGTGATTGTGTCCACAGTCACACTTTTCGTCGTGGTCATGGTGATGATGGTGCTCGTGTCCGCAGTCACACTCTTCATCATGGTCGTGGTGATGATGGTGCTCATGTCCGCAGTCACACTCTTTATCATGGTCGTGGTGATGATGATGCTCATGTCCGCATTCGCATTCTTCGTCATGATGATGACGTGATTTTTTGTTTGATGAACTCTGTTCTGAAATATAACATCCCGGTTCTATATCAGAGCATTTTTTATTTATTTTATCAAACAGTTCCCTGCTGTGATTTGCTTTTACCCTGAGCTTTTTTGTTGTAAAAGTAAGCACGGCTTCTTCAACTTCTTCCATTTCGGAAACTGCTTTTTCTATTTTCGAGGCACAGTGTGCACAGTCAATATTGTTTACTATAAATATTTTAACAGCGGATTTTTCTTCCATCGCAAAACCCTCCTAAAAAAATAATGAATATATGAATAGTTGTTCATATATTCATTATATCATTCAATATTGATTCTGTCAATAAAACTATTTTGTTATTTCTTTTGAAATTCCTACCATCTTCAGAAGTTCCTTTGCATTTGTTGTTTTACACATTCCTTCTTTGAGCTTATAGTCAAACTTTATCTCGTCGTTTTCATAATGTTCACAAAAATGAAGGTTTACCGGAGTAACTCCTGAAAAATCTGCACTGCAGAGTTCAAAATCATGTGTTGTGACAAACACTATCGAATCTTCTCCGGTCAGCCTTCCTATGGTTTCCTTTGCACAGATTATTCTGTCCTTGGAATTTGTACCCTTGAAGATCTCATCTATAAAATATACAGCAGATTCTTTTTTGTCGGCACAGTCTACCATTTCCTTTATTCTCAGAAGCTCTGCATAAAATGTCGAGATCCCGTCTGATACACTGTCGCTTGTTCTGATAGATGTGTTTATCTTCATGATTGATGTTTCAAATTCGTCTGCCGTTACAGGTGCGCCTGCAAATGCAAGTATGAGTGCAGTTCCCATGCTTCTGATAAATGTGGTCTTTCCCGACATATTTGAACCGGTCACTATTACCGATGAAGCAGAAAAATCCTTACTGTTTCCTATTGCTTTTTCTTCATTTATCAAAGGATGTCTGAGGTTTTTAAAGCTGAAGGAAGGTTTTTTATCATCTGTTATTTCCGGGAAAACTGTATTTTCAAATATTTCACCAATTGTTGCAAGACTTAAAAGTGTTTCTGTTTCAGCTATTGAGTCAGTCCACACAGATATGTTCTTTCCGCTTTTTTCAAACCATTTTTCAAAGGCTGAAAGACAGTGAACGTCCCACATGAAGCAAAGATTAAAAAGGAAGAACGCTATTCCGTTGGATCTGTATTCGGCTTTGGCTGATATTTTTCTGAGTTTGTCTACGGAATTTAAAAAATCTGTATTTTCAAAGCTTTTCTTTATTTCTGACAGTTTTTTTGATGAAAAATCTGTTTTTGAAAAAAGGAGTGCTGTTTCATAGTATGAATCAGCGCATTTTCTGACTTTTTCAAGTGTGCTCATTGTCTGTGAGCTGAATGCGTCGGCAAGACAGCTTAAAGTAAATGAGAGGGCAAATCCTATTATGGCGATAGTTGCGGATAAAACCGGTTTTATATCAATGATAAGAAGGATACATGATGCAAATGATATTACCGGCAGCAAAAATGACAGTGCTTTTAAAACAAACGGTGTTTTCGGAAGGGAAAGTGAAGACAGTTCGGATGCTGTTATCTCATCCTTATTTTTATTTGAAATCATCATCGCCAGACCGGTCTCAAATTCTTTTGAAAATGTATCGTTTGAAATGATCTCTTTTACTGCTTCCTGCTCTGTTTTTATTTCTTCAGGTGTGTTAAAGCCGTTTTTCAGAACTGATACAAATTTTTCTTTTCCCTCTTTGGTATATGCTCTGCAGATGAGCTGATATATTGATGATTTTCCGAAAATATCAAGGTCGTTTCCGGGGTGGAAATCGCTGCTAAGGTATTCGCTTCCATTGTCAGCGAAGGATTTGTATGAGCCGTCAAAACGGCTGAGCATTTTTTCTGTGACGAGGGTTTCTGATTTTAGTTTTTTAATTGATTTTTCGATTTGGTTGTGTTTGTTTATTAAGGCGCAGAATGTTATGAAGCCGGCTAGAAGGAAGATGAGGCCGGTTATGTTTCGGAAAATGACCATAAGGATTATTCCGGAGAGGAATGTTACGAGACGGAAAAGGGAGATTTTGTTGTAGGCGGTGTCCAGGGTTGAAAGTTGGGTTTTAAGGGTTTCGTAATGGGTTTGGTATTTTTTTATTTTCATGAGGGACCTCTTTATTGATTTTATTGTTTATTCGCTATATTTTTACTTGTTGGGTGCGGTTAGGTGGATTGCAGGGCTTTGCGGTCGCCCTGCACCTTCGCATGCATATTCGCTTATTGTTAATACCTTATAATTCGATATTCATAACAATTTTCTCCAAGTTCAATGTCCATAAGAAAATGATTTTCTATATCAAAAAATGATAAATTACAATAATTATTTTTTGAATCTACGTAATAATTCAAAAAAGTATTCAAATCATCTATCTCCACTTCCAACCAAAACTCATTCTTTTTGAAATACGGTATAAGCCATTTAATTTTACTAATTTGAAGTTCTAATTGCTTATATCCGAATTCAACATATTCATATATGCTTTTTCCATTATCTAAAAAATAGGAAACAGGATAATCAATTTTAATAATCTGATCTATCATTTTTTGATAGTTGTTTTTGTTATCATCAAAAGGATACTTAATAACATTTATACCTTTTATCTCTGACAGCTCTTTACTTATTTTCTTAACCTGAATTCTATTTTTTATTTCTGCTATTCTATCTTCGTTCATTGAATAAACTCCTCTTATTTGTAAAAGATATTTTAGCGTTTCTTTATTTGAATTAGTATTTGACTTTCTATTATTTGAACTAAAAGAACTACGACCCGATGAATGATTTTCAAATTTACCATTATAAACAGCAGCCTGCGCACTCATCCCTGCAGCTGCAACACCCGCAGCAGTTGCGGTTCAGTCCGTACAGATTCCATACTTCATTTTCAGGTTTGACGGCATCTGTTTCAAATACTACATTGTCATACTCATAAGTATAATTGATTTTCTTTGATGTGTCAAATATTTGAACTTGGATTATTAGAAGAATACTGCACTTACGTTTATGTAAATGCAGTATTATATAAAAAGTTATCTCTATTATTTATGAATAAATCTATATCCATAAGTATTACCTATTTTTCTTTAAAAGTTTTGAATAATCCCCTATAGAAGGAATGTTCTCCCAATTAGGAGAAACATCAACATATCCTTCTTTTTCATCAACTTCATTTGTAATATAATTCCTATTTTCTGTAATCATTTTTCCGTTTTCAGAAAAGCTAAAAAATGTATGTTGTATTTTATTGTTATCTAAATACTGATAATAATAAACGGCATCCAAAAATAACTTTTCATCTTTTATTTGAAAGTCATATAATAATATTAGGTTTAAATGTTCATCTAAAAATCTAACTGTATAAGAAGACTCTGTTATCGAAATAACATTTTGTATTGTATCATTATTATATATTACTGCAACATATGATTCTTTCTTTACTGCTTTGTTTTTTACTATTTCTAAAGTAATTTCATTAATTGGTTTCTTTCTAACATTAGACCAATTTTCATAATATACTATTTTCATTTATTATATATAAACTCCTTTATATCACGTATTGTAATATTATTTTTTGTTGCATAATCTAAAATGTTTTGCGGAACTGGTTTATTTTGTACTGGAACTTCTAAAATTAAATTTATAGATTTAATATAAGTCATAACCGACACATCAGAAAAAAACTGCACTCACTTTACAGTAAATGTAATATTTATTTAATTACTAACCTTCTTTGAACATTGAAGTAATATCACCCCAACAAACGATATCAGATAGCAATGTACCATCATAGAATGATTCAAACAAAGCGAATACCGTATCACGATCAAGCACTTGATTTTTAGTGATCTGAACATTTGAACCTGAGATGTTTATTATACGTCTTTCATTACTTTCTTTTTGGTTTCCTTCAGCTTTCCAATGAGAAAAATCATTATTTGAATATATTCTAACCTCAACAGTAAATTCTTCTTTTCCTCCACCTGCCTGAATATAATTTCCATCAATATTTTCTAATACTATAATAGAATTAATTAATGAATATATTTTATTTTGTATTTGTTTTTTTGTTGGATTTTCAATTATCGTACCATCTTCTAATTGTAAATACATTGAATATTGCTTCTCCTTTAAACTTTTAACTTTTTTATTTTTTCTATTGCGAATCTTATTTTTTCTTCGGATGGTCTTCCTGCATTCCAGTTATCCAATACCATTATCGCATTATCTGTTTCCCCTGCCAAACAGTATGCAGCCGATAATCGCCAAATATAGCGGTTTCCTGTTATTGTAAGTTCTTTGTCTTGCTTTTTATATCCTTCAATAATATCTTGTATAGATGAATATTTTTCCCATAAAGGATATGCATAAGTATTAATTTGTTTTAAAATCTGATTACTTAATTCATTGATATCAATTGATTCATTTAAAGGCCATGTTGAATAATTGTGCTCTTCTGTCAGATATCCAATGCATATAGAAGCTGACGGCCAATTTTTCCCTGATTCTTCTCCATTCAGCTCACTACAAATTTTTTCAAGATCATCATGTCGAAACGCTATATTAACTTGAATGTTTCCGGCTTCCTGACCTCTGATTTTATTAAAAATAATATAAATGTACTGTTTGAATTCACCACAGTTTCTTTCAAATTCACTTTTTCTTTTTAATTTAAATCCATCTAATTTAAGAGAATCGCCTAAACCCGTTGAAATTAGTTCTTTTAAAGCATTATTTATATTAAACATTTATTCTTTATTACTCCATTCTATTTTACTCGTATTAATTTCATAGTATCGATATGATTAATATATATTTTTTGAGATTTTGCTCCAACAGTTCTTAATCCTCCACTATTTTATAGCTCATTATCAATCATTCTCTGTTGAGCCGTTCTAACAGCTGTTCCGCTTTTAACTTCAATTTACTGCTTTTACAGTTGACTTTACAGCATTCTTTATACTGAAATGTCCTGATGGATCGCAATAAGATATCGGATTGTTTGAACAGTACGTATACAGGTTCAGACTTAACGGATCATATACATCTCCGTCATAACTGTCCTCCTGCATAAATCTTGCAGTTTCAGGATCGTAGAACCTTGAATTCAGATAATAAAGTCCGGTCTTAAGCATCGTAATAATAACCCGCATAGTTAATGCTGTTATTTTCATTTACAAATCCGTCTTTATTTGTATCTGCAGGACAGTTCCTTATTGTTACTGAAATGATCTCCTTCAAAAGATTAAGGTCATTTTCATCAACTTTGCCGTCTGCATTCAGGTCTGATAATTTCTGCTGTACCTTTGACAGCTCTGATGCATCCATAAAGAGATATCTTTTGATCATGGAGAAGTCGTTGATATTTACATTTCCGTCTCCGGTCACATCTCCGAATCTGAATGATCCTGTCTCATTTCCAAATTCATCATAGTAATATTTTTCTGATACTTCACCGTTTTCATCTATGAGTCTTGTTACATCTGCGTGACCGTTGTACATGTAATAGAG
>JAZQPR010000178.1:0-7460 GCA_045628605.1 Oscillospiraceae bacterium
AAAAAGAAAGGCGAGATAAAAATGAAAAAAATAGTAATAGCTTTATGTTTGACGCTGTGTATTGCAGGAGCGGGAATAGCTGTATTTGGACGAAGTCACCCTGTTAATAAGGTTGAAGAACTGTCGGATGATTATGTTATCAAGCACTACACGGAAGATTTTCCTGATTTTGAAAGTCTGAAAACAGAAATATACTATACTGCCTGGGAAGGCGGTATAATCAGACCGATCGGACCGACTGAACCGGGTTACAGGGCAGTTGTGAAATTATCTGAGGATGCGGCAGACATACTTTCAAAGTATGAATGGACAGAAGCTGCTGAGCCGAAGTTTAACGAAGAGCTGATAGAGGTTCCGCAGAGTGAAAAATGGTATGAATGCGAACAGTTTGAAAAAGACAGGTTCCGGCTGGTATTTGTTAATTATCTGTATTTTGATGGGAAAGATACTGTGGTTTTTGATGTTCATACGTTTTAGTGATGTTTATACTTCGAAAAAACAATTGAAATTATTGGGATGGGTATATAAAAATACAATATAAATGCAAAGGATATCCGCGCCTGTTGTGGTGCAGATATCCTTTGTGCGTTATTATCTTTATACTTATGCTATATTAACAGCATTGTCCTTTATAGTGTTTATCAGCTTTATCAGCTTACCCTGTTCGGCTGTATTAAACAGTTTCATGAAATTATACGGTTTATCGAATGGCGGAGCAAATAAAACCTTTACACTTTCGATATATCCGTTAGTAACGACATAATCAATAACCTTCTGAACAAAGGCAATCTGATTTGAATTGAGGTTCTGATCATTAATAAATTCTGAGAATACATTCATGGCAGCTTCATATTCAAGCTTTGCTATTTTACGAACCAAAAGGCCGAGCGGTGTATCACCAAATTCACGTTTATAATCATTTTCACTGCCAAGCTCCTGCATGAAAATACGGTTAAGTTCATTATAGTCACCATCGGTCAGAGGATAGTTGTTTCTCAGTTTCCATATTGCTGTTTCATCTTTATGGGCTTCTATATATTTATTTACTTTAAGCCTGTAATCTTCAAAGTCATATCCGTCATCGATCAGGTTGCCTTCAGAGGTTTCAAGAACAACGTCAGATAACGCTGTATATACAGTTTTCTCAGTTGAGGTATCAAGGAACTGAATTAAACTGCGTATCTGAACACGAATATTTTCAAAATCTATGATATTGCAGTTACTCCAGAATTCATCTGTCTGAACTCGCTGTATCAGTTCGATTTTTTCCTTTATCTGAGGAATACTGCTTTTCTTTTCGAGTTTGATCATAATATGCTTTATGCTGTTCTTTATACGACTGAAGTTTTTGTTCTGTTCCAGCTGAGCTGTCATCAGACCATATACAAGATTGTCGAATTTCTTAGCTTCCTCATCTGATTCATACATATAGACAAGGGGAGCAATATGCTCTGAAAGGGAATGATAATCACTGTCGGATATGGATGCAAGACTATCGGGATCACCATTAAATTTTTCAATATGCTCTCTTTGAAGTCTTACAGAAATAAGGTCTGTATTTAGTTCTGCGATCTGTTTATAGACAATATCAGAAAGTTCAGATCTCAGACGGCAGTACTCTTCATCTGAATAATGTGCATCTTCAAGATACTGCATAATTTTAACACGTTTGCAAAATATTGATTCTGTAATGGACTTTGTATCGCTGCCTTCTATACCATTGATCTTCTGACGGAAAAATTCAAAGTTTCCGCAGTAATCAAAGATATAAAAACGTCTTTTGTCAAGATAGGTTCCGTCAACAGAGTCTGTACATTCCATACCTTTGCACAGTCTTGTTCCGCGTCCTATCATCTGCCAGAATTTTGTTTTTGAGCATATTTTCTTAAAAAATACAAGATTTACTACATGTCTTACATCTATTCCTGTATCCATCATATCTACAGAAACAGCTATATGCGGTTCTTTTTCCTTTTCATATGAATACGGATCAGGTGATGCAGGTAATTTGAAATCATCAATCAAAGTCTGCACATATGAATCATCGCAGACAACTCTTGCTGCAAATTTTCCGTTATACTGTGGATATAGCTTGTCAAAACGCTGTACTATGAACTCTGCATGCTTTTTGTTCTGTGCAAAGATAATGGTCTTTCCGAGTCTGTCACCGCCGTTTATTTTAATTCCCTTGGTCATAAGATCCTGAAGTACCATATCTACGGTGTTCTGATTAAAGACAAATTCATTTAGCTTTGAAGCAGATACAAAATCGGGGATCATACCGGTATCATCATCCTCAAAATCCTCTTCATAGCGTTCCTTGTCTTCATCTGACAGTTCATCGTAGTTAATGCCTTCACTTAAGAACTTTGTTTTTACTTCGATGTTGTAGTAGGGAACAAGCACATGATCCTTATATACTGCTGTATCATAGTCATATGCGTATGTAGGGACACCGTTTTCCATTTCAAAGAAGTCATACGTATTTCTGTCGACCTCTGTTTTTGGGGTTGCGGTGAGACCAACAAGGTATGCGTCAAAGTATTCAAAAATGGTTCTGTATTTCTTAAAAATGCTTCTGTGAGCTTCATCAACTAATATCAGGTCAAAGTGAGCAGGCGTGAACATTGGTATACCTGTTTCAGACTTTTCTCGGTCTATAGCGTTGAGCATAGTAGGATATGTTGAGAATACGATACGAGCGTTTCGGTCATCTTTATTCGTACACAGGTTGCAGAGTGACATATCAGGGAGATAGTTTTTGAAATCTTCTTTAGCCTGTTTTACAAGTGCAGTTCTGTCTGCAAGAAATAGGATGTTTGTAACATATCCCGCTCTTGAAAGAACGTCTGTAAGGCTTGATGCAGTACGTGTTTTTCCGGTACCTGTTGCCATAACAAGGAGACTTTTTCGGTGTCCCTGTTTTATATTGTCACATACAGCACGAATAGCTGCTTTCTGATAGTATCTGTCAGTAATGGCATCAGAGATCTCCACCTCATCAAGTTGTTTTCGTTCGGTTCTTCTGTTCATTAATTTCTGAAGATCATCAGGACTGAACACACTGCTGACGCATCTTTGAGGTGAAGAAAGATCATCCCAGAAGTACGTATCGAATCCGTTTGAATTAAATATCATAGGACGCTGACCGTATTTTTTTTCAAGACAGTCTGCATAATGCTTTGCCTGTATCTTACCAACATTCGGATCCTTACTGGTTCTTTTTGCTTCTTCAATGGCGAGCGGAAGTCCGTTCTTTCCCCAAAAGACATAATCTATAAAACCTTGACCTGTTTCGTTTGGCATTCCTTCGACTTCAACTTCTTCAGTTACATTTGAACCGATTATCCAGCCCATCATTTTAAGATCTACATCAATGAAACGTTTTCTGGTTTCGTATTCTGTAATATCATGAGGCTTGAATACTCGGCTATTCATATTATTTTTCTTGGAAGCAGAGAATTTATCTTTTAAAGATTCAATCTTTTGCTGTAAAGATTTGATTTCGCTATCTTTTTGAACTATCAGAGCTTCATTTTGCTTTACTGTTTTTATATCAATTTCAATTATTTCTGTTGGAATCAGCTTCTCATTAAAGATTCTTTCTTCGTATTCAGAGGCATAACAATAATTAATCCAATTAATGAACTCAAACAAACCCAACAAAGAGAATAAAGAATCACTTTTAGTAACCGTTTTATTGGTATGAACTGCACTATTGCCTAAAGAAATAATTCTTTTTAATTTTTCCCAGGTCTGCCAGTCTAATGCAAATTTAAACGAAGGTTCATAAATCAATGAAGAAAGGTTATCCCTATATGGCATCTGCATAGTATTATCAACAGAATAAACCCACTTAACAGCAAGTTCTGCTGCTTTTCTGCATCCTATGGCACACATAGTAGGGGAGGTATTGAAAACACGTTCTGCTTCAATACATGATTCTGCAAATAAGGCATATTCCGGGATTGATTTTAAATATTCAAAGTTTGTCATTGTGTTTCACCTCTGTTTAATAAATTTTGATTTGTCGAGATGTTTGGAATGCCGGGTACAGATGCAAAAGGATGGGGATTACATCCATTAAGTGAATATTGTGAAATTAACCCGAAGAAAGCAAAAGATAATCGTTTAATATCTGAATTAGAGGTTTCGTTTGTTCCAATGCCAGCAGTTTCTGAAAATGGTGATATTGATCCTTCTGAAATAAGATGCTACGATGATGTGAGAACAGGATTTACATATTTTGCTGAAAATGATGTTCTTTTTGCCAAGATTACACCGTGTATGGAAAACGGTAAAGGAGCAGTAGCGGTTGGATTGCGCAATGGAGTTGGCTTCGGTTCTACTGAATTCCACGTACTCAGACCTGTTAATGGAAAAAGCAATCCATATTGGTTATATTCACTGACGTCATTTTCTCAATTCAGAAAAGATGCTGAGTCTAACATGACAGGAAGTGCTGGACAACGAAGAGTACCTGCTTCCTTTTTTGAAAAATATAAGGTAGCTCTACCGCCAATAAAGCTTCAAGACCAGTTCGCAGATTTTGTAAAACAAGTTGACAAATCAAAAGTTGAAGTGCAAAAAGCCCTTGATAAAGCACAAACATTATTTGACAGCTTAATGCAGGAATATTTTGGGTGATGAAGATGGAAATAGTAAAAACAGGAAAAGAAAAGCAACTTGCATATACGGAAGAATATAGTCGGTTTAAAAAAGCTATGAAAGAAGAATTTTATCTTGAAGCTGTAGCAATTGGTTACGCAATAATTGAAGATAGATTAACGGCTTTTCTACATCATGCCGGAATGGTCTCCCGTACAAATGAAGAACTAAAAATAAATCGTTGTGTTTATCCGTATATTCGTAGATTATTTAATGAAAAAGATGATTATTCTATAAAAATAAAAGATATATCTGTTAAAATTTCACTTATAAGAAATTTACTGGAGATGACAGAAGATCAAGCTAAACAGATAGATCAATATGTAGCTGATTATACTTCTAATCTGACAAGAAAACATTCCGTAGCCAAGACCGGATTTATGCTTGATTTATATAATGAGTTGAAAAAAGTCGACAAAAAGACCGTTGATGACATTTTTGAAAAAATTGAACCGTGGCGCAAATTAAGAAATCAGCTTATTCATGCGTTATTAAACAAAAAATCAACTTCAACAAAAGAAGCTAAGAAAGACTGTGCTGAAAAAAGTTATGAAATAACAAGGGCTATAGACAACTATCTTGTGAAACCATTCAAGAAAGCCAATAAAATAAGAAAAAAATATAATATTCAATAGTTACATATATATCGGTCGCAGGGATGTTGGTATACTTATATTTGAAAGAGGTATACCTAAATGGAAGAAAAAATCGTAACCATACTCAACGAGATGACAGACTATCTCAATATAAATCAGATGAAAAAGCTGCAGGAAACATTGTTCAGTGTATTCTCAGACAAAAAATCAGAAACTTTAGAAACTTCAAATGAAGAATACATGAACATGTTCATCGCTGCAAAGAAAATAGAAGGATGCTCTGATAGAACAGTTCAGTATTACAGCGTGACAATAACGCATTTACTAAACTGTATATCAACCCCTATACGAAAAATCACGACTGATGAAATTCGTTCTTATCTTGTTGATTATCAGAAGATAAATAACTGCAGCAAGGTAACTGTAGATAATATTCGTCGTAATATATCAAGCTTTTTCTCATGGCTTGAAGAGGAAGATTATATACTCAAAAGCCCGATGAGACGAATACATAAAATAAAAACTAAAAAATCTGTCAAAGAAGTTATTTCAGATGAAGCTATAGAGAAACTCAGAGACAGCTGTACCGAACTAAGAGATCTTGCTATGATTGATCTGCTGTATTCTACTGGAATACGTGTAGGAGAACTGGTTAGGATCAATATTTCTGATATAAACTTTGAACAACGTGAATGTGTAGTTTTTGGCAAGGGTGATAAAGAACGCAGAGTGTATTTTGATGCAAAATCAAAGCTGCATTTGCAGGAATATATTAATAGCAGAACAGATGACAATCCTGCGTTGTTTGTTACTCTTAATTCACCGCATAAAAGATTAAAAATAAGCGGTGTGGAAATAAGAATAAGGTCGCTCGGCAGAAAACTCGGACTTGAAAAAATTCATCCTCATAAATTCAGAAGAACTATGGCTACAAGGGCTATTGATAAAGGGATGCCGATTGAACAGGTGCAGAAAATATTAGGTCATTCACAGATAGATACAACGATGCAGTATGCAATAGTAAATCAGGATAATGTTAAAACTTCGCACAGAAAGTTTATTGCATAATCAAATTCGTGTTTGTAGAGATTACTAATGTCAAAACTGATAGATATTACTGGTAAAGCACTTTCAGGTGAGTGGGGTTCTGATGATGAAACTGGTGATGGTATACCGGTTCTAAGAACCACTAATTTTACAAATGAAGGTATTGTGAACTTCGATAGCGTAGTAACAAGAAATATAACAAAGAAAAATATTGAAAACAAGTATTTGCGTAAGGGCGATATTATCATTGAAAAGTCTGGTGGAAGTGATAAACAACCTGTCGGAAGAGTAATTTATTTTGATGGAGAAGATAATAAATACTTATTTAATAACTTTACTGGATTGCTAAGAGTTAATGATTCAGATAAATGGTGTTCCAAATATGTATTTTACTCATTATATCATAATTACAGAATAGGTGGAACAAGACAATTTGAAAATAAAACAACTGGACTACACAATTTAAAAACGGATGCTTATGTAGAAAAATTTGATGTAGTTGATAAAGATATAAAATCTCAGATGGAGATTGTTTCAACTCTTGATAAAATTCAGGTAATAATTAATCATCGACAGCTTCAGCTTGAAAGACTTGACGAGCTAATCAAAGCCCGATTTGTCGATTTGCTGAACAAAGACAGCGAATTGGTTTTGAAGTTCAAGTGGTGGGACCGGTATTACTAATGTACTTAATATTTGCTGATTAAGATTCTGAATATTAGCACCTCTTCCAGCCATTTTTCTTCTTATCGAATCCGTTTTTAATACTCTCAACAAATATGGTACTGCAATAGCATCATCATGCTTTCTATACCTAATGCAAAAACCGCTAAATGTTGTTGGCACATCTCCCGGATATACTGCTAAACTTCTTCCAACCAATGCTTTATTTCCATTAGAACGCACAAAAACGATATCATCATCTTTTAATAGATATTCTTCAGATGGCATCTCGTTTAACGAAACAACAGGAAGTCCTGATGTGTCATTTATTGCGGATAAATCATTAAAATCTCCTACACCCAAGCAATTTATCTCAACTCCGCAGTCATCATAATGAAAATTCATTCCGTTTTTGCAATTTCCCATATCTAATAAAGGCTTAGTATTCCAGTTTTTTTCATTGATTACAGGATCGCCAAACAGCTC
>JAZQPR010000179.1:0-11107 GCA_045628605.1 Oscillospiraceae bacterium
ATTCTATTTTTTCAAGCAGTTGCTATTCAAGTGTAAGGATGATGCAGACCTTGAGAAGATGATGAAAAATATTTATGATATTCCAATGGATTTTGCTTATACATCCATACCGCCACTTTGCGATTATCCAGCTTCTTTGGAATATTTGCAGCAAATAAATGATATCTTGGAACAGCATCGGATTGAATCGCCTGATTTCAATCTGCTTGCACAGTATGCTGTATCTGAAATGAGTCCTGAGAAATTCAAGAGGTATGGCTGGTTTGGTGAGCCAATTCAGCCTCAGGGCTTGTCAATTTACATAGCATGAAAAATCCCCCACACTATTGATGGATTCCTTTTCAAAATACACGGGGATATTCATGCCTTTCAGCATACGGATATAGTTCAGACAGTCAACCGTATTTTCAGCAAAACATCTGATTAATTTTGTCAGGATCATGTCGATCATACCATTTTTGCAGTCCTCGATCATCGCAGTGAATTCCTCTCTGCCTTTTGTCGAGGTTGCACTGATGCCTTCATCTGCGTACACTCTGACCATTTTCCATTCCGGCTTGGAATAGATGTACTCTGTATAGTGCTGAATCTGGCTCTCATAACTGGATGCCTGTCACAAGAGAGAAACAGAGCATTGCCTATCTTCGGCAATGCTCTGTTTTTTTGTTTAACGAAAAGAGAAAGGCTGCGTAACCGCTCAGGTTACGCAGCCTTATCTTCAAATCATAAAAACTTCTTTATGAGTACCCGTCTTTTTACGGGGGCGATCAATATTTGCATTTATTAAACTATATTATCCGGAAAATCAGATTATTTTTATTCCAAGCAGAAGTGAAAGGTCAACAGCCTGAACTGATGATACTTTAGCACCTTTTAATTCGGAAAATGAATCCGAAACTATGATACCGTCAATTTTACATTCGTGAAGATCAACATCCTTGAGTGAAGTTTTGAAAAATTCAGCTGCTGTAAAATCAACTTCTTTGAGAACAGGTCTTTTAAAAGTTATATGCATCATATTTGACTGTCTGAAATTACTTGACATTATTTTTACATCATCAAGAAGTGATTCTGAAAAATTTGAAAAGCTCAGATTGCAGTCAGAAACTGAAAGTGATCTCAATGTAGTATTTTCAAATTCGGCTCCTGTAAGTTTGCTTTTTGAAAGCTTGTCATTTTTCCAGTATGAATCTTTAAAATCGCAGTTTGAAAGATCGCAGGAAATAAACTCACAGTCATAAAATTCTGCCTTGTTAAAAGTACAGTTTTTAAAAATACATTTTCTGAAAATAACATTTTCAAAGCTTATTCCCGTAAAATCAAGCTCTTCAGCTTCGTCATCAGAAAATTCAACATCCTTGATGGTATCGTCGTTTTCGTATGCATTTAAAAGATAATTGCTTATCATGTAAAAGACCTCCGCGGGGTTATAGTATGATTTTAGTATATCATCAGAAAGGATAATTGTCAATTTAAGATAACAGCCTCTGCGTTTTTATTGGTTTTTAATCGTTGATAAATGAAAGATCAAATACGTCATTATCATAATGGCCATATGAAAGATAAGGCTTTTTAAGTCTGTTTTCTGAGCAGATAAAGCAAAGCTGGATATCGGCAGACTCACCGGCTTCAAGATTTATATAATTTTTGGTTCCGTTATGTTGTTCGTCAGTATCAGACGAGAACCAATATCCAAAAAACGTGTCGATATTATAGCTGCAATCATCAATTGAATCCATAAAATAGACTTCATCTTTGTTGTAACCTGAAGGAATGTCCGTATCCTCTTCCATAAAGACGATTTTAGAACCATCAGCTGTCATATAATTAAGGACACCGTTAATACAGATTTCAGCATATTCATCTGATTCATTTGTGACTGTAATATTTGTTTTTACAATATGATAAGGCATATCAACAGTACATATTTGCTCGTCAAGGGTGGTAATACCATCGCCCATCTTATACCATGTTCTGGTGTTGGAGATAAGATTTCCGTTTTCGTCCATGAGCTCACTGAAATCTATTGGATCACCGCCTTTGTCAGTAGATATCCCTTCGAAACTGTCTGTTATTTCTGCACTGTTTAATGTATAGGAGTATGGCTCAGAGTCACGAGAGAATATGATTTTTTCTCCCTTTTTGTAAATGTTTTTATTTTCGATACCATATAGTTCATTTTCATCTTCATAAGAGGATTCTGAAGTATCTTCTTCCTGGACTTCTCCATAAATAATGCAGTGTTCTTCGCAGTCATTCTGGTCTGTAGGATAAAGCACGACTCCGTCTATTATTTTGTACAGTTCTTCATTTGAAAGCCCGTTTGAAATATAAAGCTGAAGAACATAACGTGTATTGGTAAATGATATCCATACTTCACGTCCGAAACAATTCGGATCATCTTGTTCTTCTTCGTAGGATGCACGATAGTTTATCATTGCAGTTTTGCCGTCTGATTCATAGTTTTCACAATTAGTGGAAAAATTAAATGAAAGACTGACAGTATCCATTCCTTCAGGGATTACGTAATATGCAGGAGTTATAGCTGCTCCTGTTTCGTGATCGTGATATTTAAATCCGTATGCATCCTGTACAAGACCTTCCGGAAGATATCCAAATCTCCACATCATATACTTGTTTTCATCTGACACTTCTGAAACAGAATTATCATTGTTTTTAATCTCCTTTTCCGGTGAGATGGTAAGTGTGTTCTGATAGTTGTTTGTTTTTTCTATTTTTGCAATATGACTTCTGTAAGCATAAACGGATACCGGTACAGCTACAGCAGTAATGACCGCAGCAATTGCAGCTACAAGTACTTTTCTGCTGATATGTTTTCCTGATGTTGTATTATTCTGTGTTTTGAATTTTTTCATAATTTTTTCTACCTCTTCTTTTGAAAGCGGCTTTTCATCTGATATATCTTTATTTTCAACATGATTTAAAAGCCTAATTAATTCATCATTCATACTTATGTTCCTCCTTGATGAATTGAACAGGAATGTTTTTTGATATTTTTTTCTTTGCACGGGAAACTCTGTTGTAGATGACAGCCTTGCTTTTATTTGATTTTTTTGCTACCTCTTCAAACGATTCCTCATAAATAAACAATCTTGTAAAAATCATTTTATCCTCCTCATTCAGGTCCGAGATCAGTTCATTAAAAAACTCGTTTATGTCTCTGTCGTTAAAAATATTTTTTGTATCTGCAACGGGGAGCTCGTCAATGTCTGCCATAGGCACAGCTTTTTTTATTTTTTTCAGTCTGTCAAGCGCAGTATATTTTGCTACACTTACTGCCCAGTTTTTAAAGGTGGTTAATTTTTCATCAAATAAATCGGCTTTTTCCCATATTTTCATAATTGAATCAAATATACATTCTTCCGAATCCTCAGGATATAAGTAAAGTATTCGACTGACGGCTGCTTTTATTGCACCGCCGTAATTTTCAAGAACGAAATGCAGAGCGTCCTCATTTTTTCGTATAAGCTGCTGTTTAAGATTTTTTTCTGTTATTTTCAAGTTGGTACCTCCTTGCCATTTTTTCTCCTTTCAATAATATATACGATTCAAAAATATGGTTTCTATCAGTTTGAAAAAAATTTTTTTCTGAAGTAATAATAATAAAGAGATCACACACAATCTTTAGGATTATATCATATAAAACACAGGAATACAAGTTGATTATTAAAATAATTTTTTAAAGAACAAAAAAATACGGATGTGATTACCGGTTTGGAAAATACACTAACTGCAAGTGCCGTATGTATGGCTTTTCATATACATTATCAATTGATATTACCAAATAAATATGCTATACTTATATTAATGGGATTTTAGTATTCCGGCAGAAAATTATGACTGCCGTAAAGTTTGAACAGGAGGCATATTGATGAAATCAAAAAGATTTTTAGCTGCAGTTACAGCATTTGTACTTGCAGGAGGTTTTGTAAATTCGGGTACTTTTTCTGAAATAAAAAATATAGGGATCACATCTGTAAAAGCAGCAACAGGAGCTGAGTATTTTACATTTGATAAAACAAGAGGAATAATAGAAAATTATAAGGGTACTGATAAAAATGTCGTTATCCCGTCCGAGATAGACGGAGTTACGGTTGAAAAAATAGGAAAAGAAGCTTTTTCGTACTGCAATATAATAGAAACAGTCGTTCTTCCGGATACTGTAACATATATAAATGAGAAAGCTTTTTACGGCTGTTCAAATCTTGAAAGCATTGTGATTCCAATGTCGGTTGAACTTCTTGGTGCGGATGCATTTTCAGACTGTAAATCACTTAAAAGTATAAAGCTTCCTGTTAATATGGTTTATTTTTTGGATCCGATTTTTGATGGATGCGAAAGTCTTACAGATATATTTGCCCCCTGTGATATGAAAAGCGGCGAAAGTTTATGGAAAGCCGGATGCGACGCAGTTGTTACATATTATCATGTATCAAACGCCTATTCAACATGTGGCTGCATAGACAATAAAGAAATCTGGGAAATTGGCGAAGATGATGTAAGTATTTGTTCATACTGCGGCGATGATGCATATACACTGATCATTCCTTCAAAAATAAACGGAGAAGTCATGACAAATATAGGAAGCCGTGCACTGTCAGAACTCAATTCTTTAAGATGGGTAAAAATATCAGACGGTATAACAGCTATTGACGATGAAGCATTTTTCAAATGTCCTTCTTTGGAAAATATTATGCTTCCCGGAAGTGTAAAAAGTATAGGAACAAATGCTTTTTACGACTGTCTTGCTCTTAAAAATGTAAATATTCCGGCTTCAGTCGAAAATATAGAACCCGGAGCTTTTAACAACTGCAGTATTTCAGCGTTTGCAGTTGACAGTGAAAACAGTTCATACTGTACTGTTGACGGAGTACTTTTTAATAAGGACAAAACAGTTCTCCTGCAGTTCCCGTCAGCTTCTGAAAAGACAACCTATGAAATTCCGGAAACAGTAACAACGATTGCTGACTGTGCATTTTACGGCTGTTCAAATCTTGAAAGCATCACGATACCGGCTTCAGTAACATATATCGGTGAGCACGCATTTTATAACTGTTCTGCTCTTGGCAGCATAAAGCTTCCGAAAAATATTTCTTCAATAAAGAAAAGCACCTTCGCAGGCTGTTCATCTCTTACTGAAATTACAGTTCCGAATGCAGTATCAGGTATCGGCGAATATGCTTTTTCAAGATGCAGTCTGCTTGAAAATGTTACTCTTCCATACGGTCTGAAATCAATTGGCGAATATGCTTTTTCAAATTGCTCCGAACTTGATTATCTTACTGTTCCTGATACAGTTGAAAATATAGGAATTTCGGCTTTTGAAAAATGTAATACAATGATCACTCTCCCATGTTCTTTGAAGTCAACAGAATATATCTGGAAAAGACCGGGAGATAATATTTATATCAAATACACACATATCTCATCAGAAAATTCAGAAAAATGTGCCTGTGAAGAAAAAGAACTGTGGAGCTTTGACGCAACCTCACAGAAGATAATCTCCTATAAAGGAAACGGAGAAAAAACAGTAAATATCCCGTCACAGATCGGTAATGTTGCAGTTACTGGTATTGCTTCAAATGCATTTTCAGGTACTGACTGCACAGCTGAAAGCATTACAATTCCTGATACAGTAAAAGAAATTGACAGTCAGGCATTCAGCGGATGTTCTTCATTAAAAAGTTTAACGATTCCCGACACCGTAACAAGTATAGGGGACAGCGCATGCTATAACTGCAGCAATCTGAAAACAGTATACTATGGAGGAACCGCATCAGCATTCAGGACTCTTATCGGGAAAAACAATTCAGTACTTGAGAAAGCAACTCTGTTTTCCAGACACAGATATGCAGAATCTGCAGCCCTTGCCCTTGACGGTACACTAAAGGTACTGATAAGATTCAATGGCGATATTTCTGAGTCAGACGGCTATACGATCAACGGTGAAAAACTTTCCACCAAGGACAAAACAGCAGTCTACGCTGTTCCTGCAAAGGACTTTTTAAAGGATATAGTAATTAAGGATAACGGAACTGTTCTTAACTCATTTACTATTACAGATATTCTTACAAAATACAAATCAATGAGTGAAACAAAAAGACTTGCAGATGCTCTGGAAAAATACTGCATTGCTGCAAACGAATATTTCTTCAGCAAAGATATGACAAACCGCTACTACACTCAATATTCTCAAATCATGTCATTAATAAAAAGTCATGATGTAAACATGGGTGAATCATACTACGGCTCAACACTTCTCCTGAAATCAGATACGATCCTTCGCCACTACTATACAACAAATGTTGCCGGTTCAACGCAGAAAGGCAATCTTTATTATATTGAAGAATCAGTTCCCGCACATCTCTTTTCAAACAAAGATAAATACTGCGTAAACGACTATATTTACAAGGCATTAAGTAATTATAAAACAAGCGATAAACTGAAAAATCTTTGCGCTGCACTTTATAATTACGGAGAAGCTGCAAAGGAATATTCAAATAAATAATTTTGGCTGTTTGTCGTTTGTAGTGGGTAACGAATAAGCAGGGTAAGTAGTATGAACGTATTTGAAAGCATTATTACAGGTTTAAATGAAGCTGTCGAATATGAAAAGGGCAATCTGCCTGCAAAGAAAACAACCATTACCATTGAACCTTTACCTGAAATGACTGCCGATGACATAAAGAATATAACAACACAGAGCTTTGAAGAAATAAAATTGATCTTACACAGGCAATGTAGATATTAACAATGATGGTATAATCAACTTTTTTGATTTGATTCGTTTAAAAAGATTAGTATTAGATCATTCATGAAAAAAATCTCTCTTGAAAATTAATTAAGCACTTCATCATTATTTGGTGAAGTGCTTTGTTTATACTCTGAAAAATAACATTATAAGGACTGTGTATTTTTCTGATATAATTAGAATAGAAAAAAATTTTCAATTAAATATTCTGTTGAAAAAATCGCTTCAGAAATAGATCCGAAGCGATTTTTTAATGCTATTCACGACCCGAAAATGATTTTTTATTTGCTCAGATTTAAAAAATGAAAAACATTGACATTCATAATGATTTGGATTATAATATGAAATGCTGTAATTGGATACAGCAATAAATATATTATAATTTATAGGAGAGAATCTATAACATGAAACTACTCAAAACAATCACATCAGTGATGCTGGCTGCCGGCATCATTGCAGGCTCAGCAGCCGTTCCGGTGAAGGAAAATTCTGTTGAAGCTGCAGGCTCAAAGTTAATGTACAATGACGTTGCTTCTAAGCTGCAGTCACGTATCAACGAGGAAAAGAACAAGTTCCCTAATGGAAAATACTGGAATCACAAGGGCAGAAGTACAGGTGATGAAGATGATTATTCCTACATTGCATGCAACCATATTCAGGATAAGGTAAATGAAAATCTGTACTGCAGTACAGTTAAGGATTCCAAAGGAAAAGTATTCCATCAGTGCGGTGGCTTTGCATATAAGCTTGCAAAGGATATCTGGCAAACAACTGAATTTTATTCAAACGCCATAGACAGCACCTATGAACCAAAGGTCGGTGACAATGTTCGTTTTGAAGTTCCGGTTGAAGATAAAACCAAGACGAAAAAAGCAAGCAACACACAGCCACACAGTATCTTTATTACAGGTATTTCAGGAGACAAAATTACATTTGCAGAATGTAACGGAGATCTTGAGGACTGTAAGATTTGCTGGGGAAGTGAGAAATATTACACAAAAGTTATAGCTGAAACTAAAAGTGTAAAAAAATCAGATGGTACATATGTTGATGCAACATTATATTCCGGTGTCAGCAGTTCACGTACTTATGTTACAAAGTCATATCTCATAAAATACGGCTCATCATATCAGAGACCTTTCATTGCCGGCGATCTCAATATGAACGGAAAACTTGATAACGGTGATGCAGAGATATTCGAAAGCACTGTTATGAAAGACGGTAAGACAACTTATTCTTTAAACGGTACACTCTATGAATCAAGACCCCTTTCTTATTATGATGTAACAGGTGACGGATATGTAGATGCAAACGATTATAATCAGATCCGTTATGGTTCAAATAATCTTAGAATCGTTGCTGCTGATGAACAATATACCAAGTCACGCTGGAATACTCTTAATAACGACTTAGGCTTCAGTACCTGTGCCGGAGATTACTATGTTAATAATGGAGACGGCACTGTTGCATGGATCGGATGTGTAGACAGGGAAATAAAGAACTATTATGTTCCGTCCACCGTATATTCAGATGGTGATAAAAAATTTTATGACGTAACTGAGATCGGCTATTCTTCTCACAAAGGTCAGGCCGGAGAGAGAACATGTACACAGGATTATAAGATCCAGACATTGTATATTCCGGATTCTGTAAAGAGCATACACTCATATGCTTTTATGAACTGGTCAGTAACATCAATTCGTTTCTACGGCTCAACTCCTAAGCTTGAAACTATAGATAGTAATGCTTTTGAAGGATGTTCAGCTCTTAAGACTCTGGATCTGAGCTCTGCAATAAATCTTAAAACCATTAAGAACGCTGCATTTGAAGGATGTACATCACTGTATCACATCGACCTTCCATGTTCAATAAATGATCTTACACTTGGATCAGACAATGGAAGTATTTTCGGTTCAACAGATCCTGACGGAGTAACAATAGAGATCAATACGCCTCCTTCAGCAAGTAAATATCAGAATGTTATAATCAGCTCCGGCGATTATAATAACTGGAGAAAAAATGATATTTATTTCTACGGCAGACATTTCAAGTTATATAAACTTAATACCAAGAATTATATTGGTCAGGTTGACAAGTACCATAACTATCTGCGTCCATAAAAGAAAATCTTTTCTGATAATTAAATAATCAGAATTCAGTACAAAGCAAATATATACTGCAAATATCTTAAGCACTTCATCATTATTTGGTGAAGTGCTTTGTTTATACTCTACAAAATTACGTTAATAGGGTTGTATTTTTTTTTTTTTTTCTGATATAATTAATATGGAATATTTGAAATAATAAATATTTCAAAATAACGACAAAGAAGATAAATTTGGTTTTTGCATTAATTCTTTAACTGAAAGTTTATTTGATATGGAGGAATCATTATGTCTAAACAGAAAAAAATAATAACAGCAGTTCTTGCTGCTTCTATGATAAGTACATTTATTACAGGTGCTGTTTCTGCTGATACGGAACCAAATACGGATGAAACACCAATTCTGTCATCGGCATCAAACAGTAATGACGCTGATGAAATTAAAAAAGGCTTTTTGTATGGGGATCTTAACGGCGACGATACTGCTGACCTTACAGATCTTACATATCTTTCGCTTTATCTTTTAAAGGATATTCAGTTTACTGATAATCAGCTTGAATCTGCTGATATAGATATGAGCGGTGAGGTTGATATCGCTGATCTTGCTTATTATAAACAGTATGTATGCAAGGACGAAAGTGTTATTTCAAAATTAAGAGTAAACATATATAAAAGTGTTCTCGTTGCGACTGTAAAGGAAGCAAATGGTAATAAGATCCTTGTTTCACCTGTGGAAGGTTCATGGGAGCTCAATTCCGCAGAGCTGATATATGCAAATTATGATTCGGAAAAATTATCATTGACTGAAGGCGATACTGTTGAGATCATTTATGATGGAAGCATAATGGAAACCTATCCAGCACAAATTCAAAGCTTCGGTGTTCGTAAGCTCGGAAAGCAGGATGATCCGGAAATTATTTATGATAAAATGGAACTTAAATGGGGAGGAGAGATGGATCTTGCTTCAAGCAAGCCTCTTCCGTCAAACAGAATTTCTTTGAAGTGCAGCTCTTTCTGCAGTAAGGGTGAAACTCTTAAAGTAAATGTCGGAATAGGTGCATCTGACGCATCTTCAGAAAAAGACGCATCTTCAGTTCATTTTACTTATACGGTATCTGCAGTTGAAGGATACAATAAGATAAATGATGACTGTCTTATTATAAACGGAAATAAAAGTAAATTTGAAAAAGAGTACCAGGCAGATGAATGGGAACTCATAAACATGAACGGAAAAATCGATGACTACGACAGTTATTATAACGAGACTGCAGAAATTGATTTTAAAAAATATGAAAGCGATTCATCCGGATGTATTTCTTTTGCTTTCGGTGAATCAAATGATAAATATACTTCATCTTATGACGGAATGTCACAGGAATTGTTCTTCTATGCAGGATATAAGGGAACAGGTATTGGTCACAGTGCTGATGAGGCACATCTTGAATATCTGAAGGCAGTATTCCCGGAATATTTTAATCTGGATGGCGGTAAAGGCATAGAAGTTTATGTATGGCAGATGTCCGAAAATTCTATCTCATGCGGACTTATGATGGGTACTAACAGATATAAGGAAGAATATGAAATACTGGAACTTCGTGCTGTTTCAATAGAAGAAGCAAAACTTATATTAAAGGCGAGCGGTATTGATCCGAATAGTGTTTTCGTTATTCCGATACAGCATCCTTTGTCATCATATCTTGTAAACATAGACAGTGAATATCAGAAAAAAGTTGAAGATCTTATACTCGGCGATATGATACATGAAAATGAAGTTAAATACAATGTTTCAGTTGAATCAGAAATTGATATTAAGCTTGCTTCAGAATATGCTGCAGGTGAAGAGATCACTTTTAAACTTCCGTTCGTGACAGATTCATATTATTATGTGACAGTAAACGGTAAAGAAATCTCTGCTGACTTGTCTGTTTCCGATACTGACTGTACATATTTTACTTTTATAATGCCTGAAAAAGATGTTTTAATAGAGATAAGTACAGTTGACGCTGAAATTCCTGAATATCCACAGAAGTGATCATCCTGCTGCTTACGTAAAGAATTATAACAACACAGAGGATATCCCCCGCCTCTGTAGGCCAATGTCATCAACTTAAGCGATTTAACGTTGATTTTGAGCAAACTTTATTGAAGGATGAGATTTTTTTCTTAAATAAGATCTTCCTGGTCTTACAGGTATAACAGCGTGAATAATATTCCGGTAAATATTCGATAAA
>JAZQPR010000180.1:0-12981 GCA_045628605.1 Oscillospiraceae bacterium
TTATCATGCAGAAGTTTACAGGGCAGGGCATGGCATTCCTTGAAATTGACGGAAGCACGATCGAATATGACCTTCGTCCGGGCGAATCAATGCTTATAGATACAGGATATCTTGCAGCTATGGACGGAACATGTTCAATTGATATAGAACAGATCAAGGGTCTTGGAAATGTTCTCGCAGGCGGCGAAGGATTTTTCAATACAAGAGTAACAGGTCCTGGTCATATCTGGCTTCAGACAATGCCGATCAGCGGACTTGCAAACTCACTCAGACCATATTTCCCGACATCAAGATAAAATAAAAGCTTTATTTTTACAAAAAAAATATCCGGTCAGGATCGCAGCTCAGTCGATCCTGACCGTTTTTATATGGTACATTTTTGATCACAGTCATTAAAATGAAAAAATCTTCCGAATGGGAGTCCGGAAGATCTTTTCTAAAGTAGTGTATTATTGTATAATTGGGAAATGAAAATTACTTGATTTGTCCCTGAACAACTTCGTAACGTTTGATAAGGAAGTCGGTTACTGAAACATTTTCACCGCCGAAGCCGGCACCAAATCCGCCGAAGCCGCCCATGCCGCCCCAGTTTGCATTGTTTCCGCCGCCTTCACCGTTCTGACCCCAGTCGAAGTTGCCCCAGTCCATGTTGCCCCAGTTCTGCTGGCCGCCCCAGTTCTGACCGCCCCAGCCGCCGTCACCGGGAGCTCCAACAAATCCGCCCCAGCCGCCGCCGCCGAAGCCGCCGCCCCAGCCGCTGTTGCCGGAAACCTGAAGACCTTCAGCACTTCTGGAAATGTTTTTAACATACTGGTCATAAGAGAACAGATATCTTGGATCGGATTTAATATGAGAACCGATAAGACTGTCGATTTTTTTGATATATGATTCAGGATCTTTGTAAAAATCAGCGATCTGTTTTACATAACCGATATATTCATTATAGTATTCAGAAACTGCAAGAAGCTTAGCTACAAGCGGTCTGCTTGAAGCACTTGTGCTGTCAAGACCTGATGTGATATCTGAATTTACACTTGAAGCTCCGCTCATGAAAGCACCGAGTGAGAGGTTGTAGTCCCATGCTACATAGCTCATTTTTCCGTTGTTCCAGAGCAGGTAGTAGTTGTGTGCCATCATTCCGTTATAGCTGTCGTAGTTGCACATGTAGCAGTTTACGGCAAAGCCCTTGAGGAAGCTTGAAACATCCATAATATCTTCGATAAACTTGTAGTTCTGAGGAGTAACCTGATTTATTGCAGTTACCAGTTCAGTGATATGTGTCATCTGTTCATCAGGTCCGAATTTTACACTGAAGTCTGAGAGCTTCTGGTTCTGCTGGAATGTACATGAAGTCTGGTCTGCTTTGTAGAGGGTGGCATCATTGTCAGTTGCAAATTTTTCACCCATTGTTTCAGCAGGAACTTCGCAGAGAATGTAGAAGCTGAAAAGTTTTCCGTTGAGATATACATCAGTGTATGCTGTGTCAGGAGCATATGCGTCAAGATCATGAAGAACATCATAGCAGAGAGTGTCTCTCATTCCGGACGGGTCACCGTATAGGTTGTTTACGCAGAATTCTGTGAGTCCCTTGTAGTTCTGATATTTTTCATATTTGTCAAGCTTGATTCTGAAGCTGAATTTTTCACTTCCTGAACTTGCAACAGAAGAAAGTGAACTGTAGCCCTTGGTTCTGATAGCACAGTTTTTGTATTCAACACCGTCTATGGAAACATCACATTTGAAATATTCTTCTCTTGTAGCTTCTTTTTTGAGCTGAGCCCAGTCGCTGTCAGGCATGCTGATGCTGACATTGTGTACAACTGACTGATCAAAGAAATCAGAGTAGAGTACGTCACCGTTTGATTCATTGTTTACATCTGTGTATTTTGCAGGATTTCCTGTTTTTACACTTCCGGTGTTGATGCCGCCTGTGTAGAGCGTGTAGCTGCCGCTTAATGATTCATCAGCTATAAATGCGTAACTGAATTTCTTATAAGTATCTTTTTCAAATCTGATATCTTTTCCGGATGTGGTAAGAGCTATCGGATTGTTCTTTTTCCATTCCTTAGTATAGTCAAGTGTCATGGCACCTATTGAACATGAAAGGTTGGATACCTGTTCCTTTGTTCCTGTAGCAAGAACAGAACCGCCTGTAATATTTGTTTTTTCAATTGATGTAAGTCCTCTGTCACCGCATGCAGTAACATCGCCGCCTGAAATGTTGATGGTCGTTTCAGCCTGAATCGCATCACTTGAAGCCTTGATCTGTACAGTTCCTCCTTCGATGTCAACATTGCCCTGTGTTGATTTGATACCGTCGCCTGCGGAATCGATGAAGATCTTTCCGCTCTTGATTTTTACAGAATCCTTGCCTCTTACTGCGTCTTCGGTATCAGTAAGAACGTAGATGTCACCGCCGTTGATCTTGAGATCGTTGCTGCAGTGAATTCCGAAGTAGGTTGCTGCATGAACCTCAAGACGTCCGTCACCCTTGATGGTGAGGTCATCCTTTGCATAGATCGCAGCTTCCGTTTCAGAGAACGCAGTGCCGTCATTTATGTAGTTTACAGTACCTTCGACAAGATTTATTGATGTGTTTTCAGCGCACTTGATATATACAGGCGCATCGTTTGAACATGTAATATCAACACCGTTGAAGAACAGCTTGACTGTTCCTGCATCAGTATTTTTGTCAACATCAACGATGATCTGACCGTTTGTAAGTTTTCCTTCGATATTGAATTTACCTGAACCGGTAATTTTCAGAATACTGCCTGTTGCGGATGCATTTTCACCGTTTACAGAAATTGAACTTCCGTTAAGCTTTATGTTGGTTTCTGTTTCTTCAGCAGAATCTCCGCCTGTTTCGAGAAGTGTATTTTTAGCTTTTATAAAATCAACAATGTTTATGGTTCCGTTGCCGTCAAAATCAGCAGCAGAAGTATTTATTGAAGCAGATGCACCGGTAAAATATTTTGACATTGCTTTGATATCTGAAACATTGAATTTTCCGTCTCCGTTAACATCACCAAGTGAAGCTGCATTTACGACAGCTGCCGGCATCAGTGCGCAGATAAGGAAAGAAGCAATGAAAATATTTTTTTTGTTCTTTTTCATGCTCATAAAATTCTAACCTCCATAGTAAATATATGTTTTCTTAAATGTAAACATAAAAATAGAATCAAACTCATCTGATTTAATTATAATTCATATAATCAAAGCATGTCAATCAAATTGAAGATATGTCATAATAATTTCAAATTTTCAACATCGTTAAAGCATTAAGAATGAAAAAACAAAAAAAGATCTTTCGGAGTTAAACCGAAAGATCTTTTCTGTCAGTAGTGTATTTGTATATTAGGAAATTGATAATTACGAAATCTGACCCATAACAACTTCATAACGTTTTATGAGGAAGTCTGTAACTGAAACTGTACCGCCGAAGTCCATGACCCAGCCGCCGCCTTCGAAGCCGCCCCAGTCCATGTTGCCCCAGTCAGCGCCGCCTTCACCGTCAGCGCCCCAGTCCATAGCACCCCAGTCAAAGTTGCCCCAGTCCATGTTAGCCCAGTCCATGTCGCCGCCTTCACCGCCGAAGCCGCCAAATCCACCGGCACCATCACCGCCGCCGAAGCCTGCACCGTCTCCGCCGCCGAAGCCGCCCCAGTCCATGTTGCCCCAGTCCATATTAGCCCAGTCCTGGTCGCCGCCTTCGCCGCCGAAGCCGCCCCAGTCCATATTGCCCCAGTCCATGTTGCCCCAGCCGCCTGTTGCATCGTCTGAAACCTGAAGACCTTCAGCACTCTTTGAAATACCTGAAACATATTCATCATATGTGAAGAGGTATCTCGGATCAGCCTTGATATGTGAGCCTATAACTTTGTCAATTTTATTTACTCTTGCTTCAGGATCCTTGAAGTAGTTTGCTATCTGTTTTACATAGCCGATATATTCATCGTAATATTCAGGAACAGCAAGAAGTTTTCCGACGAGCGGTCTGTTTGCTGCACTTGCACCGTCAAGACCTGTTGTGATATCAGCGTTTACACTTGAAGTACCTCCCATAAATGCGCCGAGAGAAAGGTTGTAGTCCCATGCAACATAGCTCATTTTGCCGTCGTTCCAGAGCAGGTAATAGTTATGAGCCATTGAGCCGTTGTAGCTGTCTGTGTTGCACATATAGCAGTTTACGGCAAAGCCCTTGAGGAAGCTTGATACATCAACTATATCCTCGATAAACTTGTAGTTGTCAGGAGTAACCTTATTGATAGCTTCAACAACTTCAGTAATATGTGTCATCTGTTCGTCAGGACCGTATTTTACGCTGAAGTCAGAGAGTCTCTGATTCTGCTGGAATGTACATGAAACCTGATCAGCTTTGTATATTGTTGCATCATTGTCTGTTGAGAAGTTTTCGCCCATTGTTTCAGCAGGAACTTCGCAGAGAATGTAGAAACTGAAGAGCTTTCCGTTAAGATATACATCTGTATATGCTGTATCAGGAGCATATGCACCAAGTTCATGAAGAACATCATAGCAGAGAGTATCTCTCATACCGGAAGAATCGCCGTAAAGGTTGTTTACACAGAATTCTGTGAGTCCCTTGTAGTTCTGATTTTTTTCATATTTGTCGAGTTTGATTCTGAAGCTGAATTTTTCTCCGCCCTGACCTGCAACAGCTGAAAGTGAGCTGAAGCCTTTGGTTCTGATAGCGCAGTTCTTGTATTTTACTCCGTCTATTGAAAGGTCACATGTGAAGTATTCTTCTTTTGTTGCGGTTGATTTGAGCTGTTCCCAGTCACTTTCAGGCATATTGATGCTTATGTTGTGAACAACAGTCTGATCGAATAAATCTGAATAAAGTGTGTCTGCATCTGACTCATTGTTTACATTTGTAAATTTGGCAGGACTTCCTGTTTTAACAGTGCCGGTGTTGATACCGCCTGTGTAGAGTGTGTAGCTGCCGTTTAAGGATTCATCAGCAATAAATGCATATGAGAATTTCTTGTATGTATCCTTTTCAAATTTGACAGCTTTTCCTGATGTTGTCAGAGCAATAGGATTGTTCTTTTTCCATTCTTTAGCATAGTCAAGTGTCATTGCACCGATCTTGCAGGAGATATTTGAAACCTGTTCCTTGGAACCTGTAGCAAGAACTGAACCGCCTGTGATATTTGTCTTGGTAACGGATGTAAGACCTCTGTCGCCGCATGCTGTAACGTCACCGCCGGAAATATTGATGGTGGTTTCAGCCTGGATGGCATCACTTGAAGACTTTATCTGAACAGTGCCGCCTTCAATATCAACATTTCCCTGAGTTGACTTGATACCGTCACCTGCAGAATCAATGAAGATCTTTCCGCTCTTGACTGTTACAGAATCTTTGCCTCTTACAGCATCTTCAGTATCAGTGAGAACATAGATGTCACCGCCGTTGATCTTGAGATCGTTGCTGCAGTGGATTCCGAAATATGTTGATGCATGAACCTCAAGACGTCCGTCACCCTTGATGGTAAGATCATCCTTTGAGTAGATGGCAGCTTCTGTTTCACTGTAGGATGTACCGTCATTGATATAGTTTACAGTGTCATCACCAAGATTGATGGATGTATTTTTAGCACTCTTGATATATATAGGAGCGTCCTTTGTACATGTAATATCAACACCGTTGAGGAACAGCTTAACAGTTCCTGAGTCAGTATTTTTGTCAACGTCGACGATGATCTGACCGTTTGTAAGCTTTCCTTCAATGTTGAATATACCTGAGCCTGTGATCGTAAGTGTGCTGCCTGAAGCAGTGGCATTTTTACCTGTTACTGAAATAGAGCTTCCGTTGAGCTTAACGGCAGTCTGTGTTTCAGAACTTGAACTTCCGTTTTCGATAAGTGAATTTTTAGCCTTGATAAAATCAACTATATTAATTTTTCCGTTGCCGTCAAAATCAGCAGCAGAAGTGTCGATTGAAGTTGTTGCACCGGTAAAATATTTTGACATTGCTTTTATGTCAGAAACATTAAAAGTTCCGTCTCCGTTTACATCACCGAGTGAAGCAGCACTTGCAGCAGCTGCAGGCATCAGTGTACAGATAAGGAATGATGCAATGAATACATTTTTTTTGTTTTTCTTCATGCTCATAAAAACTATCCTCCATATAAAAATCATTTATTTACGAAAAAGCAATGAGCAGAAAAATTCGCTCAAAGCTGATTTATTTTCATTATAATTGATGAAAATAACCCCTGTCAATCAAATTGAAGATATGTCATATTTTTTTCAAACTAAAAACACTATACCGCATCATTTAAGGCTGAAACATGTTTTTTTAGTTAAATTTAATTAAATCAAATCAAATCAAATCAATAAGCCATCATATATCCATTTCCATAAGTAATAATAATCAACCTATATGCGAAGGCACAGGGCGACCGCAAAGCCCTGCACCCACCCTTAAAAATAACAGTAAAACCAATCCCCAATAACACATATCTGAAAAATAAATATATCTATTTCAAACTGAAAAAAATTATTGACTATCCCTCAAATAAATGTTAAAATAGAAATACGTGAGGTCACAGAAACCCCGACCTTTTCGCAATAATTAGAATCATTAAGGAAGATGAAAAAAAGTGTTTGAAGTATTTGAAAAATATGAATCAAATGTCAGATCATACTGCAGAAAATATCCGGTAGTTTTTGATCATGCAAAAAATGCCGAATTATTCTCAACTGACAACGTCAGATATATAGATTTCCTTGCAGTTGCAGGTTCGGTAAACTATGGCCACAACAACAGTGAGATAAAAAAAGCCATTCTTGATTATCTTTCAGAGGACAGGATAATAAACGCCCTTGATATGTACACAAAAGCCAAGGAAGAATTTATCGAAGCACTCGAAACAATGATATTAAAGCCCAGAGGACTTGACTATAAAGTAATGTGCTGCGGTTCTACAGGAACAAACGCAGTTGAAGCAGCTCTAAAGCTTGCAAGAAAAAATACAAAGAAAACAAATGTAATTGCATTTTCAGGTGCATTTCACGGAATGTCACTCGGAAGTCTTGCATGTACAACAGACCAGGTAAGCCGTGAGGGTGCAGGCGTTCCGTTAAACAATGCAGTATTTATGCCGTACTGCAACAGCAGGATCAACTCAACAGATTACCTTGAGGAAGTACTTGAAGACGATCATTCCGGTATAGACAAGCCGGCTGCAGTACTTCTCGAAACTGTCCAGGCTGAAGGCGGAATAAACATCGCAACAGTTGACTGGCTCAAAAAAGTAAGAGACATCTGTACAAGACACGGTGTATTGATGATAGTTGATGATATTCAGGTAGGAAACGGCAGAACAGGTACATTCTTCTCATTTGAAAGAGCAGGAATCGAACCTGATATGGTAGTCCTTTCAAAATCCATCAGCGGTTTTGGTCTGCCTATGTCCATCGTTCTTGTAAAACCTGAACTTGATATTTTCAGACCTGCTGAGCACAACGGAACCTTCCGCGGAAACCAGCTCGCATTTGTTGGTTCAAAGGCAGGAATCAAATATTTTAATGAACACAAAATAGATGAAGAAGTTAAGCGCAAGAGCGTAATTATCGGACAGTTCCTTGAAAAAGAGATCAAGCCTCTTGATGACAGAATAAAGATCAGAGGAATAGGAATGATCTGGGGAATTGATTTTAACGGTATCGATTCAAAGCTGGCTATCGACAGCGTTCACAAAGCTTTTGACAATCATCTGATACTTGAAGTTGCAGGCAGACATGACGGAGTACTTAAAATTATGCCTCCGCTGACAATTGAAGACGAGATCCTTGTTGAAGGTCTGAATATTGTTAAAAAGTCTGTTATGGAAGCACTTGCAAAATAATAATTCGGTTTAAAAATAATAAAGATCCGTATCATTTATTAAATTTATGATACGGATCTTTTTTTATGTAAAAAGGAGCAGTATTTACGATCGTATACTGCTCCTTTATATATATAAATATTTCCTTTTAAACAAAACCATTCAGTACTTTGAAAGTAACTGATTTTTTTTTAACGTATATTATTTTATCACAACGACACACAAATGTCAATATTGAAAACTGATGAAAAATATTTTCTTATAAACTGTATATTGATGACATATTTGTTTATGTAAATTTGTTGATAATATATAATAAAAAATCAAGCGTTTTAAGACTAAATAAAAAATAATGCTACAACGATATATATTATTTTACTTAAATAAATTAAATATTTAAAAAAAATATTCTTTACAAATATTGCGATACCATGAAGATATATATGTTAAAAGTTTTATCATAAGTAACAAATTATTTCTATAATGTTATCAGATTATGTTGACAGCAAACAATTCTGATAATATAATATACATATCGACATGAATAGAAGGTCGATATGTATTGTGTAAAGTTAAAATAATGATGGAGAGTGATGTTGAAAATGAAAAGAGTTATTGCAGTAATTACAGCTTTTCTGACAGCTGTAACAGTTTTGCCAAATGAAAAATTTTTTACGGCAAAAGCAGCAGGTACTTCGTCAGAAGGACTTAAGTCATGTATCAGAACTGATACGGATTCCAAAAAGTTTACTCATAAGGAGTGGACAGGAACATCGTATACAGACTTGTCCGGAAAAAAACAGAACGCAGAGGACGTATTCGGCATCAACAGAGAGGAAGCCGCAGTGACAATTATTCCGTTCCAGGATGATAAAACAGCGTGTGATGCAGTAAATGACTATGACAAGAGGGAAGAGTCATCATATCTGCAGCTGCTTACCGGAAAGGATCAGATATGGTCATTGAACGTGGTAAACAATCAGTCGGAAGCTGATAAATATTTTACTGCAGGCTTTACATCGGAGAGCTTCGTTCCTGACGGCAGCTTCAAAGAGGTAACGCTCCCTGAAAGCTGGACATGTCAGGGGTTTGACTATCCTATCTATACAAATATTTCTGTGCCGTTTCAGAGCAAGTATGACAGCTTTGTACAGGCACCGGCAGCTCCGGTAAACTATAATCCTGTTGGGTTGTATATAAAAAAATTTACACCATGTGAAGATATTTTTAACTCCCAAAGAAGAACATACATTCAGTTTGACGGTGTGGAATCTGCATACTATGTTTACCTGAACGGAAAAGAGGTAGGATACAGCGAGGATACGTTCAGTCCGCACAAATTTGATATTACCGATTATCTTAAAGACGGTGAAAATACACTCTGTGTTGAAGTTCACAAATTTTGTGACGGTACATGGTTTGAGGATCAGGATATGATCTATGACGGCGGTATTTTCAGAGATGTATTTTTAACATCTGAGCCGCTGGTCAAAATCAACGACTATACAGTAGTAACAGATCTGGATTCTGATTATAAAAATGCAGTACTGAAGGTAAGCGGGGAAATAAAGAATGATTCCACTTCAGATATGTCCGGATGGAGTCTGAAAATCAAGGCGTTTGATGAGAACGGTGTAAATATTATACCTGATTCTGCAGTATCGGATATTGCTGTAACTTCAGGAAAGAGCAGTACTTTCAGTACAGAGATCACTGTTTTTTCACCAAAGCTGTGGAGTGCGGAAACTCCGAATATTTATGCTCTTGTACTGACACTTGAAGACGGGAATTCAAAAGAAGTGGAAACTGTTTCAGCACAGCTCGGATTCAGGGAAATAGGATTTACACCCACACAGGTCGACGGAAGCTTCAAGGTAACCACTTCACGATGGGATCCTGTTACAATAAACGGGGAACGTCTGTTGATAAAAGGCGTGAACAGACATGATACTGATCCTGTTCACGGAAAAGCTGTTCCAAAGGAAACGATGCTTGAAGATGTTCGTATGATGAAGCAGTACAATATAAATGCGATCAGAACCTCACATTACAGCAATGATTCATATCTGTACTGGCTGTGCGGAAAATACGGGATGTATATGATGGCTGAGACCAATATGGAATCACATGCCCTTATGAGTGATAATGATGCAAAAGGACTGTTCTATGAGCTTGGAATGGACAGAACAAATACGACGTTTGAACGTCTGAAAAATTATCCTGCAATATTCAGCTGGTCTGTTGGAAACGAAATGGTATATACCGGTGATCCCGGTGCATCCAACGGTTTATTCAGGGATATGATCTGGTATTTCAAGAAAAATGACCCTACGCGTCCTGTTCACAGTGAAGGACAGGGAGACTCGATGGGCGTTGATATTTCAAGTCAGATGTATCCTTCTCAGGATGGTATCAGATACAAAGCAGGAAACGGAAAGATCCCATATATTATGTGTGAGTATGTTCATGCTATGGGAAATTCAGTCGGCGGAATGAAAGAATACTGGGATGTTATAAGAAGTGCTGACAATATGATGGGCGGTTTTGTCTGGGACTGGGCTGATCAGTCAAGACTTGTGAGCATAGATAACGGCGGTTCTGAATGGACATTTACGGACAGTAAAGGAAATTCAGGAAAGTGCACCGGTTCTGATTCCGGATTTATTACAGATACACCGGATAAAACATTTAACGGAGGAAAAGCATTTACGGGATATTCAGTTATCTCAAACAGTTCGAAGATAAATTCTTCTTTGTCAGGAACAGGAAAATCATTTACGTTTGAAGCGGTAGTAAAACCAAATTCTGCTGATATCAATAACGTAATTATAGCGAAGGGTGATACGCAGGCCGCTTTAAAAACAAAGAGTTCAGGCAGCGGACTTGAGTTTTTCGTATATGATTCAGAGTGGAAGGCAGTTTCGTGTGATTTCCCGTCAGGATGGGAAGGAAAATGGCATCAGGTAGCAGGTGTTTACGACAGGGGATCGATCTCAATATATGTTGACGGTGTTCTGATGAATGAAACATCAGTATCCGACAGTATAGCAGGAGGCAGCCAGCCTGTCGGAATAGGTATAGATACTGAAACAGGAAGAAAGTTTGACGGAGCGATTTCAGTTGCCAGAATATATTCAAAGGCATTGTCAGCAAGCGAAATAAAAGGACAGATGAGCTCTTCTCCGAAAATAACAGCATCTGATTCTTCAGTACTTGTATGGCTTGATTACAGCGATATTACTTTGGAGGAATCAGGTCCGTGGGATTATTATTCACTCGAAGATGCACATAAAAATCTGTATTCTGAAGAAACCAAAGGTCATTTTATGGCATATGGCGGAGACTGGGGCGATGTTCCTAATGACAACAGCTTTTGTCAGAACGGAATAGTAAGCCCGGACAGAGATCCGCAGCCGGAAATAAATGAGGTAAAATATCAGTACCAGAATTTCTGGTTTTCATCAGATGAGACAAGTATACAAAGTAAAACAGTAAAAGTATATAATGAAAGCCAGTTTAAAAATCTGTCAGATTATGATGTTTCCTTTAAGCTTCTTAAAAACGGAGAGATCTGCGATGAAGGAGCTGTTGACGCAGTATCAGTATCACCGTATACTTCAGGAACGCTGACTGTTCCGTATACAATACCGTCTTCTGTTTGTCCTGACGATGAACTTATACTTGATATTTCTGTAAAACAAAAAGCAGATGAAGGTCTTATCAAAGCCGGAACGGAGATCGCTTTCGGACAAGTAAAAGTACCGGCTCAGCCGAATACCAATAATGATGAATATGTTGATACAAATGTTTCAGTTGATGAAAAGAACGGCGGTTATATTATAAGCGGAGAAAAATTTGAAGTATTTCTTGACGGCACGACAGGTATTCTGTCACAGTATAAATATAACGGAGAACTTCTTTTCGAAAGCGGACCGGAAGCAAATTTTTACAGAGGACTGACTGAAAACGACGGAAATTCAGGAAGAAGCAAGCTTTTTGATACAAACTGGGAAAAGGCTGAAGGAAACGGAAAATTAAAAAATATATCAATATCAAAAAACAGCAGAGGCGAAACTGAAATAACTGTTGATATTACATTCCCTGATGCGGGCAATACGGCACAGAAGATGGTATATACAGTTTTCGGAGACGGAAAAATCAACGTTTCTGTTTCTGTAGATGCAACCAGATCAGGCATGGGAAACTTTTTGAGAGTTGGAACACAGATGGTTCTTCCGGAAGGATTTGAAAATGTATCATGGTACGGAAACGGTCCGGATGAAACGTACAATGACAGAAGTTCATGCGGAAGAATGGGTATATGGGAAAAAACAGTATCTGAGTTTTTCTATCCTTATATGAGAGTCGACGATACAGGAAATCTGACGGGTGTCAAATGGATATCTGTAAGTGACCCTTCAAAGAGCACCGCGCTTCTTGTAAAATCATCGAATTCTTTTGAAGCACAGGCACTTCATTTTACTCCGTCTGATTTGAATTCTGCCTCACATGTATGTGATCTTTCACCGAGAAAAGAAACGATTCTGGGAATAAACTACGGTTCCATGGGAACAGGAACTGCAACATGCGGACCGGGAACACTTTCACAGTATCTCCTTTCTTCATCAAAGGTATACAGCTGGAATTATTCAATTATACCTGTTATAAACAAAGTAAAGGACGTGATCACAGGGGATATAAATTCTGACAAAAACAGTGACCCTTTGGATGTGGCTCTGATGTATGAATATCTGTTTACAGGAGAAATACATGAAGGAACAGAAAAGGAAAAATATGATATTGATTCTTCAGGAACCATCGATATTTCAGATCTGATCATTTTAAAATCAGTATGTTCAGCGTTTGAAACATGTCTCGGAAGTACATACAAATGCGATCTGAACAGTGATTTAAAAACAGATTCAAAAGACCTTGAAATATTAAGTGATATTATTCTCGGAAAGAGGACACCGGATGACTTTATAACATTTTTTAATGCTGATATAAATAATGACGGAACAGTAAATATCAGTGATTATGTTTTGATAAGAAGCATTATTTAAAAAAATCTCCCGTTGCTTTTGTAATTTAAAAAGCAACGGGAGATTTATTATGCTATATTATTTTT
>JAZQPR010000181.1:0-5143 GCA_045628605.1 Oscillospiraceae bacterium
TTCATCAATGCTAAAGTTCATTATTTCCTCCACATAATCAATTATTTATTGTTGTTCATCATATTCAAATTTTATATTGCCGATTTAAATAGCAGGCTTAAATCACATAGCTGTCCCATGCTTAACTCTGTCCTCAACCTCAGCGCGTTTACCATCATTAAATCTGTCAAGCGTACCTACAAGATATCCGGTAATCCTTCTGATTCTGTCAAAAGGAACATTTTCAAACTCAGTATCAAGGTCGACAAATTCACCGTCTGCCCTGATGGTAAGTGACTTAATACTTTTGCCTGAATATTTTTCCTTGCTGTACGCTACATAAGCGTCAATTTCCTGCTGTGATAGCTGTTCTCCGATTACATTTACTGTCATTGTTTCATCCTCGTTTTCTTAAAAATTCATTTTTAATCTTACCATATTTCACAGGTTAATTCAAGAACCTCGTCAGCATAAAACTGTAAACTCTGTCATGGACTCCCCTGTTCAGCTTTTTCATTACATCCTGCGTAAGTCTCTCGTGACTTATGCAGGCCTTTTTTATGCCCTCAAGTGCGTACTCAGCAAAATCTCCGGTACTGAATTCATGAGTTTTCTCCGGGATGTCCCACTGCCGATAACCCCTGCTGCAGACTATGAAATAATACAGAAACTCCTTCTCTTCCCTGCTTAGTTTTCTGACTTCATCAGCATTATCCACAGCCGGTCTTATTCGGCAGAATATCTCATATCTCCTTTTGAATTCCATGAGAATAATATCATAAAGTTCTTCATCTGCTTCACCGCAGACAGCATGTCGCTCTTCCAGAGCATCAATATTTCTGTAACACATAACTGTGACAGCATATGACATCTCGTAAATATCCATAATCAATCACCCTCCGGATAACAGTATATCAGAACCAGTCTGCATTTATCTATTACTGATGTACATAAAATCGCCGTCTACACTTATATCAGAACAAATAAAATTCTCAGAACGATGTAAAGTTTTCTGTTTTCGCTTTCCATAAATCTTACAGAAACCAATAACGGAGGCAGCTATGGAAGAACTTAATGAAATATTTTACAGTAAGGCAAAAGAATTAACGGATATGCTTTACAAAAATGGACTAATAACCATTGACGAATACAACAAAATAAACGAATTAAATGCGCATTCTTTCTCCCCTGCTTATGTGGAGTTATTTCCTAAAACGCTTGATAATACGTCGGTTCAGAGGTAATATATCACACTAAGGAGGGCTGATTTTTATGAAAATAACGAAAATTGAAACCGCAGTTCAGAAGATACAAAAGCTGCGGGTTGCTGCATACTGCAGAGTTTCAACCGACTTTGATGACCAGCTCGAAAGTCTTTGTGTGCAGAAAGAGCATTATGAAGAATACATCAGAAAAATCAATGGCTGGGAGTTTGCCGGCATATTCTATGATGAAGGTATTTCTGCAACAAGTACAGAATGCAGAAACGGTCTTCATAAACTTCTGAATGAATGCAGAAACGGACGTATAGACCGTATTTTAATAAAGTCGATAAGCAGATTTGCACGAAACACTGTTGACTGCATTTCCATTATCCGAGAGCTTAACACTCTTGGTATTTCAGTTTATTTTGAAAAAGAAAACATCGATACCGGAACTATGGACAGCGAGCTTATTCTCGCAATTCTCAGCAGTCTTGCAGAAGAAGAATCACATTCGACTTCTGAAAATCTGAAGTGGTCATTTAAAAAAGCGTTTATGAACGGCACTTATAAGCAGAGCTATGCCCCTTACGGCTACTTAATTGATGAAAACCACAGTCTGAAACCGCATCCTGATGAATCAAAAACAGTTATGGAAATCTTCAGCCTGTTTATTTCAGGATACAGCGGGCATAAAATTGCAGGCATTCTTAATGAAAGAAAGATACCTCCCAGACGAAGCAGCAGATGGAATTCCACTACTGTGTGCTCCATTATCAAAAATGAACGCTATACGGGCGACTGCCTTTATCAGAAAACATATACCGATGACAGATTTCACCGCCATACCAACAACGGTGAGGTTGAAATGTATCTGGTTGAAAATAATCACGAAGCCATTATCAGCCGCGAGGTGTTTGAAAAGGCAAACAGGATACTTCTTCTCAATGCTGAGCAAAAAAGCATCAGTCAGGGTACAGATAAATACCTTCAGCGCCATACGTTCTCAGGAAAAATAACATGCAGCTGCGGTTCTCATTTTAAAAGAGCAATAATAAATGAAGGATCAGATGTTGTCTGGAGCTGTAAAACTCACATACAGGACAAGGAAAAATGCCGTATGAAATCTCTGAAGGACGCTGCTCTGAAAAACGCCTTTGCTACTATGATCAACAAACTTATTTTTTCAAGGAAAATCCTTCTGGAACCGTATGTCATCAAGCTAAGAAAGAGCAGTAATGCTGAAATATCAGCACAGATACTTATTATTCAGCAGAGAGCTGATAATATTTCTGCAGAAAAGGATAAGCTTACAACGCTGTGTGCTCAGGAGCTTATCGATATTGTATTTTACAATCAGGAAATAAACCGCCTGTCGAAAATTGCAGCCGGATACAAAAAAGAATTACGCGCACTTGAAGAAAAGGATTCAGAAGAAAACTATACCCTCAGAGAAGCTGAGAAACTTTTGAAATTTACTGAAAGCAGCGAAATGCTGGATGAATTCATCCCTGAGATTTTCACAGAATTTGTTCAGCACATTAAAGTAAACAGCAGGACACAGATTACATTTGTTTTAAAATGTGGTCTTGAACTTATGGAGGAAATTATATGATACCAGGTTATTACATAGAAGACGGCAGAATACTAATTGATGAAAACACAGCCGGCAAAATAAGAAACATATTTCTGCATTATACTTCAGGTCTGTCTCTAAAAGAATCAGCCGCAAGAGCCGGATTTCCGCTTACACACTCATCAGTAAAACGTTTGATCAGGCAAAGAAAATATGCAGGCACCGACTCCTACCCAGCTATTGTTGACTCTGACCTGTTCAATCTTGCAAATGAAGAACTGAACAGGAGAGCAGCATCACTCAACAAAAAGAAGCCTGAAAGAAAAATAAAGCCTGTCTTGAATAGTTTTAAACTTGACAAGGCATCAAAAATATACACTGTGCCGGCTGAAAACGCACAGTACATTTACTCACTGATAAAGGAGGCCGCATATGAATAAAAATATTGTTGTTATTCCTGCAAAACCTAAAAAGGGAAATCTGGTCACCAGTGTTCCTGTCAAAAAAACAAGGGTTGCCGCCTACTGCCGTGTTTCAACTGATACTGAAGAACAGGCCACAAGCTACGAAGCACAGAAAGAACATTACACTGAGTACATCAGCAGGAATAATGAATGGGAGCTGGTTGAAATATATGCCGATGACGGAATAAGTGCTCTGTCCACCAGAAACCGTGACGAGTTCAACAGAATGATTGATGACTGCAAAGCCGGAAAAATTGATATGATACTAACCAAATCCATCAGCCGCTTTGCACGAAACACAGTTGACTGCCTTAATTACATCAGAATGCTGAAAGAGAAAAACATTCCTGTATTTTTTGAAAAAGAAAACATAAACACAATGGACACTAAAGGCGAAGTGCTTCTGACAATAATGGCTTCCCTCGCCCAGCAGGAATCGGAATCGCTGAGTCAGAACGTCCGGCTCGGAATGCAGTACCGTTTTCAGCAGGGTAAATTAATGATAAATACAACAGGATTCTTAGGTTACGACAAAGACGAAGACGGAAAGCTTGTCATCAATCCTGAACAGGCTGAAATTGTAAAACGAATTTTCCTTGAGTACCTCAACGGCAGCAGCTGTCAGAAAATCGCAAAAGGCCTTGAAAATGACGGTATTCCGACAGTACGCGGAAACACCAAATGGCACGATTCAGTTATCCGGCGAATACTTATAAATGAAAAATACATGGGTGATGCCCTGCTTCAGAAAACATATACGGTCGATTTTCTCCAGAAAAAACGTGCAGTCAATAACGGCGAAATGCCTAAATACTATATTGAAGACAATCATGAACCGATTATTCCCAAAGATACTTTCATGCTTGTTCAAAAAGAAATTGCAAGACGCAGTTCACTCAAAGACAACAGCGGTAAAAGACGAAGCTTCAGTTCCACCCACAGCTTTTCCGGTATCATTTACTGCAGTAAATGCGAAAACAGCTTTAACCGTATCCACTGGAACAACCGGGGCAAGAAAAGTATTGTGTGGCGATGTGCGACAAGACTTAAGAATTCCACCGGCTGTAATGCCAGAACGGTAAAGGAGGAGGTTCTCCAGAACGCATTTGTCGAAGCGATTAACAGCATGATTTCCGACCGCTCAGATCACATTAAAATCCTTCAGGAAAACATTTCAAAAGCATTAACCGGAAGCAGTCCCCTCCTGGCTATCGATAACCGGCTTATGATTCTCGAACATGAGCTGCTTGACAACCCGGAGAACAAAACACAAATTGCTGAAGAAATACTTGACCTCAGAGAAAAAAGGACTCAGCTTCAGATAAAAGAAAGTTCAGACAGAGAAAACGCATCACGAATGGAGGAAATCAGTGAGTTTCTGGAGAAGAATGCTGATAAGATTTCTGTATTTGATGATATTCTGGCAAAGCGAATTACGGATAAGGTTAGTGTGTTTGATGACAGAATCGTATTCAGGTTTAAATCAGGTACGGAGATTGAGGTTGAGCAGTAAATAAGCGGGTACATCAGTTTTGTGATGTACCCGCTGGCTTTGTTTATGTTATTAGCTATCAGTATAAATCCAGCTCCCGCAACCAAATCAGAAACCGCTGAATTACGTTTAAATGACGTAGTTCAGCGGTTTTTTTCGAATTTGCGTTTACAGCTGTAACAGCAATATTGCAGTACAGCCTTTTTTTATTATCATAGTTCATCAATTACCTTAGAAATATACTGTCTCATTCTCGCCAGATCACAAAGTGTTACCTTTCCGTCTTTGACTACATCTGCAAACTGCATACAATATTCAGAAATAGTACCATCTCCGATTAGATACAGTGATAACTCTGATAAATCAGTAAGATCTACTACTAAATCATAATTCAAGTCTCCAGGAATATGATCACCGATTGGTTCAACAA
>JAZQPR010000182.1:0-17387 GCA_045628605.1 Oscillospiraceae bacterium
AAGGGTAAGCAGGGACGATTCAGACAGAACCTTCTTGGTAAGCGTGTTGACTACTCAGGACGTTCAGTTATCGTCGTTGGTCCTGAACTCAAGATGTATCAGTGCGGACTTCCAAAGGAAATGGCACTTGAACTCTTCAAGCCTTTTGTTCTCAAGAGACTTGTTGATACAAAGGTAATCGCAAATATTAAGAGCGCAAGAAAGCTTGTAGACAGAGCTAAGACAGAAGTATGGGATGCTCTTGAAAATGTAATCAAGGATCATCCGGTTCTCCTTAACCGTGCTCCTACACTTCACAGACTCGGTATCCAGGCGTTTGAACCGGTTCTCGTAGAAGGCCGTGCTCTCAAGCTCCACCCACTCGTATGTACAGCTTATAACGCTGACTTCGACGGAGACCAGATGGCTGTACATCTTCCGCTTTCAGCTGAAGCACAGGCAGAAGCAAGATTCCTTATGCTTGCTGCAAACAACCTGTTAAAGCCTTCAGACGGTAAGCCGGTTGCAGTTCCTACACAGGATATGGTACTTGGTTCATATTACCTTACTATGGTAAAGGACGGAGACCTTGGTGAAGGAAAAGTATTCAGAGATGTAAACGAAGCTCTTATGGCTTACAACGAACATGCTGTTTCACTTCATGCAAAGATCAAAGTTAAGGTTACAAAGGATATCGGCGGAAGAAAAGTATCAAAGATAATTGACTGTACAGTCGGAAGACTTATCTTCAACGAAAATATTCCTCAGAACCTTGGCTATGTTGACAGAACAGATTCTGAAAAACAGTTTGACCTCGAAATCTCATTCCTTGTTAAGAAGGGTCAGCTTTCCGATATTATCGAAAGATGTATCAGAATTCACGGTACAACAACAACATCTGAAGTTCTTGACAGAATCAAGGCTCTCGGATTTAAATATTCAACAAAGGCTGCAATCACAGTTGCTGTATGTGATGCTGTTATTCCTCCGCAGAAAAAAGATATTCTTGCTGCTGCACAGGAAAAAATTAATATCATCACTGATCAGTATCAGAACGGTTATATTTCAACAGCTGAAAAATCAAAACAGGTTATCACAATCTGGAATAATGCGACAGAAGATGTAACCAAAGCACTTCAGGCAAACCTTGACAAATACAATCCGATATTCATGATGGCTGACTCAGGAGCCCGTGGTAGTATCTCTCAGATAAGACAGCTCGCAGGTATGCGTGGACTTATCGCCAATACAGCAGGTACTACAATTGAAATTCCTATCAGAGCTAACTACCGTGAAGGTCTTAACATCCTCGAATACTTCATTTCATCACGAGGAGCCCGTAAAGGCCTTGCCGATACAGCTCTTAGAACTGCCGACTCAGGTTACCTTACAAGACGTCTTGTTGACGTATCACAGGATGTTATTATTCGTGAGGCTGACTGCGGATCAACTGACGGACTTGAAATATTTGAGATCAAGAACGGAAATGCTAAGATCGAAGGCTTTGAAGAAAGACTTATCGGTCGTTATCTTGTTGAAAATCTCGCAGATCCTGATTCAGGTGAAGTTATCGTTCCAAAGACAAAACTTATGACAGAAACAGATGCCAAGAAGATCATAGCAATGGGTATTGAAAAAATCAAGATCCGTTCAGTTCTTCACTGTAAAGCAAAGAACGGTGTCTGCGCAAAATGTTACGGTGCTAACCTTGCAAACGGAAATATCGTTTCAGTCGGTGAAGCAGTTGGTATCATTGCAGCTCAGTCAATCGGTGAACCTGGTACACAGCTTACAATGCGTACATTCCATACAGGCGGTATCGCATCTGCAGAAGATATTACACAGGGTCTTCCTCGAGTTGAAGAACTTTTCGAAAGCCGTCGTCCGAAAAATGCATCTATCATTTCACAGTACAGCGGCCGCGTAAGAATTGAAGAAAGCAAGGGTATCAAGAATCTTTATGTTATCGATGAAGAATCCGGAATGGAACTTAATGAAAACGGAAAGCCATATGTTATTTCCTACAACCTTAAGCTCCGAGTACGTGAAGGCGAATACATCGAAAAAGGCACAAGACTTACAGAAGGTAACTGTTATCCGACAGATATTCTTCAGATACAGGGCGTAAAAGCCGTTCAGAACTACATTATCAATGAAGTTCAGAAGGTTTACCGTCTCCAGGGTGTTGAGATCAACGATAAGCATATCGAAGTTATCGTAAGACAGATGCTCAGAAAGATCAAGATCAAGGACAGCGGCAGCAGCTATCTGCTTCCGGGTTCACTCAATGACAAGAAAGAAGTTGATATCATCAACGAAGAACTTCAGAAGAGAATCGATGCCGGTGAACTTGGTATCACACTCGTTACTACTGAACCTGTTCTTCAGGGTATTACAAAGGCTTCTTCAAGTTCAGATTCATTCCTCTCAGCTGCTTCCTTCCAGGAAACAACAAAGGCACTTACAGATGCTGCTATCAGAGGAAAGAGCGACTATCTCCAGGGTCTTAAAGAAAATGTTATCATTGGTAAACTTGTTCCTGCCGGAACAGGTATGGAGCTTTACAACAAGGTTAAAGTTGTTAAAAACGAAAAAACTGAGCTCTATCCAAATGATTATGTAAATCCTGTAATGTAAAAATAATTGCGCACACAAAAGAAATTTTGTGTGCGCATATTTTTTTATGTGGAAAATTTACAGATAAGAAAACGTCAGTCGTTATGACTGACGTTTTTAGTTTATTAAGATAAAGCTGAAGTGTACAGGTTATGATAAAAACCATGCTGTTTCATTAGTGATTCATGAGTACCCTGTTCAATGATGTTTCCGTTGTTCATGACAAGAATAAGATCGCAGTTTCTGATAGTGGAAAGTCTATGTGCAATAATAAAGCTTGTTTTGCCTTCCATCATTTTTTCAAAAGTTTTTCTGATAAGAACTTCTGTTCTGATATCAATGCTGCTGGTTGCTTCATCAAGTATGAGCATAGGCGGGTTTGTAAGCATGATCCTTGCAATTGTAAGAAGCTGTTTCTGTCCTTGGGAGAGAGAACATCCCGTGTCAGAAATGACAGTATCATAGCCGTTTGGAAGTCGTTTTATAAAGCTGTGTGCATGCGCAGCTTTTGCGGCATTGATGATTTCCTCTTTTGAAGCATCAGGTTTTCCGTATGAAATATTGTCAGATATTGTACCCTGAAAGAGCCATGTGTCCTGTAGGACCATTCCGAAAGAGTTTCTAAGGCTTTCTCTTGTGATCTCCTTATTGTTTTTGCCGGAAATAATAATGTTTCCTTCTGTTGTGTCGTAAAATCTCATCAGAAGATTTATAAGAGTTGTTTTTCCGCATCCTGTCGGTCCTACGATCGCTATTTTCTTCCCACTTTCAACATTTATATTTATATTTGTTAAAAGCGGCTTCTCAGGAACATATGAAAAACTGATATTTTCAAATGAAATTGAACCGTCAGCATTTTCAAGAGCAGGGAAAGAGGAGTCATCAGATTCATTTTCAGATTCTATGATTTCAAAAATTCTTCCTGCACATGAAAGGGCGTTCTGAAGCTCGGAAATTACACCGGATATTTCGTTAAAAGGCTTTGTATACTGATTTGCATAGGAGAGAAAGCTTACAAGCGTTCCGACAGACATCAGACCGTTGATAACTCTCAGAGCACCGAAAAGCGCAACAAAAGCATAAATAACACCGTTTATAAATCTTGTAAGCGGATTTGAAACTGAAGAATAAAAAGTTGCTTTGAGACCGTGGAATGCATAATCTTTGTTTATTTCATCAAATGTTTTTTCAGCATCTTCAAAAGTAGAGAAGTTTCGTAAAATATTTTGATTTGAGATCATTTCTTCAGAAAAACCTGAAAGCTTTCCTCTGATTTCTGACTGCTTTGAAAATTCCTTATGTGAGATCTTTGTAATAAATGCAGCTGCGATCAAAGAAAGCGGAGTCAGAATAATAACTATGAGTGCAATTTTTACGTTTATCATAAGCATGAAGATAAGCGTACCAACAATTGTTACTATACCTGTAAAGAGCTGTGAAAAGAACTGGGAAAGTGCATCAGAGACGGCTTCCGTATCATTGGAAGCACGGCTGATAAGATCACCTCGGCTTTTGCTGTCTATAAAGCTTACCGGTACGGAATTTAATTTTTTAAAGAGGTCTTTTCTGAGTTCGCATGCTGTTTTATAGGAGAGAACAGTTGTGCTTCTGCCCATCAGCCATTGAGACAATGCACTGAAAATAATAATACCTGAAAGAATGAAAAGGATCTTTTTTAAGTTTTCAAAATCGACATTTCCCTGTCCGACAAGGCAGTCGACTGCTTTACCTGTAAAAACAGGCACCAGCATTGAAAGACCGGAGCCGGTCAGTGCAAAAAGAAGTGAAGAAAAAAGGAGAAGAGGGTATTTTTTTATATATTTTAAAAGTTTTGCAAATACTTTCATTTAATCACCTGCTTTCTGCATTTTTATAATGTCAGCGTAAACGCTGCAGTTTTCAGCAAGATAGTCATGCGTGCCGAACCCAACACATTTTCCGTCATCAAGAACAAGAATTTTATCAGCATTTTTTAAAGATGAAGCACGCTGAGAGATAAGAATGACAGATGTGTTTTTCAGTTCGTCGTGAACAGCCTGTCTGAGCTTATAGTCTGTTGCTGCATCAAGAGCGCTGGTACTGTCATCGAGTATAAGAACAGCCGGTTTTGAAGCTATTGCACGTGCAACTGTAAGACGCTGTTTCTGCCCGCCGGAGAAGTTTTTTCCTGAAGTCAGAACAGGTGCATTGATCCCTTCAGGGAGTTTTTCAATAAATTCATAAGCCTGTGCAATTTTTAGTGCAGAAATAATTTCCTCATCGGATGCGTTTTTATTTCCTGTCAGAATATTATCTCTGACAGTTCCGGAAATAAGTGATGCTTTCTGTGGAACAGAGGATACAAATCTATGAAGTGACGATAGTTTAAGCGAACGGATGTCTTTTCCATATATCATGATATTTCCCGAGGAACAGTCATAATCTCTTTCTATAAGATTTACTATAGTGGATTTTCCGCTTCCTGTAGGTCCGATAATTCCAAGTACTTCATTTTTTCCTATTGTAAATGAAATGTCTTCTATTGAATTTTCTGAGGCTTCGCTGTATTTGAAAGAAACATTTTTAAATTCAAGAACAGGTGCATCGGTTTCTGTTATTTCTTCACATCCGTCTTCCATTGAAGGGTTAATGGCAAGAATTTCGGTAAGTCTTTTTGCACCTGCAAATGCTTTTGTAAGGTTGCCTACAAGGCTTGCAAAAACAATGAGAGCAAGAGATACTGAAACGAGATAGTTTACAAGAGCGGTAACTTCCCCCTGTGACAGATCGCCGATATTTACACGGTTTCCTGAAAGTGCGATAATCACTACGGCAGCAGCATTCATTATTGTAAATGTCAGAGGATTTAAAAGTGCTGATATTTTTCCTGCTGCTGAAGCATTTTCACAGTATTCATCGCAGACATCTGAAAACTCAGAAATTTCTTCGTTCTGTCTTGAAAATGCACGGATTACTCTTATTCCTTCTATATTTTCATTTGTAAGAAGAGAAATATTGTCAAGACGTTTCTGATTGTTTCTTATAAGAGGAATTGAAACTGACATTATTTTATAAATTATAAAAGCAATGATCGGAGCAGCTATCAGAAAAACGCAGGATATTTTAAAATCAATCGATATGGCCATTACGGTTGCACCGATGATAAGAAAAGGTGAACGGGTTGCAAGCCTTATTGCCATGTTTACGCCGGTCTGAACGGCGTTTGTATCGTTGACAAGTCTGGTCAGAAGTGTTGAAGATCCAAGGTTGTCAGTTTGTGTTCTGGACAGGGAATTGATGTGTTTGTAAAGGGCACTTCTGAGTGAGGTTCCGAATCCGTATGCACATTTTGCCGCAAAAAACTGGCATGTCAGAGCGAATGCAAGTCCGGAAATTCCGAGGATCACCATTACAGCAAACATTTTCTTTACATATTCTGTATCGCCTGTGGCTATACCGTTGTCTATGATCTTTCCTGTGACCTTGGGTATCATAAGTTCGAAAACAGCTTCCGTGAGTTTGAAAAGCGGTCCCAGGATAAGATATCTTTTATATCCGTTTAAGTGTTTAAAAAGTTCTTTCAATAAAAATACACATCCTTGATAATTAAAAATGATTTTTAGAATAATGTGATCAAACATATATTTCTATTATATATAAAATAATAATCTGTTTCAAGGTTTGGGAGAATAAAAAACGGAGAGCAGCAGGAACAGAATCCTGGTGTTCTCCGATATTGTGATTGTTTCAGTAATTTTAAAGGCTGTCCATATCTCGGCCGTTTCCGGAATTATTCTTTCGTGAACCCGAAAGGTCGTTTGAAGAAGAATAATCTGTATATCTTCTTGGTGCTGCTTCATAGTTGTTCCATTCTTCTGTGCATTCTGCGGTTTTCTTTGCTCTTTTTATGAGAAGTATTGAAATTGACATGCATATGATGCTGAATGATAGAAGCAGGATGCTTAGCAGAGGAGAGAACGGTTTATATTCAACAATAATGTACGGACATATAACAGAACGTTCTGTTATATTCAGGGTACTCATTGTCTGAGATACGTCTTCTTCGGTCATTTTTACTATTTTTCCGGTTACTTTTAAAGATGGAGCAGAATCAGGTCTGGTATCTGAGGTATAATAAGTATTGGCAAATTCTATTATTTCAGAAATTTTTTGCTGCTTTTTCGGATCAGTCAGACATAGTCCTATGAACTTATCAGCATTGTCATTTCCTGAACTGATCGGAATAAGATAATAAAAGGCAGCAATATTTCCGACATTTTCCGAACCGCTGGTTGCATATATACATCCGACTTCTGAAATATTACCTGAAACTATCGTTCCTTCCTTTAAAGATGATTCAGATAAATCATACATATTTTCAGGAGACGCGTCTGTTTGAAATTTATCGGAGATAAAGAATCCGAAAGTGATTATTCCGCCGATAAAGCATATTATTGAAAAAATTAAAAGAAAAATACTGAACGCACTGACTGTTTTTTTATTCATATTATTGTTTGAATGCAGTTGATATGCATCCTTCCTCCTTTTTTTGCCGTAAATACCGGTTATATTTGATCATAGGATATGTATGTACATTCACTGTACATTTTATTCTAAGTGTTTCCATAAAAATTATATCGCATTTAAAGACCGTTTGTCAAGTGAACATAAATCATCAGCAGTAAAGAATCGGCAGGATGAAGTATGGGATAATAAAAACAGCGGTTTTCCTTTTGGAAAGAAAACCGCTGTGAATTTTATGAAATCAATGTATGTCTGAAACTCAGCCTTTAACAACTTTGTGGAATGTCTTTTTGCCCTTTTTCAGGATAACTTCGCCGTCAATTTTTATTTTTGCTGAAGGATCTGCAATTTTTTCATTGTTTACAGAAAGACCGCCCTGTGTTACAGTACGTCTTGCATCACTGTTTGATGAAGCAAGACCTGTTTTTACCATTAAAGTAAGAACACTTATTTCTCCGTCTGTAAGTTCATCTTCAGAAAGTGTTGTTGTAGGCATGTCTGCACTGTTTCCGCCGCCCTGGAAAACAGCTTTGGCAGCAGCATCAGCTTTATTTGCTTCCTCTTCACCGTGAACAAGTTTTGTAAGTTCGTAGGCAAGAAGTTCTTTAGCTTTGTTAAGCTCTGCACCTTCCATGGTTTTTTCCATTTCTTCGATCTGTTCGATCGGTACAAATGTCAGCATCTTGAGACACTTGATAACATCAGCATCGCCGACATTTCTCCAGTACTGATAAAATTCATATGGAGTTGTTTTTTCAGGATCAAGCCATACAGCGCCTTTTTCTGTTTTACCCATTTTCTTTCCTTCTGAATTTAAAAGAAGGGTAATTGTCATTGCATGTGCATCTTTTCCAAGTTTCTTTCTGATGAGCTCAGTACCGCCGAGCATGTTAGCCCACTGGTCATCTCCGCCGAACTGCATGTTGCAGCCGTATTTCTGGTAGAGCATATAGAAGACGTATCTCTGCATGATCATGTAGTTGGATTCAAGGAATGTAAGTCCTCTATCCATTCTCTGCTTGTAGCATTCAAATGTGAGCATTTTGTTTACTGAGAAGCATGCTCCGACATCTCTGAGGACATCTATGTAGTTAAGGTCAAGCAGCCAGTCACCGTTGTTTACTATAATTGCTTTGTCGTCAGCAAAGTCGATAAAACGGCTCATCTGTTTTTTGAAGCATTCAACGTTGTGACTGATTGTTTCCTTTGTCATCATTTTTCTCATGTCAGTTTTACCGGAAGGGTCACCGATCATAGCTGTACCGCCGCCGATAAGAACGATAGGCTTGTTTCCTGCCATCTGAAGTCTTTTCATAAGGCAGAGTGCCATAAAGTGACCAACATGGAGAGAATCAGCAGTAGGATCAAATCCAATGTAAAATGTAGCTTTTCCGTCATTGATAAGATCACGGATCTGAGCTTCGTCTGTAAGCTGTGCAAGAAGTCCTCTTCTTTGAAGTTCTTCAAATAAAGTCATAAATTATTCCTCCTGAAAAATAAAAAATCCTCCGGCATAAAAATTTGCCGGAGGACGATAAATTTACCGTGGTACCACCTCAGTTTTCCGATATTTTGAAAATACCGGACTCGAAGAACAGTTAACGCCTGTAATTACGGATATCCATACTGAAAAATTCCGGATATCAGCTCGGGGATGTATTCGCATTTCACTGCAGGTACTGCCTTTCACCAGGCGGCAGCTCTCTTTGACTCTGAAAATGAAGCTACTTGTTCCCGTCATTGCTTTATTGCTTTAAATATGATAATTTAATTTTAGCACAATAATATATTTGTGTCAAGTATAACCATGGTATATCATTTTTCTGCAGTTAGTTGTATGTCAATTTTCAAAATAAAAAAATGTGTAATTCATATAAAAAATTAATATTTGTATTGATGAAATTAAAAAAATATGATATAATTATAAATAAAAAGTTTTTTTGATTTATGGTATGGTTATGATATGGATTGGCGGTGAACAGATACGAGAAATACAGTCAGGAAAAAGACTTTTCTGCAGCTGACACTGATATTGTTTTTGATTTTTGCAATGATCAGTTCAGTTTTGTTTACTCTGATAATAAAATCATCTAAAAAAGAATGTATAAAATCAGCTAAAAGTGCTGCGACATTTGTTTCATTGCTGATCACTTCTGATGATATTACATCATGCAGAGTATGGAAGGCACCAAATGAAAATACAGAAAAAGCACTTTCTGTTTATATAAAAAAGACCGGTGTAAAGAGAATATCAGTTGTATATTTTACTGATCTGCACGGTTCTTATATGTATGATACAAAAGGATATTCTGCTTCAAACAGCGATCTTATGGAATATGATGAAATTTTACCGCTGAAAAAAGAACAGGTTATAGAAAGTAAAAATTCATATTCAGTTTTTCAGGATGGTTTTCTTTATTATTATACTCCTCTGACACGTCCTGACGGAGAGCAGATATCCAATATAATTGTCACTGTAAAATGGTATTCGGGCAGTGATTTTGCCAAAATGATAATTTGTTTTATCGCTGTATCTCTTGGATTAAGTCTTACAGCAGGTATACTTTCTGTTTTTGTACTTAACAGAAAAGTGTTCACTTCGATAAGCAGACTTTCAAAATGGGCAAAAGAAGTGCCGACTGCACTTGCAGATCAGAAGACAATAAGTGATGATGATTTTTCTGATCTGTTCGATACTGAGAGAAAAGACGAGATAGGTGAACTTGGAAATACTATCAGAAAAACCTTTACAGAAATAGAAAAATATTCACATAACCTTAATGATGCAGTATATGCAGCGACTCATGATGCGATGACTGAAGTTTACAACAAAAGATTCTATGAAGAAAGAATTTCTGATTTTTGTCCTGCAAACTGTCCTGCAATTTGTGTTATATATTTTGATGTAAACAATCTTAAGCTTATCAATGATACTGAAGGACATGAACGCGGAGATTTCGTAATCAAAGCAGCAGCAAAGTATATTTCCTCGGTTATCAGAAATACAAAAGGCTTATGTTTCAGAATGGGCGGCGATGAGTTCCTTGCTGTAATCACAAAGGGAAGCTATTCTGATTTTCTTGAAATTATCAACACGATAGAAAATGATTCTCCATACACATTAAGTGAAGAGCAGGATACGGTTCTGTGTACACTGGCGTATGGATATGCATATGCTAAGGCTTCGTATTCTTTTGAAGAGCTTTTGTCAGAAGCCGAAGAAAACATGTATCAGAAAAAATTTGAGATCAAAAAGAAGCTGAATCTGCCAAGCAGATAAAATATTATATGGAAAGGGTATTATGGGAAAAAATAAATTGGGTAAAGTCAGAAAAAAGAAAAAGCAGTTTTTCTCTGATCTTAAGTTTGGGAAAAAAATGCTTTTGGTTTTGGCAGCTTCAATGCTGTCAGTTCTGACAGTTTTTGTATTCAGTGTTTTCTTTACAGTAAAAACATCAGATAACAGAAAGCTTAAATCTGAAACGATGGCGGCTGACGCAGCGGCAAGTTATCTCGACAACGTTATAGACAGTGCTGTTTCTGTAACAAAAACTTTTTATTATTCATCAAATCTGTATGACTTTATAGATACCGATTTTGGTAAAAAAGATTTTGCTTCAGAATACGAAAATTTTGTTCAGAGCAACGGCTGGCTTGAAATGAAAAATGCTCTTATGAAAAAATTTACTATATATACACGTAACAAAACAGTGGAAAATATAGGCGTTTTCGGCAATTTCAACGATTTGAGTGACAGCAACAAAAGCAATGACAAATATTACTGGTACAGTAAATTTAAATCCTCTAACAGAAAAACAGCAGCTTTTTATGATGATTCGGAAAAAGCAATTGTGATAGTGAGAAAGCTTGATAATTTTCCTTTGGAAAGAGGAGAGGCTTTTTTAAAAATTGTTCTTGATCAGGAGCTTATTTCAAGAGATCTCAGACAATTTTCCTTTGACAGTGCACTTGCTGTTAAAAACGGAAATTATACTGTATTTTCATACGGTGTTATCAATGAAGAGGACGAATACTATTCTTCTCATCCTGATGAAGCAGTAGCAGCCGATTTTGAATGCATTTCATATTCAGGAAGAAAGGGAATGAAAGGGTTTACTAAAAAGCAGAATTTAATTTTTCCGCTTTTTGTATGTCTGTGTATTTCTTTGTTTTCTGTTTATTATGTAATGTCTGAGATAAGAGAGAGAATTAACTATTTACATAACAGATGTACAAATGACCGTAATATTTCAGGAAGCAGTACGTTCGGAAACGGAGGACGTTTTATCTCAGAAACCGAAAAGTCCGGTCTTGATTATGGTGATCTTTTGCATCGTAAATATAATTCGGATACTCTGAAGGAACAGATAGAATTCTTTTCTGATATAAGATTCGGAAGAAAAATATTTTTTGTTACAGGTTCAGCTGTATTGTCTGTTCTGATCATATTCGGCATCAGTGTTCAGTATATTGTAAAAACAAATGTTCAGGAAAATGCCTTATCCGAACAGATGATGACAAATTCTGCAGTCTGTTATCTGGACAATGTGATAGAGAGCGTGTCATCAATATCAAAATCATTTTACTATTCCAAAAAAACATATGATTTTCTGGATACTGACTATGACAAGGCAGATTATTATTCATGTTATTTTGACTATAAGCACAACAATGATCTGCTTGATATAAAAAACGGATATATTAAAAATGCAGTTATTTATACTGAAAACATGACCATCGAACCGGATGATCATTTTGCAATACTTGGAAACGATCTGAACGGAACATACTGGTACAAAAAAACAAAAACACTTGATAAGGAAATCGCAGCTTTTTATGATGAATCAGAAAAAGCAATCGTTGTTGTAAGAAAACTTGACTGCTTTCCTCTTGAGAGCGGAAATGCCTTATTGAAAATAACATTGAACAATGATATGATTTTTGGCAGGATGAACTTTTTTGATTATGATGGTGAAGTATTACTGAAGAGTTCTGAAGGTGTTGTTTTTTCAAAAGGCGAAAGTCATGGTGATTCGGAAGGCTGTTCTGAAATGCTCAGTACGGATGTAGTTCTGGATTTTGAATTTGTTTCACGTTCAGTCAGCAGCAACAGCAGCCTGCTTACAAAGTTTTTCTTTTATATACCTTTACTGGCAAGTCTGTGTATTTCGCTTTCAGTTGTTCTGCTCGTTCTGCTTGATATGAAGAAGAGACTGTCAGTAATACATGGTGCAGCTGCAAGGAGCTTTTACAACATAAATGCTGATTTTTATGCCGGAAAGGATGAAATCGGAAGTATCTATAAAAACCTTCTGAAACTTAAAAACAATGATGAAACTATCAATGAACAGATTTCAGAAAGAGAAAAAGATAATGACGGACAAAACAATTCTTATGAAAAAGCTATAATAAATGCTTATCAGGCCGATGCATGTTTAAGATATATGGAAGTGTGCAGATGTGCTCCTGATGAACTGAAAAAGAATACAGAACAGATTTCACTCAAAGACGAACTGAAGAATACACAGAGGTATCTGGATGATTTTTCAAGATCCGGAAGAGAAAGATTTGATTACATTCTGGCAGTAGATCCGTCTGTAGATCTTGAGAGAACAAAGATTATTCCCTACGGAATAGCAGAGCTTGCAGGATATTTTTCCGAGTATTCGGGATATGGTCATGATCTGATCATTTCCATAAAAGAGGAAACAAAATATCTTGGCATAAAATTTGAATGCAGAAATATTTCTGTGAATCCTTCTGATATATTAAAATTCAGAGCGGCTTTTGAGACAAATGATGAAAATATTCTTCCGAAATTTGAAGTTCTGGGGAGAAACAATCCGTGTATCAGATTGAAAAACTATTATGGAAACGGGGTAAATATAGAAATATATTCAACAGAAGAGCTGAATCTGGAGATTTTTATTAAAAAAGAATAATTTATTATTTTAATTTATGATACGGGGGTAAAGTTATGAAAAAATTAAGAAAAGTATGTGCGTTGTCTCTTTGTGCTGCCTTGCTTCTGTCTTCCGGGTGCGGTAAAGGAAACAAACCGGCTGATAATTCAAAACCGCAGACTGAGGAAAAAACTGTAAAGGAATTTACAAGCTTTTTTGCAATTTCCGATGAGAAAATGAAGGAGCCGAATACAATTCAGGATTTGATTGCAGAAAAAACCGGAGCAAAATGTCACGAGACCTGGCTTGAGGAAGGTCAGGATGCAAAAACGATTCTTGGCGATATGATCACCAAAGAAGAATATCCGGATTTTATTCATGCAGGTGCTGAACATCAGCAGATGCTTTTGGATGCACAGGCTCTTGCTCCTATTGATATATACTGGGATGACTGCGAAAATCTGAAAGCGTTTTATTCAGAGGATGAATGGAACCGACTTCGTCAGCGGGACGGACATATCTATTATATTCCGCAGTTTGGAAATGTAAATATGTACAGTACAGAGAACTATTATGAATATCAGGCCTTCTGGATACAGGTCAGAGTGCTGAAATGGGCAGGATATCCGAAGATAGAAACGCTTGATGAATATTTTAAGTTAATTGATGACTATCTTGAGGCTCATCCTGACGAGGATCTGATAGGATACAACATTCTGACTGAGGATTCGCTCTTTATGACTCTTGAAAATGTTCCGGAATATCTTGCAGGCTATCCAAACGACGGCTGCTGTATTGTAAATACAGATAACAAAGTTCCGAAAGCTGAGGACTACAATCTTACAGACACTGCATACCAGTGGTTCAAAAAGCTCAATGAAGAGTATAAAAAAGGAACAGTGGATCAGTCGTTTTCCATTCAGACAAAAGAAGAGTACATGTCAAAGATGGGATCGGGAAAGGTTCTCGGAATGGTAGACCTTTACTGGAATTTTAAATCTGTGGATACGACCCTTCCCGATGATCAGCGCTATGTTCCGTTGGGAATAGTAGCCGAAGAGGGTATCGAGGAGCATTATAACTCATCAGAGTATCTTGATGTTTCTCAGGGACTTGGTATTTCCGTAGACTGTGATGATATTGAGGGTGCTGTAAAATTTATAGATGATCTTCTTGATCCTGAAATTCTCAGACTTCGTTTCTGGGGAATAGAGGGAGTGGATTACAGCGTTGATGAAGACGGTATTTTTTATCTTTCTGATGAACAGAGAGCAAAAAAATCAGACAAGGAAAATTATGCAAAAGAAAGATGTGACTACAATTATTTCCCGTTCTACTATGGCATGAGCTTTGACGGCAAAAATTCATACAAGCCGTCATGTCAGCCGAACTATCTTGAAAGCAGTCTGAGCGACATAATGAAGGAATGCTTTGAAAGTTACGGTGTAAAGACTTATACGCAGCTTTTAAACAAATCTGAACAGCCAAATGCATGGTATCCTCTCTGGACTTATACAAATACACTGACAGATTCATCTGATGCAGGAAAGGTTATGAAGAGTATAGATAAAGTTAAACGTGAAAAGCTTCCGAAGGTAGTCATGAGCGATGATTTTGATGCTGCATGGGAAGATTATAAACAGACATATGAAGAAAATGTTGATATAGACGTTTATCTTGATGCACTTGACAAAGAAATTGAAAAGAGATCCGGTAAAATAGGATAATAATAAAAATTCCCGCTTTTTTAATGAAGCGGGAATTTTTCTATCTTTTTTCAGAACCGGCTTTGATAAATCTGATATCATTTCCGGTAAATTTTCGTATTTCGTATGCAGTGAGAAGCCTTGAAACAAGTCGCGGCTCATATCTGTTCTGAATTTCATCAAGTGTAAGATTGGTGCTGATGATCGTCGGAAGCCCTTTGTTCATTCGGGTGTTTACTATATTATAAAGCATTGATTTGTATATAGGTTTGTCATATTCAGATCCAAGGTCGTCAAGAATAAGAAGATCGGCATCTGACATTATCTGAAATGTATTTTCATCACTTCTTCCGAACTGCTCGTCTTCCAGGTCTGAAAGATAATTGATTATTGAGTTGTACAGAACATTAAATCCTTTACAGATAACTCTTTCGGCAATCGAAAGCGAAAGATGAGTCTTTCCGAGACCTGTGTTTCCTATCATCATAATATTGTTTGAAGAGACAGAAAAGTTGTTTGCATATGTTTTGCAGTAGCTGAAATTTCGTGTCATGGAGGCAAAACAGTCGATGCCGTCACTTGTTATGATATTTTTGTAATATGAAAGGTCAAAAGTATCAAAGCTGCAGAGTTTTATTCTGGATTTTGCATTCATTTCTTCAACTGCAAGCTTTCCTGCAATTTCTTCGGCACATGAGCATCTTTTTCCTTCATACAGCCCTGTATCTGAACATAACGGACAGGAAAATTTTATATCCAGATAATCTCCGGGATATCCGTTTTTTACAAGAAGATCCTGTATCATGTTCTGTACCTGGAGATTCTGAGTTTCTATTTTTTTTATCTTTTCGGACACATTTGTTTTTTCATCAATTGCTTTGAGAATATTGATGTTTGTCTGTGCCAGCATATAGTTGAGTTCGGCGATCTCAGGAATCTTTCTGCCTATTTCCTCAATTCTTCGCTCATTTTCAGCTATTGCTGAAAATCTTCTTGATGACAGTATTTCAAATGTTTTTTCGTATCTTTTTGAATTCATCGTTTTATCCTCAGTTTTCAAATAAACTTACTATTAATATTTTATAAGGCTGTTTACATCAAAATTATCGTATGACTGTTCTCTCTTCTGAGGCTGGTTCTTATTGGCAGCCGGTTTGTTTTCTGCATCGGCCTGTTCACGTGTGGTAATTCCTTTTGAATTCCAGTTTTCCAGAATTCCGTTTACATAATTTACAGTCAGTGTTTTGTTCTGGTCAACCGCGCGTTCACATGCACAGTTGATAAGATCAACGCTGTATCCTTTTATCTGCCAGTCAGAGAAAAACTCCTTCTGTTTTGGAGTAGGATCTCTTTTAAGTCCGAAAGCCTGCATCATTTTTGAATTAAATGATTTGGAATTTTTCATTTTCTGTATTGCTTCATCGGCTTTCTGAGTAGTATTTATGTTATTGCTGCTCCAGCTGACTGCGACAGATTCGATGTACTGATATGAAGTTTTGCCGATCTCGGCACAGTATGTGATAAGCATTATGATCACAGCAGCCGGAAGACCGAGATATTCGTGTATCCAGATTACTGAACGCAGTGTGGTGGTGTTGAAATTCGGGATGATCTGCTGAGCAGAATCAAACAGGAACTGCATTTCCTTTGAATTCTGACGCATTGACTCTATTTCAGTCGGAAGAATGTTGTAGGAAGCACTTGAAAGTTTCGGCTGTACAGTAGTCATATGTACCGGCGGGAGCGTTGTTTTATCATCCCTGACAGTATTTTCAGGCTGTTTGTTCTGCTTTGGAAATACTGATTTTTTCTCTGCTTTCTGTATGTTTTCTGAATCGGGACCGCCTTTTTTCAGTATGCCCATCTCTTCCCAGAAACTGAAAGCATCCTTAACATCATCAGTACTTATATTAAGAGCATTTGATATATCATCCGCTTCTATTTTTTTACTGCTGTTTCTGAGCATAAATAAAAGAACTTTTACAGCACTTCCTGAGGCAAGTTTCAGGCATGAATCAGCAACGGCATTCGGAACAGCAAAAACCGCACCCCAGCAGCCTGCATCCAGATAATAGTTCATTAAAAAGCCCCTTTCAGATATATGATTTCGCAATATAAATGATACCATATTTTGAGGATAAAAACAAGTATTATATAACTGTTGACACTGAATAATATAGTGTGATATAATAAATGCAATAGTGTGTTTGCGCTGTTATCTTTTTTCGGGAGGAATAGAAACTTGGATCTTTATATTGAAAAGGTAAAGGCAATTAATGAAAAACTTGATTCTCCGCCGCTTGCATATGTGCATAATTTCGGATGTCAGTTAAATGTTTCTGATGGTGAGAAGCTCAAGGGACAGCTTTTAAAAATGGGATACGGATTTACCGAAATGCCTGAAAACGCCGACCTTGCAATTTTTAACACCTGTGCTGTCAGGGAAAATGCCGAAGAAAGAGTGTTCGGAAATCTCGGATATTTAAAGCAGTTCAAAGACAAAAATCCTGACATGATAATATGTGTTTCAGGCTGCATGACAGAACAGTCATGCGTTATTGAAAAAATAAAAAAATCATTCAGATATGTCGATATAGTTTTCGGAACCAACGGTGTACATAAGCTTCCCGAATTTATTTTTGAGATATTGAACGGAAGAAAGCATGTATATGATACAGCA
>JAZQPR010000183.1:0-11681 GCA_045628605.1 Oscillospiraceae bacterium
TTTAATGACATTTAAATCGCCTCACAATGAAAAAGATATTACTTTCTCATTTTTTGGGATTTTTCATTTTGTCAATTGACAAAATTTACAAATTTTGTATTAACTTTTTTACATCAATTTCTTAAGTTGATGACATTGCCTGCAGAGGCGGGGGATATCCTCTGTGTTGTTATATGCTTATTTGTTTAAAAAAATAATCCTGAACTACTCATAAACACCGATCAGAATCAGTATTTATGAGTAATTCAGGATCAAAGCTGTTAACCGGATTTGAACCGGTGACCTCATCCTTACCAAGGATGTGCTCTACCAACTGAGCTATAACAGCACCAGTCAACGAATAATATTATACTATAAAAATATCATTTTGTCAACTGCAAATAATTAATTTTTAATGAAAATTCGTCCTTTGGAAAAATATTCGAGGCATTTCCAAAGGACGATATTTTATTCTGCGATATTAAAATCTATTGTTCCGTTATTTACATTGGCACCGACACATTTAACTTTTACTCTGTCACCAAGTGAATACATTTTGCCGGATGTTTCTTCAGTGAGAACAGAAAGACCGTCGTAGTCATAATGTCCCTCAAGAGAGTGTATATGGACAAGTCCTTCAACTGTATTTTCAAGTTCAACATAGAAACCGAAGTCTGTGACTGATGAAATGATCCCTTCATATTCATCGTTAATATGTGAGGCCATATATTCTGCCATATAGCAGCTCTCACAGTCACGTTCAACTTTGACTGCTGTAAGTTCTGTTGATGTAGAACGTTCGGAGGCGTTTTTGGAAAATGCTTCGTAACGTTTTTTCATCCATTCCTTGTCATATCCTGAAAGGAGATCGGTTAAGATTCGGTGAATTGCAAGATCGGGATATCTTCTGATAGGTGAAGTAAAATGTGCATAGTCATCAAGGGCGAGACCAAAATGTCCGACCGGATCAGGAGAATATTTTGCTTTTGCCATAGAGCGGAGAAGAATGTTATTGATAACAGGAAATTTTGGATTGTCCCTGTTGCTTTTTAATATTTCAGCCATGTGTCCGGGTTTTACTTCGGAAAAATGAGGATATTCGATGTTCATTTTTGTTAAGAAGGTTTTCATATCCTCTATTTTTTCTGCTGACGGATTTTCATGGATTCGATATACAAAAGGAATTTCGGATTTTTTAGCAAGATTTGCAGCGCACTGATTTGCAAGAAGCATAAATTCTTCTATGATCATTTCACTTTTGCCGCGTGTTCTCGGAATAACGTTTATACATATATCATTTTCATCGATCAGAAGACAGCTTTCACTTGTTTCCAGTTCCGGCGCCCCGCGCATTTCACGGTTTTTAATAAGAATATCAGCTATCTCGTTCATGATAAATATGTTTTCTCTGACAGTTTCATATTTTTTCTTTATTTCTTCAGATTCTTTTCCGGCAAGAATCTGGTTGATTTCTGAATAAACCCCTTTAACTCTTGAACAAATAACAGATTTATTGAATTTATAATCCTTAATTTTGCCTTCGCTGTCAAGTTCTATTATACAGGAGAAAGCCAGACGGTTTTCATTTGGATTCAGAGAACAGATCCCGTTTGATAATTCTTTTGGAAGCATTGGAATAACTCGGTTTGCGTAATAAACACTGGTTCCTCTGTGGAGAGCTTCCTTGTCAAGCGGTGATCCTGCTTTGACATAGTGGGATACATCAGCAATATGAACTCCCAGTTCGTATCCGTTTTTTAATTTTTTTACTGATATTGCATCATCGAGATCCTTGGAATCTGCACTGTCGATCGTAAATATATCAAGGTCTCTCAGATCGAGTCTGTTGTTAAAATCATATTCATGGATCCCGGCAAAAGAGATCTTTTCTGCTTCTGTTGAGACATCAGGCGGAAATGTCAGGGAAAGACCGTTTGATGTAACGCAAGCAGCTGCACAGCTGCTTGCTTTGTCTGAACTTCCGAAACATGAAATAATTGAAGCTTTGTGTTCAGAATGACTTTTTCCTCTGTAGACGATTTCTGCAATGACCTTGTCACCGGGTTTTGCTCCGCATGGATTTGAAACAACTTTTACCGGAGTTTTTGTCATTGTATCAGGAATAATAAAATACTGTCCGTATTCGGTTTCGATAACTCCTGTTATGGCAGCTGCTGCCTTCTGAAGAACAGAAATAACCTGTCCTTCAGGCTTCCCGGTTCTTGACGGGATCAGTACTGCAAGTACTTTGTCTTCAGGCATGGAACCGAGCAGATACTTGCCCGGAATAAAAACTTCAGTATTGTCATCAGTTCGTTCTATAAACCCGAATGTTTTGCTTAGTCTTTTAACTGTTGCTGTAAAATATCCCATTCTCGAACAGAGTACAAATCCTTTTTTCTGTTCAAAAATCATGCCTTCATCGCACAGTTCTTCTATAGCCTGTTCAAAAACAAGCTTTTCAGTTTTTTTGCATTTGCTTTTTCCCGAAAGGTCACTTTTTGAAACTGCTTTTTTTCCGCTTTGATTAAGAAGAAGCAGTATTCTGCTTCTGAAGTATCTTACTGTATGTTTTATTGTGGCCATGTTCTGTTTCCTCCTAAAAAAAAACCTGCATATTGACAGATGAAAATACAGCTGTCAAAAAGCAGGGTTATTTTTATGATTCAATGAATATAAATTAGTCGAAAAATCTGGATAAAAGGTTGATAGCTAAAGTAAGTACAAAAAAGATTATAAGAAAAGCTCTTGTAGATTTGATTAACTTAGCTTCCTTTGTTCGTCCTTCATTTTTTCCGTAAAATGAATCACTTGAAGCACCTGTGATAGCTGATGTCATTCCGTTCTGAGCTTTACTGTCCTGAGCAAGACAAAGAATTATTATACATATACAGCACAGGAGCAGTAAAATTCCTGTAATTATTTCAAAAATAGACATTTACAAATTATCCTCCTCTAAATGAATATAGATATCTAATTAATTATATCACAGAAACTTCAGAAAATCAAGAGGAGAGCGCAAAAAAAGTATCTGTTTATCAAAAAGATCCACAGATACTTTAAAACATAAATATTCAAAAATTATCTTTGTTCGCAAATGATCTTTATTGCAGTTCTTTCTTCATTGTCGATAGAAATGTTTGTGAAAGCAGGAATGCAGATAAGATCAACGCCGATTGGAGCGAGATATCCACGGGCAATTGCGATTGCTTTGATTGCCTGATTTGTAGCTCCGGCACCGACAGCCTGAACTTCAACTGCTTTCTTCTCTCTAATTACGCCTGCGATTGCACCGGCTACAGAGTTTGGTGAAGAGTGTGATGAAACTTTTAATATTTCCAAAGTGAAGACCTCCTACGTATAATATTCTTGCTATGTTGTGAAAAGAATCGCTCGGTTGCAACTTTATTATACATTATTAACAATAAGAATGCAATACGTGTGTATAATTTTTGTTAATGTTATCTTAGAACCAGCCTTGTTATTTTTGCACATTTACCAACTCGTGTATCTATTTCAAGTACCACAGCATTCATAAAAGCAGGATTTTCTGATTCTGTAAACTGAACCGGAGTTTTGAAACGCTGCTTTTTGACAGCGTCCTCAATCGTTACTCCCAGAACAGATTCTTCCGGACCGGTCATTCCGACATCAGTGATGTATCCTGTATGATTGTTAAGTATGGCCTCATCAGCAGTCTGGACATGTGTATGCGTTCCAAGTACAGCAGACACTTTTCCTGCAAGATAGTATCCCATACATTTTTTTTCTGATGATGCTTCAGCATGAAAGTCAACTATTATATTCGGAGTGTCAATTTCAGCAAGGATCCTGTCAATTGTTGAAAACGGATTATCGAGCGCATCCATATATACTGTACCCATAAGATTTATGACAGCCAGCTGATATTTCCCGAAATCAAATACGGACCAGCCGTGCCCTGTACATCCTTCCGGATAATTTGCCGGTCTTATGATATTTTCTCTTTCAAAAATATCCCCGATTTCTTTTCTTCTGAAAGCATGGTTTCCGGTGGTAAGTATATCCACGCCGCTGCCGGTCAGAGATTCTGCTGAGTTTTTTGTGATACCGTTTCCGTGAGCGGAATTTTCACCATTGGCTATTGTGACATCGATTTTGTATTCCTGTTTGATCCTGTAAAGATTCTTTCTTAAAAACAAACATCCTGAATCTCCTACAACATCTCCGATAAATAATATATTCATTTGAATTATACAGCTCCTGATTTTTTTTCTTTCTAAATGATACCATAGTGCGTATCTGATGTCAATGGATACATAAGTGTACAAAACTTTAATTTTTTATGCATTAAAATATATTCAGACTATACTTGTAATATTGATATTTTTGTGTTATAATTAAAAAAATGTGTAATCATAGAACAATCTGAGAGAATTGTATTAAAAATCGGGAGATGTTAAAAATATGATAAAGGTTGAAAATCATATCGGTAAGATCACCATATCGAACAACTATCTTACAGAACTGATATGGAATGCGGTTACAGACTGCTTCGGCGTAGTTGACATGAATGCATGTTCACTCTGGGATGATGTTAAATCACATGTTCTGAAACGTTCGAAGAAAAACGGCGTCAGTGTCAGAGTGAGGGACAATAATTTAATTATTAATATTCACATGTCTGTTACATTTGGTACAAATATTTCAGCTGTTGTAAGCAGCATGAAAAATAAGGTAAGATTTGCAGTTGAGCAGGCTGCAGGAATTACAGTGGAAAAAATAAATGTATCAATTGACAATATGTCATTTTAGTCGGGAGGTCATTACGTGATAAGCGGAAATCTATTCAGAGATGCTGTTATAAATGCTGCAGTATGTCTTGAAAGACGTAAACAACAGGTGGATGAGCTTAATGTTTATCCTGTTCCGGACGGCGATACCGGAACAAATATGTCGATGACTTTAAATTCAGCGAGAAAAGAACTTGAGATGTTAAGCGATGATGTTGATATTTCCAAAGTTGCAGATACAACTGCATCAGCACTTTTAAGAGGGGCAAGAGGAAATTCAGGCGTTATTCTTTCTCTTCTGTTCAGAGGATTTTCAAAAGGATTTAAAGAATTAAGAACCGCAAAGTGTGAAAATTTTGCAAATGCGCTTGAACTCGGTGTTGATGCTGCTTATAAAGCTGTTATGAAACCGACTGAAGGTACTATTCTTACAGTAGCGAGACTGGCAGCCGAAAAAGCTCAGAATTCATATCAGGAAACAAATGAAATTTCAGTGTTCTGGAAAAATGTATGCGAAGCTGCAAATGATGCTTTGCAGAAAACTCCGGAAATGCTTCCGATCCTGAAAAAATCAGGAGTAGTTGATGCCGGCGGACAGGGTCTCGTTATAATTTTTGAAGCTATGCTTGATATTTTCAACGGCAAAAAAATTGAGCGTAATCATTCAAAAACCGTTGCAGCAAGTCCTGTTGCGACTGCTGTGGGAGAAGCAGATACTGACATTAAATTTTCATATTGCACAGAATGCATAATTACAAAGCATCAGGACTGCAAGGATGCAGCACTTCTCAGAGCTTATCTTGAGACAATAGGTGACTGTGTACTTGTAGTTGATGACGATGATATAATAAAAGTACATGTTCATACCAACAATCCGGGTGTTGTTCTTGAAAAGGCTCTTGAATACGGAACGATCAATCTTCCTAAAATCGAAAATATGAAACTTCAGCATGACGGAAAGAAGAGAGAGGCTAATCAGGAACCGAGAGCTGTCGTAAAAAGGAAACCGGAGAAGAAGTACGGATTTGTAGCAGTTGCAGCCGGTCATGGCGTTGAAGAGCTGTTTAAAGACCTTGGCGCAGACAATGTGGTAACAGGCGGACAGACAATGAATCCGTCAACCGAAGATATTCTTGATGCTATATTCAGTACTCCGGCAGAAACAGTATTTGTTCTTCCAAACAATAAAAATATTATTATGGCAGCTGAACAGGCTATAAAGCTTGCTGACAGAGGAGTATGTGTCCTTCAGACAAGAACGATCCCTCAGGGAATTTCAGCACTTCTTGCTTTTGATGAGAGCGCAGAACTTTCAGAAAATAAGCTTGCGATGACCAAGGCTTTTGAACGTATTTCAACAGGTCTTATTACATTCGCAGCACGTGATACAGAGCTTGAAGGACATTCAATCAAAAAAGGTGAGATACTTGCTCTTGACAACAGCAAACTTGCATTTACAGAGAAGGATATCACCAAGGCTGTACTGAAGCTGACAAAGAAAATGGTAAAGAACGATTCCTCGTTTGTAACTCTTATTTATGGTTCTGATGTAACTGATGAAAATGCAGAAAAAATGCAGACTCTTCTTTCTCAGAAACTCAGCGACAAGATAGAAGTTACTCTCATAAACGGCGGTCAGCCTGTTTATTACTATATTATTTCAGTAGAGTAATCGATCGTCAGATATATGAAATTATTATCCTCCCGATATACGGGAGGATTTTTTCAAATAAGAGGTGATAATCATTACAAAAATATTTGAACCGATAAAAGTATTAAAAAATGTTGCTTCCAAAAGAGAAGAACTGTATGCAAATCTTGGAATACATACCCCGTTTGATCTTCTTTATCATATTCCTCGCAGCTATGTCGACTATTCGTCACCTGTGCTTATAACTGATGCTGAATTAAATCAGAACAATGTTATAGCAGGTACTGTAATTCAGAAATTTCCTGAAAAAATAATCAGAAAAGGACTTAGTATATATAAGGCATCGGTATCAGACGGCGTAAGTACGTTTATGGTGATTTTTTATAACAACAAGTATGCACTGAATTCACTGGAAATCGGAAAAAAATATTTGTTTTACGGGAAAGTAAGCGGCAATCTTCTCTCAAGGGAAATGAATACTCCGCAGTACATACCGTTTGGTTCTGAAGAAAGACTGAAGGCTGTGTATCATTTGACTGCCGGGCTGACAAATACGATGGTACGTACAAATGTTGCCCAGTCTTTAAGACTTTTTTCCGAATCTGACTACGAATTTATGCCGCAGGAAATAATTGAGGAAAATGATCTCTGCAGTCTTGAATATGCGCTTAACAATATTCATTGTCCTGAAAGCAAAGAAGCGGTGGAATGCGCAAGAAGAAGGCTTGCATTTGATGAACTTTTAAACCTTCAGCTAGGAATGCGTATGCTTCGTGAAAGAAACAAGGAAGCAAATGCAGGCTGTGTTATGGACAGTAAAATATCTGAAAATGAATTTATTCAAAATCTTCCGTTTACAATGACTGATGCTCAGAAAAGAGCAGTTTCAGAAATAGCTGATGATATGCGTTCTTCAAGACCTATGAACAGACTTTTACAGGGAGATGTCGGAAGCGGAAAAACTGCTGTTGCAGCTGCAGCGTGTTTTTTATGTGCCGGAAACGGATTTCAGGCTGCGCTGATGGCTCCGACAGAAATACTTGCAGCCCAGCATTTCAGAACACTGAGCGGTTTCCTTATCGGATTCGGGATAAAAGTATGTCTGCTGACAGGATCACTGAGCCAGAAACAGAAAAATCTTATAAAGTCAGATATAGCTCAGGGAAACTATGATGTAATCATCGGAACTCATGCAATTATTCAAAAAGATGTTGAATTTAAGGAGCTGGCTCTGGTAATTACTGATGAGCAGCATCGTTTCGGCGTTTCACAGAGAAATGCGCTTGCGCAGAAAGGAAAACGGCCGCACAGGCTGGTAATGTCTGCAACACCAATACCACGAACACTTGCGATGATGATATATGGCGATCTGGATATCAGTATAATCAATGAACTTCCGAAGGGCAGGATACCGGTAGAGACCTCGGCAGTAACAGGCGGATACAGGGAGAGGATCTATGAATTTATTCGAAAAAAGGTACAGGAAGGACGACAGGCATATATAGTGTGTTCATTAATAGAGCAAAGTGAATCTGATCTGAAATCTGCTATTGAATACAAAGAAAAACTGGAAACAGAAATATTTCCCTCACTTAGTGTGGGACTCCTTCATGGAAAAATGTCTGCAGCTGAAAAAGATTCAGTAATGAATGAATTTAAAGAAGGAAGAACAGATATACTGGTCAGCACAACGGTAATTGAAGTTGGTGTTGATGTGCCAAATGCATCTGTAATAGTAATAGAAGATTCGGACAGATTCGGACTTTCGCAGCTGCATCAGCTGAGAGGAAGAGTCGGAAGAGGAAAAGAAAAGAGCTATTGTATTCTCATTACGGATAACCACAGTGATGAAACGAAGAAACGTCTGAGAATTATTTGTTCGCTGAATGATGGATTTAAGATCTCTGAAGAAGATCTTAAGCTGAGAGGTCCCGGAGATTTCTTCGGCAACAGGCAGCATGGTCTTCCCTGTCTGAAAATTGCAGATATGGCGAATGATCTTGAACTTTTTAAGCTGGCACAGGATACAGCTGACAGGATCATTTCTGAAGACAGCAGACTTATGACTGATAAATACAGCGGTCTGCGCGGAGAGGTAATGAGATTGTTTGCTACAGCAGAATGACAAAATAACCAGTAGTATTTACAAATTTTAAATATCACTGTGCAAATATAACAAACTAAAATTTTTTTTAAAAAACTGTTGACAATCAATCAATTATATGATAAAATAAATAACGTCGTCAGAGAGCGAAAGCAAATCTGATGAGTGGGAGCATAGCTCAGCTGGGAGAGCATCTGCCTTACAAGCAGAGGGTCATAGGTTCGAGCCCTATTGTTCCCACCAATGGTTCGGTAGTTCAGCCGGTTAGAACGCTAGCCTGTCACGCTAGAGGTCGTGGGTTCGATTCCCATCCGAATCGTCGCTTAATTTCATAAGCGTAATGCCTCTGTAGCTCAGTCGGTAGAGCAGGGGACTGAAAATCCCCGTGCCGATGGTTCGATTCCGTCCGGAGGCATTATTTAATGCGGATTTAGCTCATCTGGTAGAGCGCCACCTTGCCAAGGTGGAGGTAGCGAGTTCGAGCCTCGTAATCCGCTTTTTTTATTAGAATTATTTTAAAGGTCTTATTAAGACCTTTTTTTGTTATACACAGATAACTGTAAAACTGAAAGGAGTACTATATGCCGGATGATGATGGGATTTGTCTTATCGCTTTATTGGCTTTTCTGCTGATAGTTCGTGCTTTTTATACGTTTTGTGAACATGTTCTTACTGAGGTAAATGATTCAAAAATAAAAGAACTGGCAGAAAAGAATGACAAATACAAAAAAGTTTATTCTCTTATCTCAAAGCCTGATAAAATGAAAACAGCGTTTTCAGTCCACAGAATTTTTTCTGCAGCAGCAATCGGAGCATCGACTTTGTTCTGGCTTTTTGATAACTACAAACTTTCAAATATCAAGGCTTTCTGGGCAACCTTGGGGATCGTTGCACTGGATACAGCTGTAATTTCACTTGTTACTGATATTTTACCAAATAAAATATCAGATGTCATTTCGAAGGAAAAAACAGCTCCGGCCATGATGCATTTTGCACGGGCACTTATGTTTCTGTTTTTGCCTGTCAGACTGATCGTTGATGTTATGACGATGCTGATCTGCAAATTGCTGAAACTTTCTCCGGATACAAAGATCGATGTTGTGACCGAAGAGGAAATCCTGATGATGGTTGAAGCAGGCAATGAAACAGGCGTTATTGAAGAGAGCCAGAGAGAAATGATCAATAACATTTTCGAGTTCGGAGATGTGAAAGTATCTGAAATCATGACGCACAGAACAGATATTGTCGGACTTGAAGTAAATGATAAAATCAGCGATATAATTTATCTTGCCATAAATAAGGGCTTTTCCAGAATGCCGGTTTATGAAGGATCGGCAGACAAAATAATAGGCATTATTTATGTTAAGGATTTTCTCTGCCTTGTCGGATGTGAAAATCCTGAAGATTTTCACATAAAGGACTTTTTAAGAGAGGCGCTGTATATTCCGGCTACAAACAAATGTGATGAAGTATTCGAAGTGATGACTAAGAAAAAAATGCAGATGGCGGTTGTTATTGATGAATACGGCGGAACTGCAGGAATTGTCACGATGGAAGACATTCTTGAAGAGATAGTCGGAAATATTCAGGATGAATATGATGAAGAAGAACAGGAACTTGAAAAGATTGCCGATAATACTTATATCATTTCAGGCTCGGCAGATCCTGAGGATATCCTTCCTGATCTGGGCGTTAAACTGCCGGACACAAGGGACTATGATACAATGAGCGCGATGCTTGTTGAACTTTTGGGACGAATACCGGGAGAAGATGAAACTCCTGAAGTGACATATGAAAATGTTGAATTCACAGTGATGCAGATGGATGATAATCTGATTTCAAAAATAAAAGCAGTGATAAACACAAACAGTATAACTGAAGAGGAACAGGAGTAATTTTGTTTTGAAACTGTTTTTACTGAAATGGGGTATTGAATGTGAAAAAAATTCTGATGATAGGTTTGCTTCTTCTTTTATTTGTTTTGCTTCCGTCCGGGTGGAGACTGGAAGATCAAAAAGAAGTAGTCAGATATGTTTATGAATATGGCAATGATTCCGGTCAGAATGTTAGAAAATCGAATATGCCGACTGAGAAAAAGACAGAGGTCCGTATTAAGGAGAGAGATGACAGTTATTATGTGTCTCGTTATTCTCCTGAATTTTATGATTTGCTTTATAATTTTAAATATGTTCAGCTTTCGTCAAAAGAAAGAGCTGCATATATTCAGCTCAGCAGGGGAATTGACAAACATATGAAGGTAATTACGCTGGATGAAACGATTTCTTTTGATTCTCTTTCCAAAATATATGAAATGATGACCACTGAAAATGATGTTCAGATGTATTTTACTACACGAGTATATAATTATACATATGATGAAACACATGATGAAGTTTTTTCAATCATTCCGCAATACAGGCTGGATATAAAAGAAGAACATCAGATCAGGGATGTTCTTGACCAGAAATACGATGAGATAATTTCACGGATCGGTGAAGATGCATCAGAAGAAGATAAGATATTGTATTTTCATGATTATATAGCGGAGCATTGCAATTATCATGATGTTTCCGGAATGTCTTCTGATGAGCTTGTCATACTTGCAGACAACACCCATTTTTCAGATGCTTATGGTGCACTTATAGAAAATGAAGCAGTTTGTGAAGGATATGCAAGAGCATACAAATATTTGTGTGACAAAGCAGGCATAACATGTGGTCTGGTTTCGGGATCTGCAGGCGGAGAGGAACATATGTGGAATATTGTTAAACCCAAAGGAAAAACATACAGCCACGTTGACGTTACATGGGATGATCATTATGACAGCCTGACCGGTTCCGGAAATATTCTTCGTGATTATTTTAAAATCAGTGATGAAGAGATAGAATATGATCACATAATTGACAAAGGATTGTTTGATTATCCTGTTTGTCCAAATTAATTAAATTTTTTTAAAAAAGCCTTGACAAACCAAAATAAATATGGTAAAATAATAAAGCTGTCGGACGAGAGAACATCGAATACGACAGAACTGAAAGTATCTTGAAAATTGAACAATGCACTAAACATAAAACCCTTGAAGATTCATTTGAGACATAATGAATTATTGAGAAGTCAAGCATAAGACGTAAAAAAATGCAAATGCTAAGTATTCTATTTTAGAGTACCAGGACAG
>JAZQPR010000184.1:0-4516 GCA_045628605.1 Oscillospiraceae bacterium
TGGACTGGAGCCAGATGGGCGGCGGTGACATGGGCGGCATGGACTGGAGCCAGTTTGGCGGCGGTGACATGGGCGGCATGGACTGGAGCCAGTTCGGCGGCGGTGATATGGGCGGCATGGACTGGAGTCAGTTTGGCGGCGGTGACATGGGCGGAAACACTGACTGGAGCGGATTCAGCGGCGGAAACGGAGATAATCCTGACATTCAGGATGCTGTATTTGATGATACAACCAATACAAAAGTTTCCTTATACGGAGATGTTAACAAGGACGGAACGATTTCAGCAAGTGACTGTTCAGCATTGTGTAAGTACCTTCTCGGAATCACCTCTGAAAAGAACGGAGAAATGGATGTAAACAAGGATGGAAATGTAAATATCGTGGATTACATCACTCTTATATCAGCTGTTCTTGGTGAAACAGAAATAGAACAGCCTCAGCAGGATGAAGGCGGTGCTACAACATCACCGGCAGATTTCCTTGCAAAATTCAAAGCTTCTTTAACCAACAATGTTCCTTCAAGTGCAACTCAGAAAAATTCACACTATAAAATGGAGAAGATAACATATTTTTCCAAGGCTGCGAATAAGAATAAACCGGCAAATGTTCTTCTTCCTGAGGGCTACAGTACAAATGAAAAGTATCCTGTATTTGTCTGCACACACGGTATTATGGGTAATCAGGATTCAATGATTGGTTCTGACATGAAAGTTGTTGATATGGCCGGAAATCTTATGAACAGCGGAGAAGCAAAGAAAATGATCATTGTATTCCCTGATATGTTTACAAGTAAAACAATGAATGGTCCGAGCGGTATCGATCAGGCAACATGTGCAGCGTATGACAATTTTGCTGAAGATGTTACAGGAAGTCTGCTCCCGTATATTTATGAACATTATTCAGCTAAGGAAGGACGTGACTTCACGGCTATCTCAGGATTCTCAATGGGAGGAAGAGAAGCACTTTACTGTGGAATCAAGTATCCTGAAGTATTCGGATATGTTGGTGCTGCATGTCCTGCACCCGGTATTACAAAATCAAGGGATATGTTCATGGAACATCCCGGAACAATGAGTGAGAGTCAGGTTAAGATTGATCCGGCTCCGTATCTTCTTTTCATTACAGGAGGTACAAATGATCAGGTCGTAGGTACTTTCCCGTCTGAATATTCAAATATGTTTAAACAGAACGGACAGGATCATGCATATCAGACCATTCAGGGCGGCGGACATGGCGGTGAATGTGTAGTTCCTCATATGTACAACTTCCTGAAAGCTATTTTCCAGGCTTGATAACAAGAATAATTACATTATTTACAAAGATAATATCCTCTGTCTCTTTGGGGCAGGGGATATTTTATGTATAAATATTTTTCCATAAATATTCAGACCGGCATTTTTCAAAACAGCTTCTGTGAGTTTCAAAAGCAGCCTGAAAAGTGCGCTGTGTTGTCATATTGTCAGCTTTGCAAATAATTCGACATTAAAAATATCAAATACAGAAAATACTATCTTCATTTTGTCCACTATTTCTTCATAAAATGGGTTGAGAACTTACGCGGGATAGGTTATACTTATTATCGTATTCAGTTCATATTTTTAAGAATACATTATATATTTTTCCTCTGCTTTCAAAATATAATCACTTTTGAAGCTTTTAACTTTAACCCGAGAAAAAGGACCGGCTGACCACCGGTCCTTTTTCTTTTTTGCGTATGAAAAATTTTTCTGTTCTTCATTTTATCCACTGATTTATATAAATATGGAGTTGAAAAATATTAAAACACATTGTATTATAAGAATAAAGTCCCTATAGATAAAACTAATAGGACTCATAACCGTAAATATAATAAAGAGGTACAAAAAAGCACAAATGCAAAAACTATTTTCGTATGTTACTACCAAAAAAACGTGTAGTGTAAAGTTAATTATTTTGAACAGAGAGGTATATTATGAAAATGAAAAGGATTTTATCAGCGGTTACGGCGCTGACAATGTGTGCAGGTATGACTGCCGCAATGCCTGACGGATTATCTGTCGGGGCACAGAAAATCATTGTATCAAATGATTTTGATGTCACTTATGAAGGATGGACAAACTGCGGTGATTTAACAGTTCTTGAAGCAGATGAAACCAATCCCTTCAACGGTTCAAGAAGCATGCATGTTTCAAACCGCCAGACTCCTGAGGATGGTGTAAGTTCAGAAAAGGGATTTTATCTTGATGGCGGTTTTAAGTATGACTACAGTGTTTATGTTTATCATAACAATGAAGGAAATGAGAAGTTTTCTCTTGAACTCACATATCTTGCAGAAGATAAGAAAACCTACAGGACCCAGGTCATTGCAAATGAAGATGCTGCTTCGGGAGAATGGGTAAAACTTGAAGGAAAATTCAAGGCTCCGAAGGGTGCAACAGAATTTATTGTAAAACTGACAACTGACAGTACAGCTGATTTTTACTTCGATGATTTTAAGGTTGCAGGAAAGGAAGCGTATACTGCAGGCACTGTGTCAGCTGCGGGAAACGGTCTGAAGGATGAATTTGCAAAATATTTTAAAGTAGGAAATATTTTAAACGGATATACAATTTCAAACAATACGATCACAGCAACTATTCTTAAAGATTTTAACAGTCTTGAATGCGAAAATGAAACAAAGCCGGATGCAACGCTGGTCCAGAATGGTTCCACAAATACAAATGTAAAGGTATCACTCAGCAGCTGTGCTTCAATTCTGGATTTTGCGGCGAAAAACGGTATCTCTCTCAGAGGTCATACCCTTGTATGGCACAGCCAGACACCTGAGTGGTTCTTTAAGGAAAATTTCAGTCAGTATGGAAACTGGGTCAGCAAAAGTGTAATGGATCAGCGTATGGAAAGCTACATCAAAAATATGTTTGCAGCTTTCAAATCACAGTATCCAACACTTGACCTGTATGCTTATGATGTCTGCAATGAATGTATAAGTGATGATTCAAACAGAACATCAAGATACGGCGGTGCAAGAGAGCCGGGAGTCGGAAACGGAAAGTCACCGTGGGTTCAGGTTTATGGTGACAACTCATTTATAGAAAAGGCGTTTACGTATGCAAGACAGTATGCTCCGTCTTCCTGTAAGCTTTACTATAACGATTATAACGAATACTGGGATCACAAGGAAAACTGCATATACAATACATGTAAATCTCTTTATTCAAAGGGAATTCTTGACGGTGTCGGAATGCAGTCACATATAAATGCTGATGCAAACGGATTTTCAGGAAATTCAGCTTATGTTGGTGCAATGAAAAAATATCTTTCCATCGGATGTGATGTTCAGGTAACAGAACTTGATATTTCATGTGAAAGCGGAAAATTTTCAGCATATGATCAGGCAAACAAATACAAGACAGTATTCCAGGCAGCTGTGGACTGGAACAAAAACCCTCAGTCAACAGGCCGAGTAACAGCAGTATGTATCTGGGGCCCTAATGATGCAAACACATGGATAAGCGGAGACAATACTCCTCTTCTGATGGATAAAAACAATCAGCCGAAGGCGGCTTACAACACTCTTATCGGACTTCTTTCAAAGGATGAATGGGGTGACGGAAACAATCCTTCATCTTCAGGATCTACATATACTCCTGTTGAACTGACGACTGATTCAAACGGATATTATGTACAGTGCGGCTTTGAAGGTTCTGCTGACAGCTGGAGCGGAAGAGGCGGATGTACGGTTAAGTCTTCTTCAGGCAAAAAGTATTCGGGAAGCAGTTCACTTTATGTTACAGACCGTACAGATACATGGCATGGTGCTCAGTATTCAATGGCTGACTACAAGCAGGGCGAAACCTACAGCTTCAGTGCTGATATCATGCTTGACGGAGCATCAAGTGAAACAGCATATATGAAGCTTCAGTACAATGATGCAGACGGAGAAGCTCATTATGATACAATTGCTGAAGGAACAGCAGTTTCAGGTCAGTGGCTTCAGCTTGCAAATCAGAAGTTTACAATTCCGACAGGAATAAGTGATGTTTATGTGTATGTTGAAACTGCAGATACAACTACAGATTTCTATATAGACGATGCTGTTATAGCAAAAAGCGGTACAAAGATCCCGGGACCTGATGCTCCTAAGGCACCTAAGTCAGCTTCCGAGGCAGTTCTCGGTGATGTTGATGATGACGGTGCAATTACTATTGCAGACCTTTGTCTTTTAAAATCAATTGTTCTCACAGGTGAGACTTATGATGCAAGAGAAAAGGCTGCTGCCGATGTAAATCAGAGCAGAGCGGTAAATGCAGAAGATGTGATTCAGCTTAATAAGTATTTAATGGGTATTATCAGGGAATTTGAAAAAGCAGAGCCTGAAGTAACCTACGTAGATACAACAAAGATGGATTCACTTTTTGCAGGAATCAAGACAGCATCAAGCTACAAGAAGCAGGGCGAAAACAATCCTCTCTATACACAGCGATTCGGAGCAGATCCGGGCTGGATGGTATATGACGGAAGACTTTATGTATATACA
>JAZQPR010000185.1:0-19726 GCA_045628605.1 Oscillospiraceae bacterium
AAACCTTTGAACCGTAATCCTGGAAGTTATCGTTGAAGAACCATCCCGGAGTCTGGCTGTACCATACAAATGTATGACCTCTCATGCCGATTCCGTTGCTTTCACAGAATTTCATTGTCTGAGATGCACTGTTGAGTGAAACCTGAGTATTTACGTTGTTACCTCTCTGCTGGCATCCGTTCTTGTCGAGAAGGCTGTCAGGCTTGAGTTCGTTTTCAGGAGTGATACTGTTGTAGTTCTTCTTGATGAAGTCAGCGCCTGAATTAAGTTCGAACGGGCTTACTGAAGTACCGATCTTGAAGTGACCTGCAAAAGCATTCTTGAATGATGATGTATCAACTGAACCGCTGTAATTTTCACCGGTCATTGTTGAACCCTGATTTGAACCGCCGTTGTATCCGCCATTGATTCCGCCATTGTTTCCGCCCTGTGTCTGCTGGCCGCCGTTTCCGCCGTTTCCGCCGGTTGAACCGCCTGAAACCTTAACATCATCCATTACAAAGTCAGGTGTTGCCCCACCGTCTTCACCGGCCTGTACATAGATATAAACATCGGAAGCACCTGAAGGAACATCAAGATCGCAGCTGACTGCTGACCATTTGTTTGCTGAACCGCTTACTGTTTTAGCGTTATCATATGTGGTTTCGCCGCCTGTGCTGTACTGAACACCTACAGTAAACTGTGTGTCTTCCTTAGCCATAAGGTTAGCTGAGAAGGAGTAAGAACCGCTTCCTGAAAGACCACCCTGGAAACCGTTCCAGTATTCTGTTCTTCCTGTTGCTGCAAGTGAGTTACCCTTGTCAGTCTTTGCTATACCGATTGAACCGCCTCTTGCTTCCCATGAAGCAGTACCTTTTTCAAAATCATCTGAAAGGCCTGAGCTTGTACCGCTTACTTTAGAAGTTTCAAAAGCAGAGTTTGCACTTGAGCCGCCGCCGTTTCCGCCGCCGCCGCCGTTTCCGCCGCCGCCGCCGCCGTTTCCAATACCCATTGAAAGTGTATTGGTCTTAACGTTTGCACTACCATTTGACTGATATCCTTCGATGTTGAGGGCAACTTCATACATTCTGCCCATCTTCATGCCGCTCTTTTCCCACTGTGCGAAGTGGTTTGAAACGGTAATAGTACCCTGAAGGTTTTTCTGCTGGTAAGCTGTAGCAGGGTTTGTCTTGTTTACGCTCCAGTACTGTTCAAAAGTTTCAGTACCGTGAATTGAAGGCTGGTTTACACGTGTAGAAGTATAGATGTCATATGACTTTCCGTCAGATGAAACTGTACCCTTGCCGCCCTGCTGTCCCGGTGGTCTCCATGTGCCCCATGCTTCTACGATGTAGTATTCAACGGTAGGATCTTCTGTCCATCCGTAGATACACATATAGGAGTTTCCGTCCGGCTTGTAGTCAACGTTGTAGTCAATCTTGATACCGTTATAATCTGACCAACCCTTTGTACTGCCTAGTTTTTTACCTGAACGGAAGAGACAGTTTTCGATGTTGCTCCATGAACAGGAGAAAGCACCGTTGCTGCCGGTCTGCATGCTTACATTACCCTGACCATACTGGTTCCAGAGTTCCCAGTCATAACCGTCTTTTGTACCGGTCTGCTGCTGGTCTGCTGCATTTACTGTCAATGAACCCATTGAAGCAGGAAGTAAGCTCAATGTCATTAACATCGCTGTGAAACAACTAATAGATTTTTGTTTCATTATATCACCTCTTTCTGTTCTACATTTTACTATTAAAAAAAAAGTATGTCAAGTGTGACACAATTTGATGGTATATGACAATAGTTTTATTAACTATTGTCAATAAATTGCTAATAGTTGCTTATGACGAAAAAAGATTGCGAATAAAATTCCAAGACTGGCATTATTGCTAGATTAGTAATAAATGGGTATGTAAATGTTTACATTACTATTCCATAAAAAAGATAAAAAGGTAAAAATATACACAAAAAATAGATATAGGGTAATAAGTGTTATGTGTATATTTTTATAAGCTCAAACTTCGAAATACTGGCGTTTTAAATGAAATAATGTTGATTTAAAGATAAAAATATGATAATATTTATAAAGCAGGATTTTTGGGGTTAAATTATCTGCTGACTTATTGTGGAGGTAAGGGATATGAATGAGATTGAATATGAGCAGGCAGTAAAAAGGTCGTTATGTTCGAAAGGGAATAATTACCGACTGAAGAAAAAGCTTGAGGAAAAAAAGAAAGATCTTAATGTTGCGTTTTCAGGAGGATCTATTTCAAGAGGTTCAAATGGAAAATGTGTGCTTGAGGAAAATTATACGGCTCTGGTCTGCCGTGCACTGGCTGAACGTTTTCCGGAAAGAAATATAATATACACTAATTTGTCAGCTGACAGTGCAGATTCATTTATAGGTCTTTCGATCGCTGATAAAATGATCAGTGAGGTCAGACCGGATATAGTGTTTGTTGAATATGCAGTGAACAATGATGTCGATATGGAGCATATTATTTCGTTTGAAAGTCTTGTATCAAGATATTACAACAGTGGATCAAAGCCTGCTGTAATACTGATCCTTCTTATAAATCAGTCATTCTACACTTCTCAGGGCTATATGAAGATGGTAGGAAAGCAGTACGGACTTCCGCTTATCAGTGTTGCGGATTCGCTGAAAAAGCTTCTTGAGGATAATGTTATAGACTGGCAGACATATTCTGACGATACCATTCATCCGAATGAATGGGGATTTAAGTTTATAGCAGACAGTATAATGTACTATTTTGATACTGTGAAAAATGATCCTAAAGACGAAGAAATTATAAAAGTAAATCCGGTATATTCGCTTGACTATGAAAATTTCAAAGCAGTGAGCGCTGATTCTTCGGAAATTGAACACAAGGGCTATGCTTCAGCAAAGGGAACGGATTTTTTTGAACACAGTCTGAGCCTTAAGGAAAAGAATGATGGTTCATACATAAAGTTTAAATCAAAATTCAGATTTCTTTTTACAGCATATCTTCATGACAAGACAGACAGATTCAGCGATGCTGAAATATACATAGACGGTGAAAAGAAGTGTGTTCTTCAGGGCATGAGCGTATACGGATGGGGAAATGCTGTTTTGAAAAATGTGTATCGCTCAGAACGAGAGAAAGAACATGAAGTCAGAATCAAAGTAAAGGATCCGTCAAAGGAATTTGTATTTCTGGAATTTGGTATCTGCTAGATACATTATTTCCCTTTTGTGTCTATTATTAATAGTATATAGTTTAACATATTAAAATAAAAAAGGATGTTCTGCTTTTGATAACAGAACATCCTTTTGTCTTATTCATTCAAAATATTTTATTAGTCAGCAAAATATTTTACGCCGCTTTCGAAGATGAACTGATCCTTGTCACCTTCAACGTTTTTGCAGATATCATTTCCTTTTCTTTCTGAGTGACCCATTTTACCGAGTACACGTCCGTCAGGAGAAGTGATTCCTTCGATTGCTTCGATTGAAGTATTCGGGTTGAATCTGATGTTCATTGTTGGATCACCGTTCATGTCAACATACTGAGTAGCGATCTGACCGTTTTCAGCAAGCTGTCTGATAAGTTCAGGAGAAGCAACAAATCTTCCTTCACCGTGTGAGATAGCAACTGTATGGATCTGGTCAACATCACAGCCTGCAAGCCATGGAGACTTGTTTGAAGCTATTCTTGTTCTTACCATCATTGACTGATGTCTTGCGATAGTATTGAAGGTAAGTGTCGGAGAAGCATCTGTCATTTCTGTTATCTCGCCGTATGGAACAAGACCGAGCTTGATAAGAGCCTGGAATCCGTTGCAGATACCGAGCATAAGACCGTCTCTGTTTTTGAGAAGATCATGAACTGCGTCTTTAACTCTTGCGTTTCTGAAGAATGCTGTTATGAACTTACCGCTTCCTTCAGGTTCGTCACCGCCGGAGAAACCGCCCGGAAGCATAACGATCTGAGAATTTTTGATGCATTTTTCAATTTCTGATACTGATTCTTCAAGAGCACTTGCAGTGAGATTTTTGATAACAACTATTTCAGGAACTGCACCGGCTTTTTCAAAAGCTCTTGCTGTATCATATTCGCAGTTTGTTCCCGGGAAAACAGGAATGAGAACACGCGGCTTTGCAACCTTTACTGCAGGTCTTGCTGTGTTTCTGCTGCTGCATGAATATTTTTCAGGTTTAGTGTCTTCTGTTTTGATTATGCATGAATATACAGGTTCAAGTTTCTTTTCCCATGCACTCTGGAGTTCGTCAAGTGAGAGTGTGTAATCATAGTTTTCAACAGTGTATGTATCTGTAACTTCACCGATAACTGTTTCACTGCCCTTTGTATCACCGTCAATTTCGATGATGAAAGCACCGTAGCATGTATCAAACAGCTGAGAAGCTGTGAGTTTTCTTGTGAATTTGAAGCCGAGCTTATTACCGAAGCACATCTTTACAATACCTTCTGCAGTACCGCCCGATGCAAGTGTCCATACAGCTTTTGCTCTGCCTGTTTCGATAATTCTTTCAACTCTGTCAAAGCATCTTCTTACGCTTGCGAAATCAGGAAGACCATTTTCATCATAGTCAGGAGTAATAAGAATAACCTTGTCTCCGGCTTTTTTGAATTCAGGTGATACGATCCTGTCTGTTTTTGCAGTTGAAACAGCAAATGAAACGAGTGTCGGAGGAACGTCTATATCTTCAAAAGTACCTGACATTGAGTCTTTTCCGCCGATAGCACCGCATCCGAATTCAAGCTGTGCCTTGAGAGCACCGAGAAGTGCTGAGAAAGGCTTGCCCCAGCGTGAAGGATCGTTCTGAGTTCTTTCAAAATATTCCTGGAATGTGAGCCAGCATTTTTTGCTGTTTCCGCCTGCAGCAACTACCTTTGCGATAGATTCAACAACTGCTGCGATGGCACCGTGGTAAGGACTCTTTTCGCTTATTGAAGGATTGAAGCCCCAGCCCATAATGGAAGCAGTATTTGTTTCACCGTGAAGAACCGGTATCTTTGCTGCCATAGCCTGTGAAGGAGTAAGCTGGTAAACACCGCCGAAAGGCATGAGAACTGTTCCTGCACCGATAGTTGAGTCAAATTTTTCAACAAGACCCTTCTGTGAGCAAACATTAAGGCTTGATATAAGTTCAGTCCATGTTTCAGCACTGTCTTCAAGTTCCTTTGAGAATGCTTCACACGGTTCTGAAACAGAGATGTCTGTATGCTTTACAGCACCGTTTGAATTTAAGAATTCACGTGAAAGATCAACTATTGTATTTCCGTTCCAGTTCATCTTGAGTCTTGCGTCATCTGTTACAACAGCAACCTTTGTAGCTTCGATATTTTCCTTGAGAGCTTCCTTTATAAATTTGTCAGCATCTTCTGCTGCAACTACTACAGCCATTCTTTCCTGTGATTCACTGATAGCAATTTCTGTTCCGTCGAGACCGTCATATTTTTTCGGAACTGAATCAAGGTTGATAACAAGTCCGTCTGTAAGTTCGCCGATAGCAACTGATACACCGCCTGCACCGAAGTCGTTGCAGCGTTTGATCATTGAAGTAACATCCTTGTTTCTGAAAAGTCTCTGAAGCTTTCTTTCTTCAGGCGGATTACCTTTCTGAACTTCAGCTCCGCAGCTTTCGAGAGAAGCGAGAGTATGTGATTTTGATGAACCTGTTGCACCGCCGCAGCCGTCTCTTCCTGTCTTTCCGCCGAGAAGAATTACGATATCACCCTTGACAGGAGCTTCACGTCTGATGTTTTCAGCAGGAGCAGCACCGATAACAGCACCGATCTCAAGTCTCTTTGCAACATAGCCCGGATGATAGATCTCTGTTACATGTCCTGTAGCAAGACCGATCTGGTTTCCGTATGAGCTGTATCCGTTGGCAGCACCGAGAACGATCTTTCTCTGAGGAAGCTTTCCTTTGATGGTGTCTTCAACAGGAACGAGCGGATTTGCAGCACCTGTTACACGCATTGCCTGATATACATATGAACGGCCTGACAGCGGATCTCTGATAGCACCGCCGAGACATGTTGCAGCACCGCCGAAAGGTTCGATCTCTGTAGGATGGTTATGTGTTTCGTTTTTGAACATGAGGATCCAGTCTTCGTCGTTTCCGTCAACGTCAACTTTGATTTTTACTGAGCATGCATTGATCTCTTCACTTTCATCGAGATCATCAAGAAGACCGTCTTTTTTGAGCTTTCTTGCACCGATGGTGGCAAGTTCCATGAGAGTCATAGGCTTTGAAGTACGTCCGAGTTCTTCCTTGAGCTCCTTGTAAAGTTCAAATGATTCATTTATATATGGAGATTCAACATTTACATTGTCAATGTTGGTAGAGAATGTTGTGTGTCTGCAGTGATCTGACCAGTATGTGTCGATCATTCTGATCTCTGTAATAGTAGGATTTCTTTTTTCGGTATTTTTGAAGTAGTCCTGGCAGAAGCAGATATCATCGTAGTCCATTGCAAGACCGTATTTTGAAACGAAGTCTTTGAGTTCATCGCTTGAAAGATCGATAAATGTACTGAGTGTTTCAACTGTTTCAGGAATATCATATTTAACATCGAGAGTATCAAACTCATCAAGAGATGCTTCACGGCTTTCAACCGGGTTGATGAGATATGCTTTGAGTCCTGAGAACTGTTCGTCTGTAAGACTGCCTTTTACAATGTATACACGGGCATTCTTGACTTTGCATCTTTCACCCTGTGTGAGCATCTGTATACACTGTTCACAGCTGTCGGCTCTCTGGTCAAACTGTCCCGGAAGATATTCTACGGCAAAGATTCTTTCATCAGCTGCAGTTTCCGGAAGTGTTTTGTAGGTTACGTCTACGGCAGGTTCTGAAAATACGGTGTTTATTGCATATTCGAAGTTCTGGAGAGGAAGTTTGTCGGCATCATATCTGTTAATGATTCGGATGCTCTTGAGTCCGTCCAGTCTGAGCGCTGTCTTAACGTCGTTAAGTACAGATTTTGCTTCTGTTGCAAATTCAGGTTTTTTTTCAACATAGATTCTAAATACAGACATTGTAAATACTCCATTTCTTCGCAGTTTCAAAAAAGGAAAACTTTTTTGAGGCGAAAATTTTTATTTTTCAGGTGTTTGTATCTCTCCGATACAAAAATCATTCATAGCTCTTTTTATATTAACATAAAAAATCTTATTACGCAAACTATTTATGTCACTGCATCTTGGAATTTTCACTAATGTATAATTTGGACTGTATCCCTGGTGAAAATCTGTGCAGTTTTCTTTCTCAAAAAGAACGGGGACTGTTTTGCCGATCTGTGACTCAAGAAATTTCTGCTCGGATTCCTTTCCTGCAGCTGCCATTCGTGCTGCGCGTTCATTTTTGACGGCGTGAGAGAGCTGCATCGGCATGGATGCGGCTTTTGTTCCGGTTCTGACAGAGTAGGGGAATACATGTATTTTACTGAATCCTATCATTTTTACAAATTCAAGGCTTTCCTGAAAATCCTCTTCTGTTTCTCCGGGAAATCCTGTCATAACATCAGTCGTGACGGAGGCGTCAGGGAAGAAGTTTCTGATTCTGGAGACCAGTCCGGCATATTCTTTTGCAGTGTATTTTCTGTTCATGTCCTTAAGAGTTTTTTCACATCCGCTCTGGAGCGAAAGATGAAACTGAGGGCAAAACTGCTTAAGCTTTGAAAGTCTTATAAGATCACTGTCAGAGATCTTTTCGGGTTCAAGAGAACCAAGGCGGACACGTTCCACGCCCGGAACGCTGCAGCAGATCTCTACTGCGTCAGTAAGACCAAGTCCGTATTCCCAGCCGTAAAAGGCGAGATTTATTCCTGTGAGGACCATTTCCCTGTGACCTGATGATGCAAATCCTTCTATTTCTTCCTTCAGCTTTTCAGGAGATTTTGATCTTATCCTGCCTCTTGAATATGGAATTATGCAGTATGAGCAGAACTGGTTGCATCCGTCCTGTATCTTGATAAATGCACGTGTCTTGTCTTCAAAAAAAGAGCAGCTCATTTCATCAAAAGGATCATCTTTGCTGTATTTTTCTATTTTTATGACTGGTGAGGCCTGACGGGAATCGATGTACCGCTTTACAAGAACAGGCGTTTCACTTTTGTTTTTTGTTCCGGTGATAACATCGGCAGGAATAATTTCAGCAGCTTTTTCAGGAAAAGCCTGTGAATAGCAGCCGGTCAGAACTATAATTGCGTCAGGATGAAGCTTTTTCATCCTGTGTACAGTCTGACGGAGTTTTTTGTCACTTTCAGACGTAACTGTACAGGAGTTTACAACAATAATATCTGCGTCTTCTGAGGACGAGAGTTCAAATCCGTTTTTCATAAAATCGCTTTTGAGACATTCTGTCTCATAGCAGTTCACTTTGCACCCGAAGGTTATAAAAAATACAGTCAAAGAAATTCTCCTTTTCGAAGTTGTAAAAATATTTATAAATTAATTGTGCATCTTGCTTTTTTGTGTTATATGCGCGACAAACTCATTATACTAAAGTTACAAAAAAAATTCAATGACTTGACTTGAAATATTTTTAGTGATAAACTGATTAACGGTAAGTTATTATATCTTCTCTTAAATGAGCGGAGGTTAGTCTAATGTACACAGAAAATATTATTTTATCTGGTCTTGAAGATGTAAAAGCATTTGTAAATTTTGTTTCAAACTATGATTTTAAAATCGAGCTTGTCTCAGGAAAGTACACAGTTGATGCAAAGTCTATTATGGGAATTTTCAGTCTTGATCTTGATAAGCCGATTCAGATGAATGCATATACAAATGATGACGGATTCAAATCTGCACTTAAGCAGTTTACCGTTCACTGATTTTTCTGAAAAGAAAAAATTATTTTAATAAATTGATATTTTTGGTACACGGTTTCATGTTTGCCGTGTATTTTTTTGCCTTGTATTTTAAGCTTTGTTTTTCAGAGATAAAATATTTTTTGGTAAATAATATTCAAACATTTACGATTTTATTGTTAATTTCGTACAATAATGTTGTATTTGCTTGAAAAATTACTTATTATATAGTAAAATTTAAATATGGATATTATTATTTATGGAGGTCTTATTAGATGACATTAAAACTCAATCCAAAGTATCTTGAAAGTTATGTAAATAAGGATGAACTCGAGGGAATTAAACCACAGGTAAACGCAGCAGCAGAGCTTCTGGAAAGCAAAAAGGGTCTCGGAAATGATTTTCTCGGATGGCTTCAGCTTCCAACAGATTATGACAAGGAAGAATTTGCAAGAATAAAGGCAGCTGCAGCAAAGATCAAATCAAATTCAGACGTTCTTATCGTTATCGGTATTGGTGGTTCCTATCTCGGAGCAAGAGCCGTAATCGAACTCATGAAATCACCTTTCTACAACAATCTTAAGAAAGATACACCTGACATCTATTTTGTAGGTAACAACATAAGTCCTTCATATCTGAATCAGGTAATTTCCATTTGCGAAGGAAAAGATTTTTCTGTAAACGTAATTTCAAAATCAGGAACAACAACTGAACCTGCTCTCGCATTCAGAGTATTCAGAAAAATGGTAATCGACAAGTACGGCAAGGAAGGCGCAAAGGAGAGAATCTTCTGTACGACCGATAAGGCAAAGGGTACGCTTAAGAAACTTGCTGATACTGAAGGATATGAAACATTTGTAGTTCCGGATGACGTTGGCGGCAGATTTTCTGTTCTTACAGCAGTTGGTCTTCTTCCGATTGCTGCAGCAGGATGTGATATCGATGCTCTTATGAGCGGCGCACGTCAGGCACAGAACGATTATACAGCAGATTTTGACAACAATGACTGCTACAAATATGCAGCTTTAAGAAATATTCTTTACAGAAAAGGCAAGAGTGTTGAACTTCTTGTTTCTTATGATCCGAGCTTCACAATGATGGCTGAATGGTACAAACAGCTCTTCGGCGAAAGTGAAGGCAAGGACAACAAGGGTATTTTCCCTTCAGCAGTAACATTTTCTACAGATCTTCATTCAATGGGCCAGTTCATTCAGGACGGTTCAAGAATCATGTTCGAAACAGTAATGGATATCAAGAAGCCTCAGAAGGATTTCTTCCTTGAAGATGACGCAGAGAACCTTGACGGTCTTAATTTCCTTACAAATCAGAACATGTCTGTTGTCAACAAAAAAGCACAGCAGGGAACTATCATTGCTCATTCTGAGGGCGGTGTTCCGAATATTGTACTTGAACTTGAGGACACAACAGAATTCAGTGTCGGATATATGATCTATTTCTTTGAAAAGGCATGTGCTGTATCAGGTTATCTCCTCGGAGTAAACCCATTTAACCAGCCTGGCGTTGAAAGCTATAAATCAAATATGTTCGCACTTCTCGGAAAACCCGGCTATGAAGATAAGAAAGCAGAGCTTGAAGCTAAGCTTGGCTGATTATAAAATACAAGCTGTCAATTGGGAAGACAGCGGAACGGAGAAATATTATGATTAAATTAATTACAGGAAAAAAGGGTACAGGGAAAACAAAAGTTATTATCGACATGATGAATGAAGCAGTTGCTTCTACAAACGGAAATCTTGTATGTATCGAAAAAGGATCTACTCTCAGATCAAACATCAGCTACAAGATCAGATGGTGTGATACAGAATATTTCAAAATTGACGGTTTTGAAGCATTTTACGGCTTCGTAGCAGGAATGCTCGCAGGCAACTATGATATCAAGGAAGTTTACGTTGACGGAATTTTAAGAATCGGCGGACGTGACCTTGATGCATTCGGAAAGGTTCTTGACAAGCTCGCTGTTCTTTCAGGCGATGAAACAACAATCGTATTCACAGTATCTGCTGAAGAAAACGAAATGCCTGAAAGCGTTACAAAGTATATCGGCTGATCGGGCAAAAAAAACTTGACAAGAGATATTTAGTCTGTTATAATAAAGTTTGTAATGCTCTAAGGGATGTTAAAGTTATGGTTATCAACTTAAGAAAAATATTCAACATACCGGGCGAAACACTTCCGATCGATGTATCAGTCGGAGAGTCCGATATTACAGATATTCACGGCTATGATTTTGCTTCTCCTGTAGTTATCAAGGGGCAGGCATATAATCGTGCCGGAATAGTCAAGCTGAAGTTTACTACAGAGTTTACCCTGGATCTCGTTTGTGACAGGTGCTTAAAGGAATTTAAAAAATCTTTCAACTTTGATTTTGAACATGTTGTTGTAAGATCATTAAATACCGATAATGACGAGTACATTGTTGCTGAGAATGAGAGCATTGATTTGAAAGAAATAGCAATTTCTGATTTATTGCTTTCGCTGCCGACAAAAATTCTCTGTGATGAGAACTGCAAAGGAATTTGTCCTTCATGCGGATGCAACCTAAATGAAAAACAGTGTGATTGCTTTTCATCTTAAGAAAATATATGCTTGATAGGAGGTAAAACAATGGCTGTACCAAAGAGAAAAGTTTCAAAAGCTAGACGTGACAAGAGACGTTCAAGCGTTTGGAAGCTTGATGCGCCTGCTTTCAGCAGATGCACAAACTGCGGAGAACTCACTTCACCACACAAGGTTTGCAAGAACTGTGGATTCTATAAGGGTGTTGAGGTAATCAAAAAGGAAGCGTAATTACGACTTTCTCAAAGCCAGAGGAGGAGAGATCTTCTTCTGGCAATTTTTTTGTAAAAAGTTTTTTTGGGAAATTTTTTCCCATGTTTATTTATAGAAGGAGTGTGTAATAACATGCCGTTGCCGGTAGTTGCGGTGGTTGGCAGACCGAATGTCGGAAAGTCAACACTTTTCAATAAACTTATAGGAAAACGTCTTTCAATAGTAGAAGACACACCGGGTGTAACGAGAGACAGGATCTATTCAAAATGTGAATGGCGCGGCCGCGAATTCATGCTCGTGGATACAGGCGGAATAGAGCCGAAGACAGATGATGTCATTCTGTCACAGATGAAAAGACAGGCTGAACTTGCAATAGAAAGAGCTGATGTCATCGTTCTTCTGACTGATGTAAGATGCGGTGTCACAGCAAGTGACTATGATGTTGCATCAATGCTTCAGAAGAGCGGAAAGCCTATAGTTCTTGCCGTAAACAAATGTGATGAGATCGGTGATACTCCGGCAGAGGTGTATGAATTTTACAATCTTGGCCTTGGCGATCCTTTTCCGGTTTCTTCTGCTCATGGTCATGGAACAGGTGATCTTCTTGATGAGATTTTCAAATATTTTCCTGATGACAAAAATGAGGATTATGATGATGACTGCATAAAGGTTGCCGTAATCGGAAAACCAAATGTCGGAAAATCTTCACTTATCAACCGAATTGCAGGAGAGGAAAGAGTAATCGTTTCAAATGTAGCCGGAACCACTCGTGATGCAACAGATACTCTCATTGAAAACGAACATGGCAAATATGTATTTATCGATACTGCCGGAATCAGAAAAAAATCAAAGGTTACTGAAAATATAGAGAAGTACAGTGTTCTGAGAGCATATATGGCTGTTGACAGAGCAGATGTCTGCATAATAGTAATAGATGCTGAGGAAGGCTTTACTGAACAGGATTCAAAGGTTGCCGGTTATGCACATGAACAGGGAAAAGCCTCAATTGTGTGCGTAAACAAATGGGATCTTATTGAAAAAAATGACAAGACCATGAGTGAATTCAAGACAAAGCTTGAAAATGACTTCAGTTTTATGTCATATGTTCCTTTTATTTTTATTTCAGCTAAAACAGGACAGAGAGTAGATAAAATATATGATCTTATCAGTCATGTAAGTGAACAGAATTCGATACGTATTTCAACAGGTATGTTAAACGATGTTCTTGCATATGCGACTACAAGAGTACAGCCGCCTTCCGACAAGGGCAAGAGACTGAAGATATACTATATGACTCAGCCGTCCACAAAACCACCGACATTTGTTACATTTGTAAACAAAGCAGAACTTTTCCATTTTTCATATCAGAGATATATTGAAAATCAGATACGTTCCACTTTTGGTCTTGACGGAACGCCTGTACGATTTATTGTCAGAGAAAGAGGCAATGATAAGAACTGAGTTTCGGAGGTTTGGTCAGAGATGTCAAGCGGTTATTTAGTATTGATGATTTTTTGCTGTATTGGTGCTTACCTTATAGGCAGCTGCAATTCAGCTATTATAGTTACAAAGCTGATGAAAAAAGAAGACATCAGAAATTTCGGAAGTAAAAACGCAGGACTTACAAATGTTTTGAGATGTTTTGGAAAAGGCCCTGCTGCTGTAACACTGTTATGCGATCTTTTCAAGGGAATTGTGACGATCCTGATAGTCAGGGCATGTGTAAAATGCTTTGGATATTCAGCAGATATAATGTCTTCCGGATATATTGCAGGATTTATGGTCATGCTTGGTCATATTTTCCCGTTGTATTATGGTTTTAAAGGCGGAAAGGGCGTTCTGGTTGCAGCGTCTGTTCTTATTGCCATAGATATCAGAACATTTATGGTTGTGCTTCCGATATTTATCATAGTGCTTCTTGTTTCAGGATATGTTTCGCTGTCATCCATAACGGCTGCAGCATTTTATCCTGTGGTGACATTTATTCTGCAGTATTTTGTCAGACATATTGAAACAAAATATATAATTATTCATCTGGTCGTTGTAACTATGACATCAGTACTTATTATTTATATGCACAGGTCAAATATAAAGAGACTGATCGATAAAACAGAAAATAAGTTATCATTTTCAAAAAAGTAAAACGGGAGGGAAGGAAAAATGGCGAAAATATCTGTGCTCGGATCCGGAGGATTTGGACTCGCTCTAGCTATTCTTGCTGATGAATCAAATCATGATGTTACGGTTTGGTCTGCCTTTGACAGTGAAATAGAGAGTCTGAAAAAAGACAGAGAACATAAACAGAAGCTGCCCGGAGTGAAGATACCTGAGAGGATCGGACTGACTTCTGATCTTGAAAAATGTATTGAAGGTTCTGATATTGTTATATTCGGAATACCGTCAATTTTTATGCGCAGTGTTGCAAAACAGGCATCACCGTATATAAAGGACAATATGATCATTTTAAATACAAGCAAGGGTCTTGAAGACGGACAGTATTTAAGAATGAGTCAGGTAATAAGGGAAGAGATAAAAAATGCATCCGTTGTTACACTGTCAGGACCTTCTCATGCTGAAGAAGTCGGAAGAAAGATCCCTACAACTGTTACTGTTGCATCTGATGATCTGAAGGCAGCTTATTTTGTTCAGGATGCACTTAGCAACAGTGTATTCAGAATCTATATAAACGAGGATATTATCGGATGCGAGCTGGGCGGTTCATTAAAAAATATTATCGCACTGTGTGCCGGAATATGTGACGGAATGGGTTATGGCGACAATACAATGGCAGCTCTGATGACTCGCGGAATTACGGAAATATCAAGACTTGGTGTGGCAATGGGTGCCAAACTGGATACGTTTTTCGGACTGACCGGAATAGGTGACCTGATCGTTACATGTACAAGTCTTCACAGCCGAAACAGAAGGGCAGGGCAGCTCATAGGAAAGGGTATTTCGCCGGATGAAGCTGTAAAGCAGGTAGGAACGGTTGAAGGATATTACTGCTGCAAGGCTGCATACGGACTCAGCACAAAACTTGGTGTTGAAATGCCTATAACAGAACAGCTGTACAAGGTACTCTTTGAGGGTGAGGATCTTCAGGAAAAGGTCAGACTCCTGATGGAGCGTCCTAAAAAACACGAATCCGAAGATATAGTAACAGGAAAGTAAGAGGTGTATTTTATTGGCTAAGGTCATATGGAAACCGGGAACTATTCTTGGACCGCTTCCCGCAGTTCTGATTTCATGCGGTACAATGGAGCATTCAAACATCATGACGGCTGCCTGGACAGGTATAATAAATACACATCCTGCAATGACATATGTTTCAATAAGACCTGAAAGACATTCGTACAGCATGATCAAAGAGTCGGGAGAATTTGTCATTAATCTCACTACTTCATCAATGTGTAAAAATGTTGATTTCTGCGGAGTAAAAACAGGAAAAAAAACAGACAAATTTTCACACTGTTCCTTTCACAGGGAGGAAGCATCAAAAGTAGCGGCACCGCTTGTAAAGGAGAGTCCTTTGTGTCTTGAGTGCAGGGTCGTTGAGATCAAACATCTTGGAACTCATGATATGTTTATTGCAACTATAGAAGCTGTTGATATCGAAGAAAGATTTATTGACAGCAAAGGAAAACTAAATCTTCAGCAGGCGGGTCTTATGGCATATTCACATGGTGAGTATTTTTCACTTGGACGAAAACTTGGCGAATTTGGTTTTTCAGTCAGAAAAAAAGTCAGAAAAAAAACTGATGAAAAATAAAAAACAATATATATTTTTTAATCTGACAGTACAAATATGGTACTGTCAGATTTTCGTTCGTTTTTTATGTTTTTAACAATAATCATATTACGAAAAATGCGCTTTGATATTAAATTGCAAATTATTATGCAACTTACCACTGAAAAAATGCAACTTACTTTTTAATTATTGAAAACTATAACCGGATTTTTGTATACTTATAACTGCAGACAGAAATAAATGATTAGTTGATATAAAAAAGCTTTCGGACCGGCTTTATATTGCAGAAAACAGATCCGGATAAGTTATGGAAGAAATTGAAATGTAAGATATTTATATTTTTGGAGGAAAAGACTATGCAGAGAAGATATTTAAAGAGAATAACAGCAGGATTAATTTGTACAGCAACACTTGCTTCATATGCAGCAGCTCCTGCAGGCGTATTGGTTCCGGAGTTTATTTCGACCGTAAGTGCAGGAAGCAACAATTGTACATGGGTAATTGAAGACGGAGTATTTACTATAAGCGGTATCGGAGAAATGCCGTATATACTTAACGCTTCAGATGCTCCGTGGAATTCACAGAAGAATGAAATAAAAAAAGTAATCATAGAAAAAGGAATAACCAATATTTCATCCTATGCTTTTGCAAATTGCCCGAATCTTGAAAGTGTTGTTATACCTGATACAGTTACTCTTATTCGCAACGGCGCTTTTTCAAATGACAGAAATCTGAAATCTATAGATATTCCGTCATCTGTAAAAGAAATATGGAGCCGTGCATTTTCAAATACAGGATGTACAGAGATAGTAATACCTGATTCTGCAACAGAACTTGAAGGTTCTATAGTTGCTGATTCCATTTACCTGAAGAAAGTTGTTCTCCCGAAAAATCTGACAACGATCCCAAGTTTTATGTTTTCAGAATGTTCAGCACTCGAAGATATTGATATTCCTGAGTCTGTAACCATGATCGATTCCTATGCTTTCAGCGGATGCAGTTCACTTCAGACAGTTGCACTGCCTTCAGGCTTGAAAACAATAGAATACAACTCATTTGAACAATGCCTGGGACTTAAAAATATTGAAATTCCTGCAAGTGTTGAAACTGTAGGCGAATGTGCTTTTCAGGGATGTTCTGCACTTGAAAGTATAAAAATTACAAATTCAGCAACATCTGTAGGCTCAGGTGCATTTTCTGATTGTGCAAGTTTAAAGACTGCTGATGTTCCGGCAGATCTTGAATTTGCTCCAAATGCATTTTTTAATGATATGGCACTGACAGATGCGCCGTTTTCATTTCAACTTACAGGGGGAACAGAGTGGGGCTATAATACGTCTGATAAGATAACATGGACTCTTTCTTCTGACGGAACACTTTCTATAAGCGGTACGACCAGAATGAGAGAAGGAGAAAAAACAGCTTCATTTACTACAGGCTGGAACAGAGATTCAAAAATACGCGATGCTGTAAAGAAAATAGTAATAAATGAAGGGGTTCAGTCCGTTGCAATCCGCGGCTTCGAATATTTTAATAATCTTGAGGAGGTAGTACTTCCGTCAACAGTGAAAAAGGTTTGCCGAAGTGCTTTCTCAAATTGTCCGAATCTTAAGAAAATCAATTTCCCTGAAGGACTTACCCAAATAGATATGTTTGCTTTTTACGGGGATGAATCTCTTGAAACAATAGATTTACCATCAACACTTGAAAGTCTTGGAGAAGCTTCCTTCTATTGCTGCCGTCCTGTTAAAAAGATCAGCATTCCGGAAAAAATAACCGTTATTCCGAAAGACTGTTTTGCAGGATGCAATTCCCTTGAAGAACTCACATTGCCTGATGGCCTTATATCAATTGAATTTCAGGCATTTACGCACCTTGATATAAAGAAAATTGAAATTCCTGATACAGTAACATCTATTGCTAAAAACGCATTTATCGGATGTGACCTGATGGAAGAGGTTGTTATTTCAGACCAGTCCCAGCTGACTTCAATTGGAGAAAATGCTTTTTATGAATGTTCAGCACTCAAATCTTTCTCATTCCCTGATGGAGTAACCACAGTTGAGTCAGGTGTTCTGGCATACTGTTCAAGTCTTTCAGAGGTTGACTTAAACAAAGTTGAAGTTATAAAGAGCAAAGATGAAAATGATGCTACAACCAGTCCGTTTGCTTTCTGTGGTAGTCTTAAAAAGCTTTATGTTCCGATGAGCGTAAAATCAGTTCAGAAAGACAGCTTCTACAGCAACAAAAACATGACCGTTATTTACTGCGGAACAAAGGCTGACTGGGATAAGATCTCTATAGGCGAAAACAACGGAAGCTTCAATAAGTATCCTCAGTTCCACGAGTATGTTGACGGAGAATGCGTATACTGCGGACACAAGGGAATTAAAATCGCAGGAGTAAGTGCATCAGTTGACGGAAGCATTTCTCTTAATGTATTTGTATCATTTGATGATGAGATCAAATATGATGAATCTGCACATATTCACTTTGTACTTCCGAATCAGAGCCAGCAGGATATATTTGTAAAAGATCTTGAACCTGAGTCTGACGGAACATACAAATTTACAGTAGACGTACCCGCTCAGTATATAAGCGGAAATATACATGGTGATGTGATCGTAGCAAACGGAAATACAGCAAAGGATTTCGATATAAGTGTAGAGGCTTATGCGAAAAAGGTTATTGAAGTTGAAGAATATGAAAACTATGAAGAATTTATCGATGCAATGATAGATTACGGAACATATGCAAAGGCATATTTCCAGGGTGGAGAAGAAGATCCGAGAAGCTATACTGAAGAGGATTTTCAGAATATAGCATCACAGATCACTCCTTCAGCAGGAATTAAGGATTCTGACTATATCGGTTCTTCACTTCTCTTAAAATCAAATACAATTCTTCGTCACTATTTCTCAGAATACAAGCCCGGAAGAATCGAAAAAGACGGTATGTATTATATCGAAGAGAGCTTCTCTCCAAGTGAGTACTCAAAGAAAATAGACGGATTTGAATACAATATTTATGACTACATCTTCCTCGTTGTAACAGATCCTAATGAAGATCCTGCACTCAGAAAGCTTTGCGCATCACTTTTTGAATATGGCAAGGCAGCAGAAAACTTAAACTGATATCTTTAATTTCCATACTTCTATTAGATACTCCAAAAATAAAACAGCTCACGGGTCGGTAACTGTAAACCGGCCCGTGAGCTGTTTTTTTAGATTAATTTATACCGAAATGTACTTTGACATAGTGTCGCTGTAATTTGATTTTAAGGATAAAATAAAAAAGCGATCCCAAAAAATGAATCGCTTTGAAAAGAGGCGCCACCCAGATTTGAACTGGGGATCAGGGTGTTGCAGACCCACGCCTTACCACTTGGCTATAGCGCCGTCAAAAGCGGATTACGAGGCTCGAACTCGCTACCTCCACCTTGGCAAGGTGGCGCTCTACCAGATGAGCTAAATCCGCAAAGTATTTAATTTTAAAACGATTCGGATGGGAATCGAACCCACGACCTCTAGCGTGACAGGCTAGCGTTCTAACCGGCTGAACTACCGAACCATATGGGAACAATAGGGCTCGAACCTATGACCCTCTGCTTGTAAGGCAGATGCTCTCCCAGCTGAGCTATGCTCCCATTATTTTTTGTTTGAACTGAAATCAGTTCGAGAGGCGCCACCCGGATTTGAACCGGGGATCAAGGTGTTGCAGACCATTGCCTTACCACTTGGCTATAGCGCCGTATAAAAATAAAGAGCGGATTACGAGGCTCGAACTCGCTACCTCCACCTTGGCAAGGTGGCGCTCTACCAGATGAGCTAAATCCGCATAAGCGACCTGGATGAGGTTCGAACTCACGACCTCCGCCGTGACAGGGCGGCGTTCTAACCAGCTGAACTACCAGGCCATCCAATGGGAACAATAGGGCTCGAACCTATGACCCTCTGCTTGTAAGGCAGATGCTCTCCCAGCTGAGCTATGCTCCCATTCGTCGTTTATCTCAGGTCTCCCTGACGACGATATTAATTATACTACAGAAAGATAATAATGTCAATACCTTTTTTTAATTTTTTCAAATTTTTTTTTAAAATTTTGAAGCAGTGTTTTTCTGTGATTTCATGCTAAAATATTATTGTTAATCAAAAATATATATTTTTTTATTGACACCTGATATTATGTTGAAAAAGCAAAATTCGAACATCATTGTTTAATTAATTACTGGAAATTTCAAAAAAATATTGAATTATTCTAATTTTTATCTTATAATAAACATATGCATTAAAAAAGCAAAATGTGCATTATGATTAACGGGATACTAAAAAAATTTTATTTATGAGGATTTAATTATGAAAAATACAATTTCTTTATT